>NZ_JBUDXE010000018.1:0-66987 GCF_054956735.1 Ramlibacter sp. bp-362
TGCCCTCATCTTTCTCATCTCGGTCTCCGCAACAGTTCGATTCTGTTGCGTTGACCGGTTGAGACCACCCCCCGCCTCCGCGGGGATGACGTTTCCGGCTTGCCATCGCGTGCTTTGCGCCCGACACTGCGTCCAGCAAGAAAGGGACCAGCATGGCAAACCAGGTGGGATGGATCGGGCTGGGCCGCATGGGCCAGGCGATGGTCACGCGGCTGCTCAAGGCGGGCTTCTCCGCCAGCGTGTGGAACCGCACGCGCGCCAAGGCGGAGCCGCTCGCGGCCTACGGCGCCGAGGTGGTGCGCGAGCGAAGCGAGCTCGCGCGCTGCGACGTGGTCTTCACCATGGTCTCCACGACGGACGACCTGAAGGACGTCCTCTTCGGCGAGGGCGGCCTCGTCGCCGGCACGCACAAGCCGCAGGTCGTGGTGGACAGCTCCTCGATCTCGCAGGAAGGCTCCGCCGAGATCCGCGCACGGCTCGAGGCGATGGGCGTCGCCTACCTGTGCGCGCCCGTGTCGGGCAACGCCAAGGTCGCCAAGGCCGGCAAGCTGCTGATCGTCGCCTCGGGGCCGCGCGCCCTCTACGACAAGGCGCAACCCTACCTGGCCGCGATGGGCCGCAAGGCCATGTGGGTGGGCGAGGGCGAGCTGGCCCGCATCTGGAAGATCGCCCACAACACCATGTTCGGCGTGGTGATCCAGAACCTCTGCGAGATCACGGTGCTGGCCGAGAAGGCCGGCATCCCGCGCCACGTGTTCCTGGAGAGCATCAACGAATCGGTGCTGGGTTCCATGTACACGCGCTACAAGACGCCGATGCTGGCCAACCTGTCCTTCGACCAGGTGACCTTCACGCCGCAGCTGCTGCTGAAGGACATGGACCTCGGCATGGGCGCCGCGAAGGCGCACGGCGTCGCCATGCCGGCCGCGGCGGCCACGCGCGAATCGGTCGCGCGGCTCGTCGGCCGCGGCCACGGCGACATCGACTTCGCCGTGCTGCTGCAGGAGACGGCGCGCGATGCCGGCCTGGAGCTGAAGCCCGAGAACGTCGCGCTGAGCGACGGGCTGGAGGGCTGATGCGCAGCTTCACCTACAACGGCCAGCCCGGGCGCGTCGTGTTCGGCGCCGGCGCGCTCGCCCGCCTGGGCGCCGAGATCGAGGCCCTGGGCGCGCGCCGCGCGCTGGTGCTGTCGACGCCGGAACAGCGCGCATCCGCCGAGCGCGTCGCGGACATGCTGGGCGAGCGCGCGGCCGGCATCTTCGACGGGGCCGCGATGCACGTGCCGATCGAGGTGGCGCGCGAAGCCCGCGAACGCGCCCGCGCGCTGGGCGCCGATTGCGCCGTCGCCGTCGGCGGCGGCTCCACCACCGGGCTGGGCAAGGCGATCGCGCTCGATTCCGGCCTGCCCATCCTGGCCATCCCCACCACCTATGCCGGCAGCGAGATGACGCCGATCTACGGCATCACCGAAGGCGGCCTCAAGAAGACCGGCCGCGACGCGCGGGTGCTGCCGCGCACCGTGATCTACGACCCCGAGCTCACGCTCACGCTGCCGGTCGCGCTCAGCGTCACCAGCGGCATCAACGCGATCGCCCATGCGGCCGAAGGCCTGTACGCCGCCGACGCCAACCCCGTGATGGACCTGATGGCGGAGGAGGGCATCCGGGCGCTGGGCCGCGCCCTGCCGGGCATCCGCGCGAACCCGCAGGACCTGGATGCGCGCGGCGAGGCGCTCTACGGCGCCTGGTTGTGCGGGATCGTCCTCGCCAACGTGGGCATGGCCCTGCACCACAAGCTGTGCCACACGCTGGGCGGCAGCTTCGACCTGCCGCATGCGCAGACGCACACCATCGTGCTGCCGCACGCGCTCGCCTACAACGCCGCCGCCGCGCCGCAGGCGATGGCCCGCATCGCCCGCGCGCTGGAGGGCCGCAGCGCCGCCCAGGCGGTGTACGACCTGGCCCGCCACAACGGTGCGCCCGTGGCCTTGCGCGACGTCGGCATGCCGGCCGACCAGCTCGACCGTGCCTGCGACATCGCCCTGCGGACCCCCTATCCCAACCCGCGCCCGCTGGAGCGCCCGGCGCTGCGGCAGCTGCTGCAGGACGCCTTCGAGGGCCGCCGCCCTCACGCATAAGCCGCGTTTTCCTGTACGCTCGCCTGCCATTCAGGAAAGGGCTGGCGATGGAAGAACGCACCCTGGAATTCGACGGCGTCCGTTACCCCGACGGACTCGCTTCCGACCCGCGCCGCCTCGGGTGGATGGAAGGCGCGCCGCCGCCGGCGGACAAGCTCGTGCGCTTCGCGGACGACCGCTTCCTGGACTTCCCGCAGATCCGCTGGAGCCTCTCGCACATGCGCGAGCTGGTGCCCACCGTGAACGTCTGGCGCGGCGCCGGCCCGCCCAGCCGCTTCGCCGAGGCGCGCAGCATCACCGAGGACGCGATCGACGCGCTGCGCTTCACCGACATGCAGGGGCGCGCGCGCCGCTGGGACGCCTCGCTGCCGGACACCTACACCGACGGCATCCTGGTGCTGTACCGCGGCCGGCGCATCTACGAGCGCTACTTCGGCGCGCTGGAGCAGCACGTCCCGCACAGCTGCTTCTCCATCACCAAGTCCTACGCGGCGACGCTGTGCGCGACGCTGGTGCACGACGGCGTGCTGGACGAGACGCAGCGCATCCCGCACTGGCTGCCGGAGATGAAGGGCACGGCCTACGAGGACGCCACGCTGCGCCAGCTGATGGACATGCAGATCGGCGTGGCCTATTCCGAGGTCTACGCGGACCCGAAGGCGCAGATCTGGGACTACTCGCGCGCCGGCGGCCTGCGGCCGCGGCCGGCCGGCTACGCGGGCCCCGCCAGCTTCTACGACTACCTGCGCACGCTGCGTCCCGAGGGCCGGCACGGCGAGGCCTTCGCGTACAAGACGGTCAACACCGAGCTCATGTGCTGGGTGATGAAGCGCGTGACCGGCGAGCCGCTCGCGCAGATGCTCTCCGAGCGCCTGTGGACGCCGCTCGGCTGCGAGCAGGATGGCTACCTCTCGGTGGATCCGATCGGCGTGCCCATGGGCGGCGGCGGCCTCTGCGCCACCCTGCGCGACCTCGCGCGCTTCGGCGAGCTGATGCGCCGCGATGGCGACTGGAACGGCCGGCAGGTGCTGCCGCCGGCAGTGATCGCGGACATCCGCCGCGGCAGCGACCCGGAGAAGTTCGCCAAGGCGGGCTACACGCTGCTGCCCGGCTATTCCTACCGCAGCATGTGGTGGGTGACGCACAACGAGCTGGGCGCCTTCGAGGCGCGCGGCATCCACGGCCAGCGCCTGTACGTCGCGCCGGACGCGGACCTCGTCATCGCCCGCTTCGCCTCGCACCCCGTCGCGGCGAGCGCGGCCAACGACCCCATCACGCTGCCCGCGTTCCTCGCGCTCGGGCGCATGCTGCGGGACCGCTGACCGATTCCTTTTCCCTTTCCTGAGCTGGAGACGACATGCAAACACGAAGAAGACTCCACCTGCTGGCTGCCGCGTTCGCCGCGGCGGCACTGCTGGCGGCTTGCGGCGGCGGCGGCGGGGCGGACGGCCCGCGCTCGGACATCCGGAAGGTCACCGTCGCGGGCGACAGCCTCGCCGACGTCGGCACCTTCGGCCTGAAGTTCACGGTGCAGAACGCGGCGGATCCCGCCGCGGGCTTCCCGATCTTCCCGCAGATCGTGGCGCGGAACTTCGGCATCGATACGCAGTGCAACTTCTACGTGTTCAACGGCACCACCTTCGTGGCCAACACCACGGCGGGCTGCACCAATTTCGCCGTGGGCGGCGGGCGCATCGTCAACCCGGCATCGAATGGCGGCGCTTCGGCGCCGTTTTCCGTGCCGCTGCAGCTCGCCACGGCGCTGCAGGCCAACGGCGGCGCCTGGAGCGCCACCGACCTGGTGCTGGTCGACGGCGGCGGCAACGACGCGGCGGACCTGGTCGGCGCCTACCTCGGCGCGGCGGCGGGCGGCGCGGGCGTCACCAACTACCAGGCCTTCCTCGCGCAGCAGCTCGACGCGACCACCATCGCCGACACGCTGCCGCAAGCCAACGGCGCGGCCATCCTCGCCGGCATGTACATGCAGGCGCTGGCCGACACCTATTACGAGGCGATCAAGACCAACACGCTGGACGCGGGCGCGACGCACGTGGTCGTGCTCGACATGCCCGACATCACGCTCACGCCGCGCTTCCAGGCCGTGCTCGCCGGCGTGGGACAGGCGCAGGGCGCCGCCGCGGCGGCCGCCCTGCAAGGCGCCATCCAGCAGTGGATCAGCGCCTTCAACGCGCGCCTGGAAGCGCGCATCGGCGGCGACGAGCGGGTCGCGCTGGTCCCCTTCCACGACGACTTCACCGACGAGGTCGCGCATCCGGCGGCCTACGGCCTGAGCAACGCGACGCAGGCGGCCTGCCCGGTCACCGGCACGGACACTTCCGGCCTGCCGACCTACGACTTCCAGACCTGCACCTCCGCGGCGCTGGATGCGGCGCCACCGACCGGCCTCGCCGCCGGCTGGTGGCAGACCTGGGCCTTCTCCGACGGCTTCCACCCGACGCCCTTCGGCCACCGGCTGCTCGCCGCCTCCGTCAGCCGCGCGATCGCGCGGGCCGGCTGGCTCTGACCGCACCACGAACAAAGGAAACGCCATGCACAAGAAGAACGTCGCGACGGCCGCTGCGGCCGCCCTGCTGCTCGCCGCGGGCGGCGCCGCGCAGGCCCAGGTGGCCGGCACCTGGTACGGTGGCGTGGGCGTCACGCGCATCGCGCCCAACACCGACAGCGGCAACCTCTCGCCGCCGTCGGCGCCCGGGACGCGCGTGGAGGTCGATGCCGACACGCAGCCGACGCTGTTCATCGGCCGCATGCTCACCGACCACTGGTCCGTGGAAGTGCCCATCGGCTTCGGCTTCGAGCACGACATCGAGGGCGCCGGGGCGATCCGCGGCGTCGGCCGCATCGGCTCCACGCGCGTGCTGCCGGTCAGCGTGTTCGGGCAGTACCGCTTCCTGGAGCCGACGGCGCGCATCCGGCCGTACGCGCTCGCGGGCATCACCTACGCCTACTTCTACGGCGAGCGCGGCAGCGCGACGCTGAACGCGGTGAACCCGATCAGCCCGGCGGGCGGCACGCAGCTGGACGTGGACTCGCGCTTCGGCTGGTCGATCGGGCTGGGCGTGACGGCGATGCTGACCGACCGCTTCTTCGTGGACCTGCACTACGCGCGCACCTTCCTGAAGACGACGGCCACGCTCAACTCGGGCCAGAAGATCGATACGCGGCTGGATCCGGACGTGTATACGCTCAGCGTGGGGATGCGGTTCTAGCCCTTCGTCAGCACCGCGTGCAGCGCGGCCTCCGTGCCCACGTGCTCGCTGCAGCGGAAGCCCAGGGCCGGCAGGTCGATGCCGGCCAGCAGCGATTCGCCCCCGCCCAGGACGGTCGGCGAGATCGCCAGGTGCATCTCGTCCACCAGGCCGGCCTGCAGGTACTGCCGCACGGTGGACACGCCGCCGCCGATGCGCACGTCCTTGCCTTGCGCCGCGGCGCGGGCTTGCTCCAGCGCCTCGTGGATGCCGCCGGTCACGAAGTGGAAGACCGTGCCGCCCTGCATGGCCAGCGAAGCGCGCGGGTGGTGCGTCAGCACGAACACCGGCACGTGGTAGGGCGGGGTGTCGCCCCACCAGCCCTTCCATTCCTCGTCCGGCCACGGGCCGCGCACCGGCCCGAACATGTTGCGGCCCAGGATCCAGGCGCCGACGTTGTCGAAGCTGCGGCGCGCGAAGTCGTCGTCCACGCCGGTGCTGCCGCCCTCGGCGCCCATCATGGTGCGGAAGGTGCGGGTCGGGAGCATCCACCGGTGCAGCGTCTCGCCGCGGACGCCCATGGGCTCCTGCGGGGTCTGGCGCGGGCCGGCGCCGTAGCCGTCGAGGGACAGGGTGAAGGCCAGGACGCGGACGCGGGACATCGGGGGCTCCTCCTCGGGAAGATGCTGGGGTTCGCTGCGCTCACCGCCAGCCTACGCGATTCCGTTCGCAATGCGAAGGATGCCTTGGGCATCGCGCGCATGCTGGCCGCGCCACGCCACCACCTGGTCGGGCCGGACCAGCGCCAGCGGCGCCTCGTACAGCGCGCGCAGCGCCGGGTCGCCATGGTGCACCACGCGCAGGTCCAGCGCCAGTTCCCGCGCGGCCTGCTCGAAACCGGCGGTGTCGGGCGGCTGCGGCCCCAGCGCGAGCAGCGTCCACTCCGGATGGAAGCTGTCGTACAGCGAGCGTCCGTCGGCCAGCCAGGCATGCGGCGGGCGCCCGCCCGGGCAGGCGGTCGGCACGTAGTTGTTGGCCGTGTCGGGCGGCGGTGACGTGCCGTCGTGCACGATCACGGGCGAGCCGTCGTAGCGACCGCCGAAGGTGACGCCGGGGATGTTGAACTCCATGCGCACGTGCGCGTCCAGGTGCGCGCTCGCCTCGCGCCGCGCGGCCTCGCCCTCGGGGCCTTCCATCTCCAGCTCGGGGCGCGCCGGGAACAGGCCCACCGAGTCGGCGAAGCGCTGCGCATACGCGGTGTTGCGCAGCGCGAGCGGCCGGCGTTCGCGCTCGTAGCTGTCCAGCAGCCCCGACGGGCTGGCGCCGCGCACCACCTGCGCCAGCTTCCAGCCGAGGTTCACCGCGTCTTCCACCGCCGTGTTGTAGCCCAGCCCGCCCGTGGGCGTGAACAGGTGCGCGGCGTCGCCGGCGATGAACACGCGGCCGCGGCCGAAGGACTGCGCGACCAGCGAGTGCCCGGCCGTCCAGGTGCCGCAGGACAGCACCTCGATGGGGATCTCGCGCCCCAGCGCCTGCGCGAACACGCGGCGCGCATCGTCCTCGCCCCAGGCCTCCGCGTCCTCGCCTTGGTGCACGGCGGCGTGGAAGGCGAATTCGGACTGCCCGTCCACCGAGGCCATGAAGGCGCGCCGCTGCGCATTCACCGAGACGTACATCCAGGCGCGCGCGTGCGGGAAGACGTCGTAGAAGCCCGGGGCGCGCAGGTACACGGCGAACATCTGCCCGCCCATGAAGTCGCGCCGCACGCCGCTGGCGCCGCCCCAGGCGATGCCCAGCGCATTGCGCACCGGGCTGCGCGGCCCGTCGGCGCCCACGAGGAAGCGCGCGCACACGCGCTGCGCCGCGCCGCCCGCCGCGGGCTGCACCAGCGCCTCGACGTGTTCGCCCGTGTCGCGGAACTCCAGCAGCTTCCAGCCGTAGCGGATCGAGTTCGCCGCGTGCGCCTCGGCGTGCCGGCGCAGCACCTGCTCCACGAATTTCTGCGACACGCGATGCGGCAGTTCCGCCGCGCTCCAGGAGCCGCCCATCGTGCGCACGTTGCGCACGGCCTGCGCCGCGGTGGGCAGCGACAGGCGCGCCAGCTCGTGCCCCGTGTAGCGGGTGAAGTAGGCGATGTCGGTCGGATGGTCCGCGGGCAGGCCCAGCGCGCGCACCTCCTGCGCGAAGCCGAGCCGGCGGAAGTGCTCCATGGTGCGCGCCTGCGTGGCGTTCGCCTGCGGGTTGAAGGCCGTCGAGGGCTTCGCATCCACCAGCAGCGTCGCGATGCCGCGCCGCCCCAGCTCGTTGGCGAGCATCAGCCCGCAAGGGCCGCCGCCCGCGACCAGGACCTCGGTGTCCAGGGTGTCCGCCATCCGCCACGCTCCTCCGGTGCTTGGCCAAATCATAGGCTGGCCCTACAGTGGGGGCCGGGCCGGGCTCGCACCCGCGCCGACGGAGGAGCCATGTCCAACACCCTGATCCGCGGCGCCGCCATCGTCACGATGGACAGGCAGGGCGACCTGCCGCAAGGCGACCTGCTGGTGCGCGGCGACCGCATCGCCGCGATCGCGCCGGCCATCGAGGCCGAAGACGCGGAACCGGTGGACGCCAGCGGCTTCATCCTGATCCCCGGCCTCGTCAACGCGCACATGCACACCTGGCAGACGGCGCTGCGCGGCGTGGCGGCGAACTGGACCCTGCTGGAGTACTTCCGCAAGATGCACGCCGGCCTGGCCGCGGCCTTCGCGCCCGAGGACCTGTTCATCGCCACGCGCATGGGCGCGCTCAACCAGCTGAATTGCGGCACCACCACGCTGGTCGACTGGTGCCACAACAACCCCACGCCGGACCACGACGACGCGGCCATCGAGGGCCTGCTGTCCACCGGCATCCGCGCCGCCTTCTTCCACGGCACGCCCAAGCCGGACCCGAAGCCGGGCGAGGCGCCGTTCTGGGAAGTGCCGCACCCGCGGCGCGCGCTGGAACGCCTGCTGAAGGCGCACCAGGGCCACGCGCTCCTGTCGGTGCATGCCGCCGTGCTCGGGCCGCACTATTCGACGCTGGACGTCGCGCTGCACGATTTCCGCATGGCCCGGGAGCTCGGCGTCATCGCCTCGCTGCACCAGGGCGGCGGACCGGCCCGCTCGCCCGACGGCTGGCAGCGGCTGGAGGCCGAGGGGCTGCTCGGGCCGCACGTGAACATCGTGCACGGCCATGCGCTCGACGACGCGCAGCTGCGGCGCTTCTGCGAGCTGGGCATGAGCTTTTCCGCCGCCGCGGAAAGCGAGATGTCGCAAGGCCACGGCCATCCGCTCACCGGCCGCCTGCGCGGCTTCGGGCGCGCGCCCTCGCTGGGCGTGGACCTGGAGAGCGTGCTGTCGGGCGACATGCTGACGCAGGCGCGCATCGCGCTGGGCATCCAGCGCAGCCTGGACAACGTGGCGCACCGCGAGCAGCACGGCAGCATCCCGCCCACGTCGACGATCACCACGCGCGAAGCGCTGGCCTGGGTGACGGTGGAGGGCGCGCGCATGCTGCAGCAGCTGGACCGCATCGGCACGCTGGCGCCGGGCAAGCAGGCGGACCTCGTGCTCGTCCGCGCGAGCGACCTCAACATGCAGCCCGTGCACGACCCGGTCAGCAGCGTGGTGTTCCAGGCTTCGCTTGCCAACATCGACAGCGTGATGGTGGCCGGCCGCTGGCGCAAGCGCCACGGCCAGCTGCTGGCGGGCGACCTGGGGTCCGACCTGCGGCGGCTGCGCGCCTCGGGGGAGAAGATCACTCGGGCGATGGGGTTGGGAAACTGAACACCGGCGGTGGGGTTCGCTGCGCTCACCGCCACCCTGCGAATGCAGCGCGACTGTGGCGGCGTATGCTTTCGCTTGCATCGCGCCGGCGGCGCACCATACTGGCAGGAGCGAGGACCCAGGACCTCGCGCGAAGGAGCCTGCCATGTGCCACCTCGTACGTGATGCCTCCGCCGCCGGCGAGCCCGGCGGCGCCACGCAGCATGCGCCACCGCTGCGCGTGCCGCCGCGCTGGGCCGGCGCCCTCGGCGCGGCCCTGGTCGGCGGGCTGGCGCTCGCCGCGCTGGTGACGCCGGCGCCGGTGCCGCAGGAAGCGGCCGCGCAGCCGCCGAAGGCAGCCGTCGTCCCCGTGGTCCTGAAGACCGAGGCGATCTCGACGGCCACCAGCGGCGCGGGTCCCGCGCTGGGCGTCGACGACGGCGTGCCCACCAGCCCGGACGTGCGCAAGGCCGCCGGCCTCGGCGGCTGCCACCACGACCTGTAGGGGTCCTGCAGCGGGGCGCAGAATCCTTCCTTCATCGCGAAGGAAGGAGGCCCCATGCTTTCACCCGAGGAAGTGTCCGCGCGCCGGCAGGCGTTCCGGCGCATGCATGCGTCCGGCTGCTTCGTGATCCCGAATCCGTGGGATGCCGGCAGCGCCTGCTACCTGCAGAAGCTGGGCTTCCGCGCGCTCGCCACCACCAGCTCCGGCGCAGCATGGCGCCATGCGAAGGCCGACGGGCAGATGTCGGTCGACGAGGTCCTGGTGCACCTGCGCGAGATCGTCGACGCCACGCCGCTGCCCGTGAATGCGGACTTCGAGGCCGGCTTCGCGCCCGATGCCGCCGGCGTCGCACGCAACGTGCGGCGCGCGCTCGACACCGGCATCGCCGCCATCTCGATCGAGGACTCCACCGGCGACCCCGGCGCGCCGCTGCGCGACATCGCCGAGGCCGTCGAGCGCATGCGCGCGGCCCGCGCCGCCGTCGACGAATGGGGCGGCGAGGCCTTGCTGGTCGGCCGCGCCGAGAACTTCTTCGTCGGCCGTCCCGACCTCGACGATGCGATCCGCCGCCTGCAGGCCTACGCCGAAGCCGGCGCCGACTGCCTCTACGCGCCGGGCATCCGCACGCGCGAGCAGATCGCCGCCGTCGTCGCCGCGGTCGCGCCCAAGCCCGTCAACCTGCTGGTCGGCTTCGCCACCGACCTCACCCTGCGCGACATCGAGGCGCTGGGCGTGCGGCGCGTGAGCGTCGGTGGCGCGATGGCGCGCTCGGCCTGGGGCGGGTTCATGCGGGCGGCGCAGGCGATCGCGAGCGAAGGCCGCTTCGACGGCTTCGCCGCCGCCGCGTCCGGCGCGGAACTGAACGCGCTGTTCGCTCCCGGCCGCTGAACCGCGCGCTTCGCCCACTTCGGTTTTTCCTGAACGAGCTGCAGCTTTTCTCTGCTTTTTCCTCGGGCCTGCCGCCGCTATTTTGGTGGCTCGCATCACGAACTCAGGAGAATCGAATGAAGAAGGCAGCGGCACTGTTCGCCGTGGTACTCGCCGTGGGCATGGGCGTGGCGCTGGACGCCGAGGCCCGGCGCCTGGGCGGCGTGCGCTCCAGCGGCATCCAGCGCCAGGCCGTCACCCCGCCGTCCACCCCGCCCGCGGGCGTGCAGCGTGCGCCGACGCAGGCGGCACCGGCCACGGCCCCCGCAGCGGCAGGCACCGCGGCCGCCGCGCCCCGCCGCAGCTGGATGGGCCCGATCGCCGGCCTCGCCGCCGGCCTGGGCATCGCCGCGCTCGCGTCGCACCTCGGCTTCGGCGAGGGGCTGGCCAACGTGCTGACGATCGTGCTGATCGGGATGGCCGTGCTCGCGGTGATCGGGATGGTGATGCGCAAGCGCGCCGCGGCGCAGGGCACGCCCTTCGGCGGCGCCGCCGCCGGCGCGCCCCCGGGCCTGTTCCGCGCGAGCGAGACGCAGCCGCAGTCGCAGGCCGGATCGCTGATCGGCTCGCGCATCGGCTCCGGCCTCGCGGCGCCGGCCGTGGGCGGCCCCGTGCCGGCCGGCTTCGACGTGGAAGGCTTCGTGCGCAAGGCGAAGACGCAGTTCCTGATGCTGCAGGCGGCCAACGACGCCGGGGACCTGCAGCGCCTGCGCGACTACCTGACGCCGGAGATGTACGACGTGGTGCGCGACGAGGTCGAATCGCGTCCCGCGGGCAGCACGCAGCGCACCGAGGTGTTCGGCCTCGAGGCGCAGGTGCTGGAAGCCGTGGAGGAACCGGCGCAGTACGTCGTCAGCGTGCGCTTCACCGGCAGCGTGCGCGAGCAGCCGGGCGCCGAGCCCGAGGACCTCGACGAGGTGTGGCACCTCACCAAGCCGCGCACCGGCGCCGGCGGCTGGGTGATCGCGGGCATCCAGCAGGCGCAGTAGGCGCTCAGCGCCTGGCGGCCTGGACGAGCAGGCGCTGCACCAGCGGATGCTGGATGCGGCGCTCCGCCGTGATCAGGTAGAAGTGCTCCACCAGCTCGGGGCAGTTCCCGAGCAGGCGGATGCCCGGATCCTTCAGCAGCTCCGCGTGCGACCAGCGCGAGGCGGGGAACGCGCCCATGCCGCTGCGGCCGAAGGCCGCGAGCAGGGCGCTGTCCTCGAATTCGCCGGCGATGCGCGGACGCCATCCCTGCCGCTCGAACCACTGGTCCAGCCGCGGGCGCACCGCGGAATGGCCGGTGGGCAGCAGCAGCGGCAGCTCGGACAGCAGGTCGGGAAAGCGCCGCGCGCGCCTGGGCAGCAGCGACACCGGCGCGAACCATGCGAGCGGCGCCTCGCCCAGCGCGTGGCTGTACAGCCGCAGGTTCGGGTTCGGCGGCGCCGCGCGGTCGGACAGCACGATGTCCAGACGGTGCAGGGCGAGGTCGCCGAGCAGGCGGTCGAATTCGTCCTCGTGGCACAGCAGGCGCACGCGCGGGTCTTCCACCGCGGGCTCCAGCAGGTGGCGCACCACCAGCTTCGGCAGGGCGTCGGGAATGCCCACCGCGAGCCGCAGTCCCTGGCCCGTCGCCGCATCGCGCACGGCAGCCGGCAGCTGTTCGCCCAGCTGGAAGATCTGGTCGGCATGCGCCATGGCCGCCACGCCGGCCTCGGTGAGGGCGACGCCGCGTCCCGCCGGCTTGAACAATGCGTAGCCGAGGTCCTGCTCCAGCGCGCGCACCTGCGCGCTGACGGTCTGCACCGCGACACCGAGCCGCGCCGCGCCGCGCGCCATGCCGCCTTCCTTGGCGACGACCCAGAAGTAGTGGAGATGCCGGTAGTTGAACGGGGCTGCCATGTGCGCGAAGTGTGCCTTGCTTCACGGTCCGCGGCCGCCGTGCCGTCATCCTCGGGGCGCGATCTTGGGCTGCGGCCTACGCCGGCCCCGCGCGGCCGGTCCTAACTTGGGCCCATGGCACGACGGCACAACGACGGGCCCGGCGACAAGAGGCCCCCGCAGCAGCAACCCTATCCGGCCACGTGGCTCGACTCCCTGCCCGTCCCGGAGGTGCGGGAAGGCGGCGACTCGACGTGGGAACTCTGGCACGAGGCGAAGCGCGAGCTCGATGCGGCGTTCGCGCCGACCGAACCGTCGGCGCCCGCGCCGCTCTCCACCGGCGCGCGCAGCGTCGAGCCGCCGCCGGCCCGCACGCCCCTGGGGCCGCTGGGCGCCGATACCCTGATGGTCGTCGCGCGCCGCAACAACCGTGTCTGCCCGCAACCGGCGCTGTGGACGCAGCTCTATCACGAGCTCGGCGGACCGGGTGCGGACGACCTGCCGCCGCCGCCGGTCGAACGGTGGCTCTGGAGCAAGCTGTCCTCGCTGCAGAAGCGCCTGTTCTTCCGCGAGTACCTCGAGTGGGCCGAGCGGCACGGCAAGCTGGGCCGGGTCGCCGCCTTCATGGAGCGGCTCGGCGAGGCGGACTGGCTGCACATGGGCGAGCGGTGACGCCGCTGTGTCGACGCCGCCCGACAGGCGCGCGTCGCCCGCATCCGGCAGACCGGCCGCGCGATGCGCGCTGCAATGGGTCTTCACGAACAGCATGAAACAGGAGCGAACGATGCAGACCGAACAACTCCAGCAGCGGATCAACCGGATCGAGGAATGCGCCGACGAGGCGATGAAGTGCGTGCAGCAGGGCTCGGTGCCCGGCGAGCTGCGCCAGCAGGTCGATTCCCTGCACCAGCAGGCCAGGCAGGTGAAGCAGGAAGCCGGCAGCCAGCAGCAGATGGGCCAGGACGGCATCAAGCAGAAGGTGATGCAGATGGAGCAGACCGGCGACCGCGCCATGCAGGCCTGCCGCAGCGCCGGCAGCAGCGTCGACCAGCGCACGCAGCAGGCGGTGCAGCGCGCGCACGACGAGATCTCCAGCCTGAAGAAGGAAATGCAGATGGGTTGATCCCGTCGCCGCGGGCCTGGGCGCGGTGGGGGCTCAGCGCCGCAGCGCGGCCAGCCAGGAGTCGTACTCCAGCGCGCCGGCATCCGGCGCGTCGCGGGGCGGGGCCGCGGCCTCGCGCAGGCAGTGCAAGGCCTGCGCGAGCATGTCCTCGACCATGGCGAGCGTCTCCGGCGGCAGCGGCCGTGCGGGAAGCGCCCCGGCAGGGCGCGACATCGTTGGCTGGTGGGCGGTCATGGCTTCTCCTTGCTGCGAGGTGCGAATGCACCTGCCGCACCCAGCATGGCGCCGGGGCGTTCCCGGAACGTTCCCGGTCAGCGCAGCTCGCGCGCCGCCGCCGCGTTGCAGCGCTGCGCGTCCAGCGGCTGGCCGGCCGCGCGGAAGCCCTGCGCGGCCCGCGCGAATCCCTCGCCCGCCGAGGCGGTGTCGCCCCGCGCGAGCGCCACGTGCGCGCGCGCCTCGTGCAGCGCCGCGTGCCAGGCCGGCAGCTTCATCACCACGTTGGCCAGGTATTCCGACGCGCGCAGGTGGCCGTCGGCGAGTTCGGTCTCGCGCGCCCGCGCCGAGGCGATCGTCGCCGGGATCGCGAACGTGATGCGGCAGCCCGGACAGGTTTCCAGCGGGCCGCGCACGGCCGCATCGGCTTCCTCCACCACGCCCAGCGCCGCCTCGGTGTCGCGGGCGATCGCGATGCGCGTGCCGTAGATCCGGTCCAGCAGGTGGAAGCCGACGTCGGAGGCGCGCGCCACGTCCAGCGCCTCGTCCAGCAGCGCGCGCGCCTGCTCCCGCTGCCCCCGGTAGAACGCGAGCTCGGAGCGGCGCTGCAGCGCCAGGGCCTCGCCGGTGGCGCCGCCGATCGCGTGGTGGAGGCGGCCGCCGGCGAGCAGGTCCTCCTCCGCCGCCTCGAGCTGGCCGTGCAGCAGCCGGGCCTCGCCGCGCAGCGTCACCGCGAACGCGTGGCCGCGGTCCGCGCCCAGGCGCCGCGCCTCGGCCGCGAGCGCGTCGGCGAAGGCGATCACCTCCGGATAGGGACGCGAGCCGTAGAGGAAGCGCTGCGTCATGCACAGGTGGCCGTCGAACACGCGCACGGCGAGCTGCGGCAGCTGGCTGGTCTCGCGCAGGTCGGCCCAGACGCTGCCGTGCAGGTCGCCGCGCGCGTGCGCCGCCGCGGCCTGCGCCCAGGAGGCGATCACCAGCGTGCCCTCGTCGCCCGTTTCCAGCGCGAGGCGGCGCACCTCGCGCGCGAGTCGCGTGCCTTCGAGCGCGTCGCCGAAGCCCAGGGCGGCGGCGCCGCTGTACGCGAGCGCCGCGGCCAGCCGCCCGCCGACGGTCGTGGGATGCACGTCGCGCAGGTAGGCCAGGGCGCCCGCGGGATCGCTGGCCTTCACCTGCGCGAGCGCCCGCTTGGCACGCAGTTCCTGCGCCTGTTCGCCCGATGCGGCGGCGGCCGCGGCGTCGTAGGCGGCCAGCGTGCCGGGGCGGCCGAGCGCGTCCATCGCTTCGGCGCGCAGCGCCAGCGCCTCGGCCTCGTGCGGGCGCCGTGCGAGCAGCGGCTCGAGGTGGCGCAGCACGTCCTGCCAGGCGCCCAGGCGGAAGGCCGTGCGCGCCGCGGCCAGGACGAAGGGCTGCGCGGGATCGACTTCGCCGGCGGCGAGCCAGTGCTGCCCCACCAGTCCCGGCGCCGCGCCCGCTGCCGCGAGCCGCGCCGCGACCTCGCGGTGCAGCGGCTTGCGGCGATGCGGCGGCACGGCGTCCACCAGCGCCTGCCGCAGCAGCGCGTGGCCGAAGCGGTAGCGGCCCTCGCGCACCGCCAGCACGCCGGCCGCGAGCCCGCGGTCCAGCCGCGCGCCCGCGTCGGCGCCGGGATCGGCGGCCAGCGCCAGCGCCGTGTCCACGTCGAACTCCTCCGCCGCGAGCGCGAGGCGGCGCAGCGCTTCCTGCGCGCCTTGTTCCACGTCGGCCAGGCGCTGCGCGATGGCGGACGCGAGGTCGCGCGGCAGCGGCGCGCCGGCGCCCGGCCTTTCGCCGGCGGCACGCGCCAGTTCCACCACCGCGAAGGGCAGGCCTTCGGCGGACCGGGCGATCGCCGCCGCGCCTTCCGGCGCCAGCGCGTCGCCGGCGGCGCGCGCGGCGAGCAGCGCCGCCTCCTGCGGCGCCAGCGGCGGCAGCGCGAGCGCCGCCATCGTGCCGGCGCGCAGCATGCGATCGACCTGCCGCTGCAGCAGTTCCGGCAGCGCGGGCCGGGCGGCGAGCAGCACGAAGAGCGGCGGCCCGCTGGCCGCGAGCTGCACCAGCAGTTCCATGCTGCCCGCGTCCGCCGCATGCGCGTCGTCCACCAGCAGCAGCACGGGGCGGCCGCCCGACGTGGCGAGCAGCAGGCGCCGCACGGCGCCCGCGACCTGGTGTCGCCCGAGCGGCAGCGCGAGCGGCGGCGCCGGCTGCGCCGCGGCGGTGAGCGCCGCCAGCACGGCCTGCCCATGCGCGCCGACGGCCTGCCGCGCGGCCTCGCCGCCTTCCTGCAGCAAGGGCTCGACGAGGTCCGTGGCGAGGCCATAGGGGCGCGTCCAGTCGTCCGCCTGCAGGGCGCGGACCTGCCAGCCCAGCCCGCGCGCTTCGTGCGCGAGGCGCCGGCAGAACGCCGTCTTGCCCATGCCCGCAGGCGCGCGCAGCACCGCTGAGGCGGGACCGCCGGCCGCCGCGCCCTGCAGCAGCGCGAGCGCGGCCGTGAGCTCCAGCGCCCGGCCCACGAAGGCGGGCGCATGCCCGGGCAGGCCTTCGCTGCATTCGCGCTGCAGCGCCTGCGCTTCCGGCCCGGGCTGCAGCCCCAGCTGCTGCAGCTGGTCGCGCAGGTGCCCGTACCAGCGCAGCGCGGCCGAACGGCGCCCCGCGCGCAGCTCCGCGCGCATCAGCGCCAGGTGCGCGGGTTCGTCGGCGGGCTCCGCCTGCAGCACGCGCTCGAAGTCGCCGGCTTCGCGCAGCAGCCGCAGGTACTTGGCGCGCAGGCGCTGGCGCGGCGCCTCGCTCCAGGGCTCGTAGCGCGCCAGCGGCAGCAGGTCGCCGGCATAGAGGGCCGCGGCCGCGCGGCAGGCCTGCGCATCGCCGGCGGCGAGCGCCGCGTCGGCCGCCTGCTCGAAGCGCAGCGCGTCGCAGTCGACGCTGCGCCCGGGCAGCAGGAAGACGCGCCCGCCGCGCAGCACCAGCGCATCCGGCTGGCCGACGAACTGGCGCGCGTGGTGCGCCGCCTTGCGCAGGTTGGCGCCGCCGGCGTGCGGATCCAGGTGCGGCCAGAGCGTGTCCACCACCTGTTCGCTGGGCAGGCTCCGCTGGGGCTGCAGGCACAGCAGCTGCAGCAACTCGCGGGCGCGGCGCGCCAGCGCGGCCGCGTCGGCGGGCGGCGCGCCTTCCACCTGCACGCCGAAACCGCCGAGCAGCCGGACGCTGACGCGGCCGGGCGGCGGGGTGGCGGACTGCGGAGCGGCCATGGCACTTCCTCCTGCCTGCGCGCGCCGGGAACGTTCCGGGAACGCGCGCCCTGGAGCATGCCTCCTCCCATCCCCCATCGACAAGGAGGTTCACCATGAGCACCGCGGACACCGTTTCCCTGTACGACCGCCTCGGCCGCGCCGAAGGCATCACCCGCATCGTGCACGACGTGATCGACGCGCACCTGGCCAACCCGGTGGTCGGCCCGCGCTTCCGGACCGCCAAGGACCTGGACCACACGCGCAAGCTGGCCGTGCAGTTCTTCTGCGCCGGCTGCGGCGGCCCCGAGGCCTACACCGGCCGTGACCTGCTGAGCGCGCACAAGGGCATGAACATCAGCGAGCAGGAATACGTCGCCGTGATGGACGACATCCTCGGCGCGCTCGACAAGAACGGCATCGACCCCGGCACGCGCGGGGAGGTGACGGCCATCCTGTACTCCATGAAGGACCAGGTGATCCGCGTCTGATGGTTTCCAGCGAAAGGAGAAAGCCATGAACCCGAACCAGGCCCTCTGGGAAAAAGGCGACTTCACGCGCATCGCCGCGACCATGCGCGCCAGCGGCGAGGCGCTGGTGCGCAAGGCCGGCGTCGCGCCCGGCATGAAGGTGCTGGACCTCGGCTGCGGCGACGGCACGACGGCCCTGCCGGCCGCGCAGCTCGGCGCCGAGGTGCTGGGCATCGACATCTCGACGCCGCTCGTGGCGGCGGCCAACCGGCGCGCGCGGGAGGCGGGCCTCGCCGACCGCCTGCACGTGCTGCACGGCGACGCCTGCGACCTGTCCGGCGTCGAGAACGGGAGCTTCGACCGCGTGCTGAGCATCTTCGGCGCGATGTTCGCGCCGCGGCCTCTCGACGTCGCCCGCGAAATGGTGCGCGTGGCGCGGCCCGGCGGCCGCATCGTCATGGGCAACTGGATCCCCGACGACCCGACGATGGTGGCGCAGCTGCTGAAGATCAGCAGCGCGTACGCGCCGCCGCCGCCGGCGGGCTTCGTGAGCCCGATGCGCTGGGGCGTGCCCGCGGACGTGGAGGAGCGCTTCGGCGCGGCGGGCGTGCCGAAGGAGGCGATCGCCTGCGAGAAGGACAGCTTCGTCTTCGACTTCGCCGGTTCGCCGGCCGAGTTCGTCGACGCCTTCCGCCTGTACTACGGCCCGACGATGAACGCCTTCGAGGCGGCGCAGAAGCAGGGCAAGGACGGCCGGCTGCGCGACGAACTGGTCGCGCTGTTCGAGCGCGAGAACCAGAGCCAGTACCCGAACACCACCGTCATCGCGGCGAACTACCTGCGCGTGACGGTCGTGAAGCCGGGCGGCTGAGGTTCAGGAGAAGCGGTCGGCGCGGTAGGGCGCGAGGTCGATCGCCGCGCGGCCGGTGCAGACCAGGTCCGCCAGCGCGGCCCCGCCCGGCGCGGCCGCCGTCAGGCCCACGTGCCCGTGGCCGAACGCGAAGTACGCGTTCGGCACGCGCGGCGCGCGGCCCAGC
Organism: Ramlibacter sp. bp-362; assembly: GCF_054956735.1. Taxonomy (NCBI): domain Bacteria; kingdom Pseudomonadati; phylum Pseudomonadota; class Betaproteobacteria; order Burkholderiales; family Comamonadaceae; genus Ramlibacter; species Ramlibacter sp. bp-362. Next base: position 18,512 of record NZ_JBUDXE010000018.1, read on the forward strand.
ACGGGCAGCGAGTCGGGCATGGAGGGGCGGCGCCCCATCCACGTCGACTGCACCGTCGCGTCGATCCGCGGCAGCATGCGCTTCGCCTGGCCGGCGAGCAGGTGCGCGCGCGCCATGTCGGGCGGCGCGTGCAGGCCCGCCAGTTCCACCGTGCCGGCGACGCGCAGCCCGTCTTCCATGGGCGTGACGAAGAACTTGCCTTCGCCCGAGCAGACCGGCACACGGGGCGCCGCGCCCGAGCGCGGCAGCATCACGTGGTAGCCGCGTTCGGTGTCCAGCGGCACGCGCGACTTCAGCCGCGCCGCGAGTGCGCGCGAATGCGCGCCGGCGGCGAGCACGACGCCGTCGACGTCGATCGCGCCGGCCTCGGTCAGCACGCGCGCGACCCGGCCGTCGCGGAAGGCGAAGTCCGTGGCCGCCGCCCCGTGGAAGGCCGCGCCCGCGGCGCGCAGCGTGTCGGCCAGCGCCTTCGACAGCCGCGGCGGATTCGGCACGTGGCCCTGTTCCGGCAGCCAGGTCATGTGCGTGATCGCCGGCGACAGCGCCGGGTCGAGTTCCCGGACCTGCCCGCCCGTGAGGATCTCCATCCGCACGCCGTGCGCCTGGCGCAGCTCGCGCCCGAGCCGGTCGCGCAGGAAGGCCTGCTCGCTCTCGTACACGAAGCCGTAGCCCTCCTGCCGCACCAGCTCCGGCACGCCGGCCCATTCCGCGAGCGGCCGCCATTCGCGGATGGAGGCGTCCAGCAGCGGATGCAGCGCGGCGGCGATCGCCTGCACGCGCGCGAGCTTGCTGGCCATCTGCAGCCGCACCAGCCAGGGCGCGATGCGGTGCGCGTAGCGCCAGTCGATGCGGAAGGGCCCGGCCGGATCGAGCAGGTAGCCGGGCACGTTCTTCCACAGGCCCGGCAGGCCGACCGGCACGATGGAGGCGCGGCTCAGGCAGCCGGCGTTGCCCCAGGAACAGCCAGCGCCCGGCTCGGAGGGATCGACGAGGGTGAGGCGCACGCCGCGCCGCACGAGTTGGGCCGCGCAGGCGAGGCCCACGACCCCGGCCCCGATCACGGCGATGTGTTGCTGCATGCCCGCGATGCTAGGCCATCGCGGCAGGCTCCTAGGGCGCGACCAGGTCCTGCGCCGCGAGGACGGGCGCTTCCACGCTCCCGGCGAGCTCGGTGTCCGCCGGCTGGTACACGCAGGCGAAGTCCGGCTGCTGCGCGAACTCGCGCACGATCGCGCAGTGCTCCCAGAAGCGGCGCTCGCGCTCGCTGTCGTTCCAGGTCTTCATGCCCCAGGCCACGCCGGCGGCGACGCATGCCGGCAGGAAGGCGCCGCCCGTGAGCACGGCGGCCGTCATGCACACGTTGTTGACGGCCGTGCCCTGCCACACGGCGGCCGCAGTGGCATAGGCCGCGGGACGCTCCGTTTCCGGCAGCCTGCTGGTGTACTCGAAGGTCACCGCCTTCATCCCCAGCATGAGCACCGGCACGACCGGGTTCACGTCCGCGACCCCGGCCGCGAAGCCGACCGCCATGGACACGCCGTCGGTGACGGCGCCCGTGCGCGCCTGGTGCTCGGCGTCCTGGGCGTGGGCGGAGCACCAGCCTGCGGAGAGGGCGGCGGCCAGGAGAAGCTTGCGGGACGCGCTTGCCTTGGACATCTGGAACTCCCGAACGACTGTTTGTGCTCAGGAGTAGAGCAGCCCGCGCGCGGGCGGAGGAGGGCGCCGGTCGTGCCGGACGCGCCGGTCGTCCTGCCCGGATTGTTCGCGCTTGTAACCGCGCTCAGGCCGCCGTGCCCGCCGCGCGCCGGATGATCTCCGCGAAGTGCTTCAGCACGGGCGAGCGCGTCGCGCCCTTGGGCCACAGCATCCCCGGCGTGCGGATCGGCGTCGGGTCTTCCAGCGGGATCACGCGCAGGTCGGCCGACGACGACACGGCCGTCTCCGTGATGATGCCCGCCAGGTCCGTCTGGCGGATCAGCTCGATCATGGGGGCCACCGAATTCAGCTGCGCCGCGACCAGCGGCTTCGCGCCCGCCTGCTGGAAGCATTCGTCCAGCAGCTTGCGGGTGAGGAACTGCGCCGGCAGCAGCACGAGGCGCACGTTGTGCAGTTCCACCATGCGCACGCGCCGCCGGCGCGCGAGCGGATGGCCGATGCCGACCACCAGCCGCAGCTCCTCGCGGTACAGCGGCTCGAACCACAGCTCGCTGCCTTCCTCGGGCGGGTAGGCCACGGCGATGTCCAGGTGGCCCGAGCGCAGGCGCTTGAGGATCTGTCCCGCCGCGAGTTCCTCCACCGACACGGCGATGCCGGGATAGTGGTTGAGCAGCGTCGCCACGCATTGCGGGACCATGCGCGTGTTGAAGCTGGAGGTGGTGCCCAGGCGGATGCTGCCGGTGATCGCCTGTGCCGGCGCGCGCAGGGCCTGCAGGCCCAGGTCGATCTGCTCCAGCGCCGGCGTCATGTGGCTGCGCAGGATCTCGCCGGCCTCCGTCATGCGCACGTGCTTGCCGCTGCGGTCGAACAGGGGCGTGCCCAGCTCCTCCTCCAGCTGCTTCACCTGGTGCGACAGCGTCGACTGCGTCACGTGCAGGCGCTCCGCGGCGCGGGTGAAGTTCAGGGTTTCGGCGACGGCATCGAAGTAGCGGAGGTGGCGCAGTTCCATCCTAGGGTTCGTCCGGTTGCGATCGATGGCATCGATCATAACGGTCGAAATTCATCACTTTCCATGCTGGTCAGCGCGGGCCATCATCCGGCCGAAAAGGAGACGAGCCATGGCCCAACTGGAAGTGAGCGATTTCGCGCAGGCGGTGATCGACCGCATGGGCGAGTGCAAGGATCCGCGCTTCAAGCAGATCATGACGGCACTGGTGAAGCACGCCCACGCGTTCGCGCGCGAGGTGGACCTGACGCCGGACGAGTGGATGGCCGGCATCCAGTTCCTCACGGCCACCGGCCAGAAGTGCGACGAGAAGCGCCAGGAGTTCATCCTGCTGTCGGACACGCTGGGGCTCTCGATGCTCGTCGTGGCGCTGGACCAGGCGCGCGGCGCGAAGGCGCTGGCGGACCGGCCCGGCGAGCAGCCGACCGAGGCCACCGTGCAGGGCCCCTTCTTCTGGCCCGGCGCGCCGAAGCGCGAACTCGGCGAGGACATCGGCGAAGGCCTGGGCGAGCCGACGCTGTACCACGGCCGCGTGACCGACACCGCCGGCCGACCGGTCGCGGGCTGCCAGATGGACGTGTGGTCCGGCGACGAGGGCGGCCTCTACGACATGCAGAAGGGCGACCAGATGATGCTGCGCGCCCAGTTCCGCACCGACGCCGACGGCAACTACCGCTTCTGGTCGATCAAGCCGACCTACTACCCGGTGCCGGGCGACGGGCCGGTGGGCGCGATGCTGGAGAAGATGGGCCGGCACCTCAACCGCCCCGGCCACATGCACATGATGCTGGAGGCGCCCGGCCACGAGAAGCTGGTGACGCACATCTTCGTGAAGGACAGCCCCTACCTCGATTCGGATGCGGTGTTCGGGGTGCGCAACAGCCTGATCGTGGAGTTTCCGAAGCACCAGCCGGGGAAGGCGCCGGACGGGAGGCTGATGGGCAAGCCTTATTACACGGCGAAGTACGACTTCAGGCTGGTGCCGTCGGGGCGCTGAGGGAGAAGCATTTGAAAATCGGCAAGGCCACGGTGCCGCGCTCGGCCATCTGCACGTCCGACGAGGACACCATCGTCGTGCGGGGCAACGACCTGGCGCGCGACCTGATCGGGCAGGTCAACTTCGGCGACTACTTCTACCTGCTGCTCACCGGGCGCAGGCCCGATGCGGCGGCGAGCGCGGTGCTCAACGCGACGCTGGTCGCGATCGCGGAGCACGGGCTGGTGCCCAGCGTGCAGGCCGCGCGGATGACGCTCGCGGCGGCGCCCGACGCGATGCAGGGCGCGGTGGCGGCCGGCATCCTCGGTTCCGGCTCGGTGATCCTCGGCGCCTCGGAAACGGCGGGGCGCCTGTACGTCGAGATCGAGGAAGAGGCGGGCAAGCGCGGCGGCGACCTGCGCGCGGCGGCGACGGCGGTGGTCGCGGCGCGCCGCGAGAAGAGGCAGGCCATCGCCGGCTACGGCCATCCGGAACACAAGCGGCGCGACCCCCGCGTCGACGCCCTGTTCGGCGTGTCCGCCAAGGCGGGCGGGGGCCAGCGCTTCGTCGAGATCGCGAAGCTGGTGGAGGAAGTCATCCCCGGCATCGTCGGCAAGGACCTCAAGCTCAACGTCTCCGGGGCGATCCCGGCGGTGCTGCTGGGCGTGGGCTTCCCGGTCGCGGCGCTCAAGGGCGTGCCCATGCTGGCGCGCACGGCCAGCCTCATCGCGCACCTCAACGAGGAACTGAACGACCCGATCGGCTTCGCGCTCTCCTACCAGGCCACGCGCGAGTTCGAGTACACGGGCGGCCAGCCGGAGGGCCGGCGGTGATCAAGGTCCTGGACGGCGTGCGCGTGCTGGAGCACGGCACCTTCATCACCGGGCCCGCGGCCTCGATGCTGCTCGCCGACCTCGGCGCCGACGTGGTGAAGGTGGAACTGCCCGGCACCGGCGACCCGTTCCGCGCCTTCAAGGGCGGGCTCTATTCGCCGCACTACCAGACCGTCAACCGCAACAAGCGCAGCGTCACGCTCAACACCAAGCAGCCGGCCGACCTGGACAAGTTCGACACGCTGGTGAAGGACGCCGACGTCTACATCCAGAACTTCCGGCCCGGCTTCGCCGAGCAGATCGGCGCCGGCTTCGAGCGCCTGCGCGGCATCAACGACAAGCTGATCTACTGCGCCATCAGCGGCTTCGGTTCCACGGGCCCCGCCGCGCACCGCCCCACCTACGACAGCGTCGCGCAGGCCGCCAGCGGCTACCTGCGCCTGCTGGTGAACCCGGCCAACCCGCGCGTCGTGGGCCCGGCCATCGCCGACCTGGTCACCGGCTTCTACGCGGCCTACGGCATCCTGGGCGCGCTCTACGACCGCGAGAAGCACGGACAGGCGCGCAAGGTCGAGCTGTCGATGTTCGAGGCCATGACGCACTTCAACCTCGACGCCTTCCAGCACCTGTTCTCGGCCAACGAGGTGATGGGCCCGTTCAGCCGGCCCAGCGTCTCGCAGTCCTACGTGCTGGAGTGCGCGGACGGCAAGTGGGTCGCGCTGCACATGTCCTCGCCGGAGAAGTTCTGGCAGGGCCTGGCCACCGCCATGGAGCGGCCCGACATCTTCCAGGACGAGCGCTTCGCCAGCCGGCAGGGCCGCATCGAGAACCAGGAGGCGCTGATCGAGGTGCTGCGGCCGATCTTCCGCCGCCACGACCGCGCCGAATGGTGCCGCCGGCTGGAAGCCAACGACGTCCCGCATTCCCCTATGTACACGACGGCGGAAGTGCCGGAGGATGCCCAGGCGAAGCACCTGCAGCTGTTCGTCGAGACCGAGCACCCGGTGGTGGGCAGCTTCCGCACGGTGCGCTCGCCGGTCTCCTTCGACGGCGAGCGGCCGCTGGAGGTGACCGCGCCGCCGGTGCTCGGCGAACACAACGAGGAACTGGCCCGCGGCTGGAAGCCGCGCGGGACCCAACGCAAGGAGACAGGCAAGTGATGATGCGCCGTACCGTCCTGGCCAGCCTGGCCGCCACCCTCGCGCTGCCGCTGCTGGCCGCGGCCCAGGCGTATCCGGACCATCCGGTCAAGCTGGTCGTGCCCTTCGGGCCGGGGACCACCACCGACATCGTCTCGCGCGTCTACGCCGACGCGCTGGGCCGGGCGCTGGGCCAGGCCATCGTGGTCGAGAACAAGGCCGGCGCGGGCGGCAACATCGGCGCCGACCTGGTCGCGAAGTCGCCGGCCGACGGCTACACGATCGTGATGGGCACGGTCGGCACGCACGCGATCAACCCGGGGCTGTACCGCCACATGCCCTACGACGCGCTGAAGGACTTCGCGCCGATCGGCTTCGCCGGCTACACGCCGACGCTGCTGGTGGTGGCCGCCAACTCGCCGTTCAAGACGCTGAAGGACCTGCAGGCGCAGGCGGCCAAGGGCCCGGGCGTGAGCTTCGCCTCCGCCGGCAACGGCACCTCGGGCCACCTCGCCGGCGAGCTGCTCAAGGCGCGGCTGGGCGGGCAGATGGTGCACGTGCCCTACAAGCAGGGCGGGCTCGCGATGTCCGACGTGATGTCCGGGCAGGCCCAGTTCATGTTCTACCACCCGGCCGCGGTGATGCCGCACATCAAGGCGGGCAAGCTGCGCGCGCTGGGCGTGTCGAGCGCGAAGCGCTCGGCCGCGGCGCCGGACGTGCCGACCATCACCGAGCAGGGCTTCGGCGACTTCGACCTGGTCGCCTGGTTCATGCTCTACGCGCCGGCCGCCACGCCGGAGCCGGTGCTCGCGAAGCTGCGCGGCGCCGTCGCGCAGGTGGTGGCCGATCCGGAGCTGAAGGCCAAGCTCGCCGCGCAGGGGCTGGAAGTGCCGCTGCTGCAGGGGCCCGAGCTCGCCGCCTTCGGCCGCAGGGAGATCGCGAAATGGTCCGAGCTGGTCAAGCGCTCGGGCGCGCAAGTGGATTGAGGTTCCGGGGTTTCTGCCAGCAAGCCAACGACAGGAGACAAGCATGACCTTCACCCGCCGCCGCATCCTTTCCGCGACCGGCGCCGCCGGCGCGGCGCTCGCCCTGCCCGTGCTGGCGCAAGCGCCCTCGGGCGCGCCGATCCGCATCGGCAGCACGCTGGCCCTCACGGGGCCGCTGTCGGCCACCGCGCTCACGCACAAGCTGGTGGGCGAGATCTACATCGAGCAGCTGAACAAGCGCGGCGGCCTGCTGGGGCGCCCCGTGCAGTGGATCGTCAAGGACGACCAGTCCAAGGCGGACCTCGCCCGCACGCTCTACGAGCAGCTGGTGACCAGCGACAAGGTGGACCTGCTGATGGGGCCGTACGCCACCGGCGCCATCCTGTCGGCCATGGGCGTGGCCCAGCGCTACAACAAGGTGCTGGTGCACCACACCTTCGGCATGCCCTCGATGGCCAAGTACAGCATGCAGTTCCCCGCCTGGTCGCTCGGGCCGGATCCGCAGAAGACGGTGTCGAACTCGCTGTTCGACATGCTGGCGCAGTCGAAGAAGCCGCCGAAGACGATCGCGATCGTCACCAGCAAGTTCCCCTCCATCCACTTCATGTCGCTGGGCGGGCGCGAGGTCGCCAAGCAGCGCGGGCTGAAGGAGGTGCTGTTCCTCGAGTGGGACTTCGGCAACCGCGACTTCGGCCCGATCGCCGCGCGCGTGAAGGACGCGAACCCCGACATGGTGTGGATCGGCGACATCGGCCTGGAAGGCAACATGCTGCTGGATGCCATGAAGAAGATCGACTACACGCCGCCGATCCACTTCCACATGTATCCCGCGCCGGGGCCCATGCTCAAGTCGCCCGAGGGCGACAAGGCGCTGTCGGTGACGATCTTCGAGGAGCACCCGCCCTTCACCAACCAGGGCGTCGCCGCGGAGTTCGTGAAGGTCTTCAACGAGCGCGCCGCCGCCGCCGGCCTGCCGGACACGCACGTGGAGGTGCAGGCGGCCGCCTCGTATTCGGCGTGGCAGATCCTGGAGGCGGGCGTGCGCGGCGCCAACTCGCTGGACGACAAGAAGATCGCCGACTACCTGAAGACGCACAAGATCGACACCATCCAGGGCCGGCTGCGCTTCGACGGCCCCAACAACTACGGCGACGACCTCATGAAGATCAAGCAGGTGCAGGGCGGCACCTGGAAGGTCGTGTGGCCGCAGTCGTGGGCGGCGCCGGGCGCATCGCTGCAGATGCGCTGAGCGCGGGCGCCGCATGACGCTCCCCAGCCTGAACCTGCTGCTGCAGGCGATCCTCTCCGGGATCTTCATCGGCGCGCTGTACGGGTTGATCGGGCTGGGGCTGGGGCTCACCTGGGGGCTGCTGCGCCAGATCAACCTGGCGCATTTCGGCCTGGTCTTCCTGGGCGGCTACCTCAGCTACCAGATGGCGACGGCCTGGCAGCTCGACCCGCTGCTCGCGCTGCTGGTCGTGCCGCCGCTGTTCTTCGCGATCGGGGCGGGCATGCAGTGGCTGCTGTCGCGCTTCGCGATCACGCCGTTCAACTCGCTGCTGGTCACCTTCGGCATCACGGTGATGATCGAGAGCGGCATCCAGGGCATCTGGACGGCCGACTACCGCCGGCTCGAGTCGCACTACAACGCGCTGAAGTTCACCATCGGGTCGCTGTACGTCCCCGTGCCGGAGCTGCTCACGCTGTTGCTGGCGCTGGCCATCTCCTTCGGCATCTGGGCCGCGATGCGCTACACCGACCTCGGCAAGGCGATGCGCGCGATGGCGGAGGACGGCCCGATCGCCGCCGCCTTCGGCATCGACGCGAAGATGCTGGCGCTGCTGCTGGCGGGCGGCTGCGCGGCGCTGGCCGGCGTGGCGGGCGTGTGCCTGGCGCTCACCTTCACGCTGACGCCTTCGCAGATCTTCGCCTGGGTGGGCGTGGTGTTCGCGGCCGTGATGCTGGGCGGCCTGGGCAGCGCGCTCGGCCCCCTCGCGGCCGGCGTGATCATCGGCGTGAGCGAGGCCATCACCATGGCCGTCGCCTCGCCGTCGTGGGCGCCCATCGTGTCCTTCTCGCTGCTGATCTTCATGCTGCTGCTGCGGCCGGAGAAGGTCGCATGAAGCGCGGCGCCTGGACGATCCTCGTGGCGGGGCTGCTGCTGGCGAGCATCCCCTGGCTGGGGCTGCCGTCCTTCTACGAGTCCATCCTGTACCTGGTGTGCCACTGGCTGGTGCTGGCCGTGTCGTGGAACATCCTGTCCGGCTATTCGGGCTACTTCTCCTTCGGCCACGGGGCCTTCTTCGGCGTGGGCATGTACGCGACGGCGGTGCTGGCCGGCAAGTGGGACTGGCCTTTCGCGGCGACGCTGCCCTTCGCGGCGCTGCTGCCGGCGCTGCTGGCGCTGGGCATCGGCTTCGTCGTGTTCCGCGTGAAGGCGGTGCGCGGCGAGCTGTTCGCGCTGCTGACGCTCGCCGTGACCTTCGTGGTCGCCACCATCATCCTCAACACGCCGATCGACGGCGGGCCCGGCGTGTACCTGAACGCGGTGCAGGTGCCGGCGCTGGCGCCCTCGCCGTCGTCTTCGATCTACCTGATGATCCTCGGCGTCGCCGTGCTCACGCTGCTGGTGGCCCATGGCGTGCAGTTCTCGAAGCTGGGCACCGGCCTGTTCGCGATCCACGACGACGAGGACGTGGCGGAGGTGATGGGCGTGCCGACCTTCCGCTACAAGCTCGCGGCCTTCGCGCTGTCCTGCGCGCTGGCGGGGCTGGCCGGCGGAATCCATGCGCTGTTCGTGCAATACGTGACGGCGGGCGAGACCTTCAATATCACCGTTCCGCTGACGGTGGTGCTCATGAGCGTGCTGGGCGGCACGCGGCACTGGGCCGGGCCGGCGGTGGGGGCGGCGGCGATCACGGGGCTGCTGTACGTGTTCACGGCGGGCGACCATGCGGTGATGGGGCGCGCGGCGGTGGGGGGGATCCTGGTGCTGGTGATCCTGTTCATGCCGAACGGGATCCTGGGGTTCTTCCTGCGCAAGAGGAAGGTGCCGGCGGAGGCCCTCGCCCCCGGCCCGGCCCTCACCCCTGCCCCTCTCCCGCAAGCGGGAGAGGGAAGGAAGGTGGTGATCGGCAAGCCGCTGCTGGAGGTGCGCAACCTGTCGAAGTCCTTCAAGGGGCTGCAGGCGCTGGATGGCGTGAACCTGCAGGTGCGGCAGGGGGAGATCCTGGGGCTGCTGGGGCCGAACGGGTCGGGCAAGTCGACCTTCATCAACGTGGTGAGCGGCCATTACCCCCTCACGGCCGGCGAGATCCTGTTCGACGGACGCAACCTCACGGGCGCGCCCGCGCACCGCATGGCGCACGCGGGCATCGCCCGCACCTACCAGATCCCGCGGCCCTTCGCGCACATGACGGTGCTGCAGAACGTGTCGATGGTCGCGATGTTCGGCTGCGCCTCGCTCGACGCGAAGGCGGCGACGCGCGAGGCCTGGAAGTGGCTGGAGTTCACCGGCCTGCAGGCGCGCGCGCACGCGCTGCCCGAGGACCTGAACCTGCACCAGCGCAAGTTCCTGGAGCTGGCCCGCGCCCTGGCGGCGCGCCCGCGCCTGGTGCTGCTGGACGAGGTGCTGTCGGGGCTCACGCCCGGCGAGATCAACGAGGCGATCGAGCTGATCCGCCGCATCCGCGACCAGGGCGCCACCATCGTGTTCGTCGAGCACGTGATGCGCGCCGTGATGGCGCTGACGGACCGCATCGTCGTGCTGAACCACGGCAAGCTGATCGCGCAGGGCGAGGCGAGCGAGGTGATGCAGGACGCGGAAGTGGTCGATGCCTACCTCGGGACGGCGGCCTATGCTTGAAGCGGCGCAGCTCCAGGTCTCCTACGGCGCGGCGCCGGCGCTGTGGGACGTGTCGGTGCGCGTGGACCGCGGCGAGCTGGTGTGCGTCGTCGGGCCCAACGGCGCCGGCAAGAGCACCCTGATCAACGTCATCGCCGGCCTGCACCGCGCGCGCGGCGGGCGGCTGCGCTTCGACGGCCGCGACATCACGCGGCTGCCCGCCCACCGCTTCTGCGCCGAGGGCATCGCCATCGTGCCGGAAGGCCGCCGCCTGTTCACCGGGATGAGCGTGCAGGACAACCTGGAGCTGGGCAGCTACCGGTCCGAGGCGAAGGCGAGGCGGGCGGAGGCGCTGGCGCAGGTGCTGGCGCTGTTCCCGGCGCTGGAGGAGAAGCTGCGCAGCCCCGCCGGCGCGCTCTCCGGTGGCCAGCAGCAGATGGTGGCCATCGGCCGCGCGCTCATGAGCCGGCCGCAGCTGCTGCTGCTGGACGAACCCTCGCTGGGCCTGGCTCCGCTGATCGTCCACCACATGTTCGACGCCATCCGGGCCATCAACGCGCAGGGCACCTCGGTGCTGCTGGTCGAACAGAACGTGGCGATGGCCATGCGCCTGGCGCACCGCGCCTACGTGCTGGAAGAGGGCCGCATCGCCGCCGAGGGCCCCGCGAGCGAACTGATGGACCGGCCGGAGATCCAGAAGGCCTACCTCGGCGTCGGCTGAGCGGCGGCGCGACAATGCGGGCTTGACCTTCCCGTTCATCACCGACTGGCACTTCTACGCCGCCGCCATCCCCGCCGTCCTGCTCCTGGGCATCAGCAAGAGCGGCTTCGGCACCGGTTTCGGATCGCTCGCCGTCCCCATCATGGCGCTCAGCGTGACCGTGCCGCAGGCCGCGGCGATCCTGATGCCCATCCTGTTCGTCATGGACGTGATGGGCCTCGCGGCCTACCGCGGCAAGTGGGACGCGAAGCTGCTGCGCTTCCTCGTCCCCGCCGGCCTGGTCGGCACCGTCGTCGGCACGCTGTCCTTCCGGCGGCTCGATGCGCGCATGGTGGCCGGCCTCGTGGGCATCTTCACGCTGCTGTTCCTCGCGCAGCAGCTGCTGTTCCGCCCGCGCGCCGACAAGCCGCCGCCGCCCCGCTGGCTGGGCGCGGTCCTCACCGCCACCTCGGGCTTCACCAGCTTCGTCGCCCACGCGGGCGGCCCGCCGATCAGCGCCTACGTGCTGCCGCTGCGGCTGCCGCCCGTGACCTTCGCGGCGACGATGGCCGTGTTCTTCTTCATCATCAACCTGAGCAAGTGGGTGCCCTACGGCTGGCTCGGGCTGCTGGACCTGCGCAACATGGCGACTTCCGTGGCCCTGCTGCCGCTCGCGCCCATCGGCGTGATCGTGGGCGTGCGCATGGCGCACCGGATCGACCCGAAGCTGTTCTACCGGCTCGTGTACCTCGGGATGCTGCTCACCGGCGTGAAGCTGGTGTGGGACGCATATTTTTGATCAGAGGTCCGCGTCCCACCCGGGCAGGCGCTCCTCCCCGCGGGCGCGGCGTTCCGCGGTCTCGGCGCGTTCGCGCGCCATCTGCTCCTCCAGCTGCTGCCGCCCCTGCTTGACGACGGCGATCATGCGCGCGCGGTCGCGGTGGTGCGGGTACATCTTCTCGAACAGGGCCAGGTTGTGCCGGCGGAAGCGCATGGCCTGGCGGCGCGCCTCGTAGGGCGTGTGCCCCAGCACCTCCAGCACCGTGCGGCCGCTGCGGAGACTCGATTCGAACAGCTCGCGCTCCACGCGCATGACGCCGCGGTCGCGCAGCGCGTTCCAGTGGGTCACGTCGCGCGCGCGCACCACCAGCTCCAGCTGCGGGAAGTGCTGGCGCGCGAGGTCCACGATGCGCAGGCTCTGCTCCACGTCGTCCACCGCCACGACCAGCACGCGCGCCTCGCCGGCGCCCGCCGTGCGCAGCAGGTCCAGCCGCGTCGCGTCGCCGTAGTGCACCTGATAGCCGAAGGAGCGCGCCGCCTCCACCATGTCCGCGTCGTGGTCCAGCACCGTGGATGCGATGCCCTGCGTGTTGAGCAGGCGGCCGACGATCTGGCCGTAGCGGCCGAAGCCCGCGATGATCACCGGCGCCGATTGCGGCTCGCTGATCTCGGGCAGCCGCCGGGCGCTGCCGTTGGCGAAGCGCGGCAGCACCGTGCGGTCGACCAGCACCAGCAGCAGCGGCGTGAGCAGCATCGACACGGCGACCGCGCCGACCAGCAGCGAGGCCGTCTCGCGCGAGAGCACGCCCGCGCCCGACGCCGCCTGGAACACGACGAAGGCGAACTCGCCGCCCTGCGCCAGCAGCAGCGTGAAGACCGGCCGCTCCGCGAGCGGGATGCCCATGGGCCGCGCGATCGCCCAGATCACGGCGCCCTTGAGCACCATCAGCACGGCCACGATGGCGACCATGGCCAACGGCGAGCGCCCCAGCACGCCGAAGTCCACGCTCATGCCCACGGCGATGAAGAACAGGCCCAGCAGCAGCCCCTTGAAGGGCTCCAGGTCCGTTTCCAGCTCGCGCTTGTATTCGCTCTCCGCCAGCAGGACGCCGGCGAGGAAGGCGCCGAGCGCCATCGACAGGCCCACCAGCTGCATCAGCGCCGCGATGGCCACGACCAGCAGCAGCGCCGCCGCCGTGAAGATCTCCGGCGTGCGGCTGCGCGCGATCCAGCGCAGCAGCGGCCGCAGCAGCAGGCGCCCGCCCAGCACGATCCCGCCGATCACGAGCACGATGCGCGCCGCCTCGGCCCAGCGCGGGCCTTCCTGCGCCGCCTGCGCGTCGGCGCCGCCCAGCAGCGGCAGCAGGGCCAGGATGGGGATGGCCGCGACGTCCTGGAACAGCAGGATGGAAAAGCCCGCCTGGCCGCTGCTGGTGGGCAGCAGGTTGCGCTCGCCCAGGGACTGCAGCGCGATCGCGGTGGACGACAGCGCCAGGCCCAGGCCGCCGGCGAGCGCCACGCGCCAGGGCGCGCCGGCCAGCAGGCCGGCCGCGAACAGCAGCGCCGCGCAACCGAGCACCTGCACGCCGCCCCAGCCGAAGATCGGCCGGCGCAGGCTCCACAGGCGCCGCGGCTCCAGTTCCAGGCCGATCAGGAACAGCATCAGCACCACGCCGAATTCCGCGAAGTGAAGGATGTCCTCCACGTTGCGCACGAGCCCCAGGCCCCAGGGCCCGATCGCGACGCCCGCGGCCAGGTAGCCGAGGATGCTGCCCAGGCCGACGGCCCGCGACAGCGGCACGACGAACACGGCCGCCGCGAGGTAGACCAGGCTGTTGGTGAGCCAGGCCGGTGCGTGTTCCATCAGTCCTCCCCTTCCGGCAAGGCCTCGGGCCGGTCGGTGGCCGGCACGTCGGCGATGGGGCAGGCGCCCATCTCCTCCAGCTCGGGCCAGTCCGGATAGCTGGCGAGCCGCTCGCGGAACACCTGCACGTGCGCCTGCACTTCCTGCGGGCTGGCCCGGTGCGCGCCGTGCAGCAGCAGCGGCGGCAGGAAGCGCAGGCCGCAGAGGGCCGCCGTCTGTTCGTAGGGCGGCAGGAAGGCGTCGAAGAAGTAGCGGTTGTAGCCCTGCGGGTGGTAGGAGGCCTCGGGGCCGCCGGTGGTGGCCACCAGCCACAGGTCCTTCCCGTGCAGGGCGGTGCCGGATCGGCCGTAGGCCCAGCCGTAGCGCAGCACCTCGTCCAGCCACAGCTTCATGAGCGCCGGCATCGAATACCACTGGATCGGGTGCAGCAGCACCAGCAGCTGCGCCGCCTGGGCGGCGGCCTGCTCGCGCGAGACGTCGATGTCGTAGTCGGGATAGCGGCCGTAGAGGTCCTGGACCTCCACCCCGGGGACGGCCCGCGCCTCCTCCAGCAGCAGGCGGTTGACCCGGGAGTCCCGCCAGTTCGGGTGCGCGGCGAGCACGTAGATACCCGGACGGCGGTTTGCGAACTCATCCATGCCCTGTAACATAGCTCAAGCGGCCCCCTTGCCGCGCAGCACAGGAGCCCGTCGATGCCGGTCGTTGTGGTTGCGAATCCCAAGGGCGGGGTCGGCAAGACGACCGTCGCCACCAATGTCGCTGGCTACTGGGCCAGCCAGGGCCACCAGGTGATGCTGGGCGACGCGGATCGCCAGCAGTCCTCGCGCCTGTGGCTGCGCCTGCGGCCCGCCGAAGCCCGCCCCATCAGCAGCTGGGACGTCGGCGAGGGCCTGGTCGCCCGGCCGCCCAAGGGCACGACGCACGTGGTGCTGGACACGCCCGCGGGCATGCAGGGCAAGATGCTCCAGGAAACCATGCGCCTGGCCGACAAGGTGATCGTGCCGCTGCAGCCCAGCATCTTCGACATCTACGCCACGCGGGCCTTCCTCGACGAGCTGGCGCAGCACCGCAAGGCGGGACGCATGCAGGTGGGCATCGTCGGGACGCGCGTCGACGCGCGCACCATCGCCGCCGACAAGCTGCGGGACTTCGTGGCCAGCCTCGGCCTGCCCGTGCTGGGCTTCCTGCGGCCCACGCAGAACTACGTGCACCTCGCGGCGCGCGGGCTGACGTTGTCCGACCTGTCCCCGGCCAAGGTGGAGCGCGACCTCGAGCAGTGGCAGGGCATCTGGCGCTGGCTCGACGGCTGAGCGCCGCGGCCGCGCGCGCCGCGCTACATTGCGCGGCATGAGAGTCTTCGAGCACCTCGCCGAACTTCCCGCCCTGGTGGGCCAGGAGGTCGCCACCAGCGACTGGATCACCGTCACCCAGCAGCAGGTGGACCTGTTCGCCGAGGCCACGGGCGACCACCAGTGGATCCACGTGGACGTGGAGCGCGCCCGGGCCGGCCCGTTCGGGGCGCCCATCGCGCACGGCTTCCTCACGCTGTCGCTGCTGCCGAAGTTCTTCGAATCTGCGATGGTGGTGAAGGACACGCGCATGGGCGTCAACTATGGCCTGAATCGGGTCCGGTTCACGGCTCCGGTGCCGGTCGGCAGCCGGCTGCGGGCGCGCATGAAGCTGCTCGAATGCAAGTCCATCGCCGAGGATGGCTGGCAGATGACCTGGGAGGTCACGGTCGAGCGCGAAGGCAGCGACAAGCCCGTCTGCGTCGCCGAATCGCTGACCCGGCGCTACGCCTGAGCCGCTGCATCCGGTTACATGGCGCAAAAAAGAGCCCGCGCGAGGCGGGCTCAAGAAAGGAGTCTGGGTTGCCTGGCCTACCCTGGTCGGGCCGGTTAGAGGGCAGATGCAGGACCCCTCCGCCACTTTCAAACCCAGCCGTGTGCAACGGAGTATTGCTTGTGTGCCCTGGGGCAAGCGCGGTCAGGCTGCGCCCGCGAAACCCTGCTGGCGCCAGGCCTCGAACACCGTCACGGCCACGGCGTTCGACAGGTTGAGGCTCCGCTGCCCGGGCCGCATCGGCAGGCGCAGGCGCTGCGCCGGCGCGAAGCTCTCCAGCAGCGCCTTGTCCAGCCCGCGCGTCTCGGAGCCGAAGACGAGCCAGTCGCCGGGCGCGAAGGCCACGTCGTGCACGGCGCGCGTGCCGCGGGTGCTGAGCGCGAACAGGCGCGAGGCCTCCGGCCGTTCCGCCGCGAGGAAGGCGTTCCAGTCCGCGTGCCGGCGCACCGGCGCGTACTCGTGGTAGTCGAGCCCGGCGCGGCGCAGCTGCCGGTCGTCCATCGAGAAGCCCAGGGGTTCGACCAGGTGCAGGGCGCACCCTGTGTTGGCGGCCAGCCGGATCACGTTGCCGGTGTTGGGCGGGATCTCGGGCGTGACCAGGACGATGTGGAACATCCCCTCAATTCTCCTCGGTGCGCGCGAGCACCACGGCCGCCACGCGCCGCGCGCCCGCCTGGCGCAGCGCCCGCGCGGCGGCGTGAAGAGAAGCTCCACTGGTCATCACGTCGTCCACCAGCAGCACTGCCTTCGCGCGCACCTCCTGCGCGCGCAGCGGCTCGAGCCCGAAGGCGCCGGCGACGTTGGCCTGGCGTCCGCGCCGGTCCAGCGCGGCCTGCGCGCCCGTTTCGCGCAGCCTCAGCAGCAGCTGCGTTTCCACCTTGTCGGGCGCGAGCGCGCGTGCGAGCAGCAGCGCCTGGTTGAAGCCGCGTTCGGCGAGCCGCCGCGGCGCGAGCGGCAATGGCAGCACCAGGTCCGCCTGCGCGATCTCCTCGCGCACGCCCGGCACGGCCGCCATGCGCTGCGCGAACGCCCGCGCCCAGCCCGGCTCGCCGCCGAACTTGAAGCGGGCCACCAGCCCGGACCAGGGATAGGCATACGCGACGGCGGCGAAGCAGGCGTCGAGCGGCGGCGGCTCGCGCAGGCAGGCGCCGCATACGGCGGCGCCCGCGGCGAGCGGCAGGGCGCAGAGGCTGCACCGATGGCCGGGCGCGGCGAACGCCTGCACGCAGCCGTCGCACACGGCCTGCGCGGGCCACGCGCCGCACACCGCGCAGCGGCTGGGCGGGCCCTCGGCGAAGCGCTGCAGCCAGGCGGTGCGCATGGGCTCAATATACTGGCAGCCCCTTTCCCATGGCCTCCGATCTTCCCCCGACCATCGACCCGGCGGCGGCCGCCCGCTGGCAGCACGCCGCGCCCGCCGGAAGCCCGTGGCTGCACGAGGAAGTGGGGCAGCGCATGCAGGACCGCCTGCAGTGGATCAAGCGCTCCCCCGCCGCGTGGGCCGACTGGGAGCCGGTGCGCGGCGGCCTCGCCGCGCACGCGAGCGTCGCGCGCCGCTATCCGCAGGCGCGCGTGCACGTCGTCGAGCCCGAAGCCGCGCGCGCCGCCGTCGCGCGCGAGCGCCTGGTGCCGCAGGGCTGGCGCCGCTACCTTCCCGCCCCGCTGGGCGAGGGCCGGGGAGGGGGCCCGCAGTTCGGCCCGCTGCAGGCGGGCGCCGTCCAGCTCCTGTGGTCCAACATGCACCTGCACATGGTGGCCGACCCCGAGGCGCTGCTGCGCACCTGGTACGACGCGCTGGCCGTCGACGGCTTCCTGATGTTCTCCTGCCTGGGGCCCGACACCTTGCGCGAGCTGCGCACGCTCTACGCCGCGCTCGGCTGGCCGCCGCCCGCGCACGAATTCACCGACATGCACGACTGGGGCGACCTGCTCGTGAACACCGGCTTCGCCGAGCCCGTGATGGACATGGAACGCATCACGCTCGCCTTCGACACGCCCGGGCGCCTGCTGCAGGAGCTGCGCGAGCTCGGGGCCAACCTGCATCGCGCGCGTTTCCCCGCGCTGCGGGGGCGGGGCTGGCGCGCGGCGCTGGAGCAGGCGCTCTCCGGACTCCGCGCGGCCGACGGCAGGCTCGCGCTCACCTTCGAGATCGTCTACGGCCACGCCTTCAAGCCGCTGCCGCGCATCCGGCCGGGCGAAGCCACCTCGGTTTCCATGGCCGACATGCGCGCGATGCTGAAGAAGGACCGCGCCGCCCGCTGAACGAGTCCTTTGGACCTGCATCAAGCGCGCACGCGCGGGCGCTTGCGCGGCATCAAACCCACTGTGGCGGAAAAGTGGCACATGGGCAGGGCTACAATGCACGGTTGATTTTGGTGCGTCGCCCGTGTCGGAACCTCTCTTCCGCTTCGCCACCGTCCAGGGCCAGGCCATCCACTGGTTCCTGGGGCGCAATTGCTCGGTGACGCCGGCCCAGCTGGGCCGGCTCTACGCCTCGCTGTGCGTGGTGACGCTCGGAATCGGGACGTTCCTGTGGTTCCAGGGTGCGGTGATGGTCCTCCCCTTCGCGTGGCTCGAGCTGGCGGCCGTCGGCATCGCCTTCCTGGCCTACGCGCGGCACGCGGCCGACCGCGAGCACATCTCCCTGTCGGGGCGGCGCCTCGTGGTGGAGCTGGAGAACGCAGGTCGGACCGAAAGGGCGGAATTCAACCGCGACTGGGTCCGCGTGGAGCCGGCCGTGGACGACCGGTCCCTGATCGAGGTGTCGGGGCAGGGCCGTCGGGTGAACGTGGGGCGCTACGTGCGGCCGGAGCTGCGGCCGGCGCTGGCGCGGGAGATCCGCAGGGCGCTGCGCGAGGCGTAGCGGCCGTGGTCGCGGGACGGGTTTTTTGAAGGCTTGAGGCTGAAAACGATGAAGAGTATTTCGAAGATCGCGGCGCTGCTCACGCTCGCCGGCGCGCTGGCCGGCACGGCAGCGGCGGCGGTGCAGGACCTCCCGGGCGGCCCGGCCGTGCGCCAGATGAACCTCGACCCGGGCGTCACGCGCATCGCCCACGAGCTGTCCTGGCTCAACTGGTTCATGATGATCACCTGCACGGTGATCTTCGTGCTCGTGTTCGGCGTGATGTTCTATTCCATCTGGAAGCACCGCAAGTCGGTCGGCCACAAGCCCGCCAACTTCCACGAGTCGGTGACGGTGGAACTGGTCTGGACGGTCATTCCCTTCGTCATCGTGATCCTGATGGCGCTGCCGGCCACCAAGGTGCTGGTCGCCTCCAAGGACACCAGCAACGCCGACCTCACCATCAAGGCCACCGGCTACCAGTGGAAGTGGGGCTACGACTACCTGACCGGCGACGCGCAGGGCGTGAGCTTCCTGGCCACGCTGGACCCGACGCACCGCGAGATGTCGAACAACCCGTCCGCCGGCCAGCAGCCGAACGACTACCTGCTGAAGGTCGACAACCCGATGGTGGTGCCGGTCAACAAGAAGGTCCGCATCATCACCACGGCCAACGACGTGGTGCACTCCTGGAGCGTGCCGCAGTTCGGCGTCAAGCAGGACGCCATCCCCGGCTTCGTGCGCGACACCTGGTTCCGCGCCGAGAAGGTGGGCGACTACTACGGCCAGTGCTATGAGCTGTGCGGCAAGGAGCACGCCTACATGCCGATCCACGTGAAGGTCGTGAGCCAGGAAGACTTCGTGAAGTGGGCCGGCGACCAGAAGAAGATCATGGCCGCCAAGGCCGACGACCCGTCCAAGGTCTGGACGCTGCCCGACCTGGTCGCCCGCGGCGAGAAGGTCTATACCGCCAACTGCGCCGCCTGCCACCAGCCCAACGGCAAGGGCGCGGGCCCCATCCTGCCGCTGGACGGCTCGCCCATCGTGCTGGACGCCGACAAGGCCAAGCAGATCCACGTGGTGCTGAACGGCCGCAACGCCATGCCCGCCTGGAAGCAGCTGTCCGACACGGACATCGCCGCCGTGATCACCTACACGAAGAACCACTGGTCCAACAAGACGGGCCAGGTCGTGCAGCCGGCCGAAGTGCTGGCCCAGCGCGGCAAGTAATCCGGGGCAGAGGAAAAAGAGGAAACCATGAGCGCAGTTCTCGACCCGCACGGCCACGTCGGCCACCATGACGACCACCACGACCACGCGCCCACCGGCTGGCGGCGCTGGGTCTTCGCGACCAACCACAAGGACATCGGGACGCTGTACCTGCTGTTCTCGTTCACCATGCTGATATTCGGCGGCCTGCTGGCCATGGGCATCCGCGCCGAGCTGTTCGAGCCCGGCCTGCAGCTGGTGAACCCCGAGCTGTTCAACCAGTTCACCACCATGCACGGCCTGATCATGGTGTTCGGCGCGATCATGCCGGCCTTCGTGGGCTTCGCGAACTGGATGATCCCGCTGCAGATCGGCGCGCCCGACATGGCCTTCGCGCGGATGAACAACTTCAGCTTCTGGCTGCTGATCCCCGCGGGCATCATGCTGGCGATGACGTTCTTCATCCCCGGCGGCGCGCCCGCCGCCGGCTGGACGCTGTACGCGCCGCTGTCGCTGCAGATGGGCTCGTCGCTCGACTACGCGATCTTCGCCCTGCACATCATGGGCGCCAGCTCGATCATGGGCGCGATCAACATCATCGTGACCATCCTGAACATGCGCGCTCCCGGCATGACGCTGATGAAGATGCCGCTGTTCTGCTGGACCTGGCTGATCACGGCCTACCTGCTGATCGCCGTGATGCCCGTGTTCGCCGGCGCCATCACGATGACGCTGACCGACCGCCACTTCGGCACGACCTTCTTCAACCCGGCCGGCGGCGGCGACCCGGTGATGTACCAGCACATCTTCTGGTTCTTCGGCCACCCCGAGGTCTACATCATGATCCTGCCGGCCTTCGGCATCATCAGCCAGGTCGTGCCCGCCTTCTCGCGCAAGCGCCTGTTCGGCTACGCCTCCATGGTGTACGCCGTCGCCGCCATCGCGATCCTGTCGTTCATCGTCTGGGCGCACCACATGTTCACCACCGGCATGCCGGTGACCGGGCAGCTGTTCTTCATGTACGCGACGATGCTGATCTCGGTGCCGACGGCCGTGAAGGTGTTCAACTGGACGGCCACCATGTGGCAGGGCTCGCTCACCTTCGAGACGCCGATGCTGTTCGCGGTGGGCTTCATCTTCGTGTTCACGATGGGCGGCTTCACCGGCCTGATCGTGGCCATGGCCCCGATCGACCTGCTGCTGCAGGACACCTACTACATCGTGGCGCACTTCCACTACGTGCTGGTGGCCGGCTCGCTGTACGCCCTGTTCGCCGGCTTCTACTACTGGTCGCCCAAGTGGTCGGGCGTGATGTACAACGAGACGCGCGGCAAGATCCACTTCTGGTGGTCGCTGATCTCGTTCAACGTCGCCTTCTTCCCGATGCACTTCCTGGGCCTGGCCGGCATGCCGCGCCGCTACGCCGACTACCCGATGCAGTTCGCCGACTTCAACGCGATCTCGTCGATCGGCGCGTTCGCCTTCGGCCTGGCGCAGGTGTACTTCTTCTTCTGGATCGTGCTGCCGGTGCTGCGCGGCCGCGGCGAGCCCGCGCCCCAGCGCCCCTGGAACGACCCCGACGGCAAGGGCGCCGAGGGCCTGGAGTGGGAAGTGCCGTCGCCGGCGCCCTTCCACACCTTCGCGGTGCCCCCGCGCCTGGACGCCACGGCCACCCGCGTGCTGGACGCCCGCGTGCAGCCGGAGCACCCCGGCGGCGTGCACTGAACCCCTGAAGCGAGCAGTGATGGCCGACGACGACCGCAAGAAGAGCAACCTGCGCCTGGCGCTGATCCTGGCGTCGGTCGCGCTGGTCCTGTTCCTGGGCTTCATCGCCAAGATGGCCCTGCTGGGGAAGTAGTGTCGCGCGCGTCCGAGAACCGGAAGATGGTGGGCAAGCTGGCCGTCGTGGCGGCCGGCATGTTCGTGTTCGGCTACGCGCTGATCCCGCTGTACAAGCACATCTGCGAGCTCACGGGCATCAACATCCTGGCGCTCAGCGAGCGCCAGGTGCCCGGCAACTCGGTCGCGCGGGCCAACAGCCAGGTCGACACCAGCCGCACGATCACGGTGGAGTTCGACGCCAACGCCCGCGGTCCCTGGAGCTTCAAGCCGGAGCGCAGCTCGCTGCAGGTGCATCCGGGCGAGCTGGCGACCGTGATGTACGAGTTCCAGAACGTGCAGGACCGCACGATGTCCGCGCAGGCCATCCCCAGCTACGCGCCGCGCCAGGCCGGGCCGCACTTCAACAAGCTGGAGTGCTTCTGCTTCAACCAGTACACGCTGGCGCCGGGCGAGAAGAAGCAGTGGCCGGTGGCCTTCGTCATCGACCCCAAGCTGCCGAAGGACGTGACCACGATCACGCTGTCCTACACCTTCTTCGAGGTGGGCGCGAAGACGCCGGGAGCGCCGGGATGAGCGCCATGCGCAGCCTGAAGACGGTGCTGTGGGCGATGCTCGGCATCCGCAAGAAAAGTGAATACGAGGAGGACCTGGGCCGGGTCAGCCCCTTCCACGTGGTGGCCGTGGGGCTCTTCGTCCTGGCCGTGTTCGTGGGCGGGCTGGTCGCCGTCGTCCATTGGGTCGTCAAGAATTAGGAAAGAGGATCAGGAGTCGACATGAGCTCTAGCGCACCGGGGACCACGCCCCATTACTTCGTGCCCCAGCCCTCCAGCCACCCGGCGCTGGCGGCCCTCGGGCTGTTCTTCGTCATCTTCGGCGCGGCCAACTGGATCAACGGCCACGGCTGGGGCAAGTACTCCCTGCTGGGCGGCCTGCTGTGGCTGTTCTGGGTGCTGTTCCACTGGTTCCGCGACTCCGCGCGGGAGAGCGAGAGCGGCCAGTACGGCCGCAAGATCGACATCTCCTACCGTTGGAGCATGAGCTGGTTCATCTTCTCGGAGGTGATGTTCTTCGGCGCCTTCTTCACCGCGCTGTGGTGGATGCGCGCGCACTCGGTGCCGGCCCTCGGCAGCGTCGACAACGCCCTGCTGTGGCCCGGCTTCCAGGGCGTCTGGCCCACCCACGCGCCGGGCGTGACCGCCTCGCCGGCCGGCATCATCGAGCCCTTCGAGACGATGACGCCGTTCTGGCTGCCGACGATCAACACGGCGCTCCTGCTCACCTCGGGCGTGACGCTGACCATCGCGCACCACCTGCTGCGCGACGGCAAGCGCGGCGCCACCGTGCTGTGGATGTGGGTCACCGTGCTGCTGGGCCTGGCCTTCGCGATCGTGCAGGGCTACGAGTACTTCCACGCCTACACCGAGATGAACCTCAAGCTCAGCTCGGGCGCCTACGGCTCCACCTTCTTCATGCTGACCGGCTTCCACGGCTTCCACGTGATCGTCGGCATGCTGATGCTGCTGTTCATCACCATCCGCCTGATGAAGGGCCACTTCACCCCGGAACGCCACTTCGGCTTCGAAGGCGCGGCCTGGTACTGGCACTTCGTGGACGTGGTGTGGCTGTTCCTGTACACCCTGGTGTACTGGCTCTGAATGCCCTGGGTCCCCGCCTTCGCGGGGATGACGAAACCGCAAGGGCCGCGCGAGCGGCCCTTTCTCACTTGCGCAGGGGAATTCCCGAGGGCTGGATGTATCCCAGCTTCCAGGCCACCAGGATGCACACGAACAGCAGGATCGAGAAGCCGACGCGGAACGCCAGCGCGCGGGCCATGTTGTTCGTCTTCGGCTTGCCGTCCCGGCCGTCGCGCA
The DNA here is from genome assembly GCF_054956735.1 of Ramlibacter sp. bp-362. Taxonomy (NCBI): domain Bacteria; kingdom Pseudomonadati; phylum Pseudomonadota; class Betaproteobacteria; order Burkholderiales; family Comamonadaceae; genus Ramlibacter; species Ramlibacter sp. bp-362. The sequence goes on from NZ_JBUDXE010000018.1 coordinate 41,902, forward strand.
TCATGAAGAAGAGGGCCGAGCCGAGGCTGGCGATGATGGCGAGGAAGGCCAGGATCACGAAGTACTTCATGCCGGGAATTATGGTCGCCGGCCGTCCCGCATGCTGAAGCGCCTGGTCATCGCATTCGCCGCCGTCGCGGGCATCGCCCTCACCACGAGCCTGGGCTTCTGGCAATGGGGCCGCGGGGCGCAGCGCAGCGCCCTGCAGGAGGCCATCGAGCAGCGCGAGCGCGCCGGCCCCGTCGACGCGGCGCAACTGCTGGCCGCCAAGGCGCCCGAGACGCAACTGCTGCACCGGACCGTGCTGCTGCACGGCGAGTGGCTGCCCCAGTACACCGTCTTCCTGGACAACCGGCAGATGAACGCCGTGCCGGGCTTCTACGTCGTCACGCCGCTGCGCATCGCGGGCAGCCAGTCGGTCGTGCTGGTGCAGCGCGGCTGGGTGCAGCGCAATTTCGAGCGGCGCGAGGCCCTGCCGCAGGTGGCCACGCCCGCCGGCCCCGTGGAGGTCCGCGGGCGCTTGGCCCCGCCCCCCGCCAAGCTATACGCCTTCGACAAGGAAGAGAAGGGCGCCATCCGGCAGAATCTCGACCTGGCCCGTTTTCGCGCGGAGACGGGCCTGCCCCTGCTCCCGCTGTCGGTGCAGCAGACCGGCGCCGCCTCCGAAGGCCTGCTGCGGCAGTGGCCCCAGGCCGGCAGCGGCGCCGGGAAGAATTACGGCTACGCCTTCCAGTGGTGGGCCATGGCCGCGCTGATCGCCATCCTGTATGTCTGGTTCCAACTCGTCCTCCCCCGCCGCCAAGCCCGGCGCCCTTGACCAGCCCCTGGGCCTGACGGTGCATTCGCTGCCGCAGCCGCAGGACGCCGCGCTGGCCGACGCCCGGCGCACGCGCAGCGGCCGCTGGAAGATGCTGCTGGTCCTGCTGGTGTGCGCGGCGCCCGTGATCGCCTCGTACTTCATGTACTACGTCGTGCGCCCGCAGGCGCGCACCAGCCACGGCGAGCTGATCGAGCCGCAGCGGCCCATCCCGTCGCTGACGGGCACCGACCTGCAGGGCGGCAAGGTGAGCCTGCCGACGCTGCAGGGCCAGTGGCTGCTGGTGAGCGTGGCGGGCGGCGCCTGCCCGCAGGTCTGCGAGGAGCACCTCTACCTGCAGCGGCAGCTGCGCGAGAGCCTGGGCAAGGACAAGGACCGGCTGGACTGGGTCTGGCTGGTGGACGACGACGCGCCGGTGCGCCCGGAGCTGCTGCCGGCGCTGAAGCAGGCGACCGTGCTGCGCGTGGACGCGAAGCAGCTGGCGGACTGGCTGTCGCCGGCCGCCGGCCGGCAACTGGCCGACCACCTGTACGTGGTCGATCCCATGGGCCACTGGATGATGCGCTTTCCGCCGGCGCACACGCCCGAGGAGGCGACCCGCGTCCGCCAGGACCTGCAGCGCCTGATGCGCGCTTCCGCCGGCTGGGACCAGCCGGGCCGGCCGGGATCCTGAGCATGGGCGAGCTGTACGACCTCGCCCCGGCGCTGCGCGTCGCGCTGCTGGGCATCGCCGTGGCCTCGGGCCCGCTCGCGTGGGTGTGGCTGCGCAACAAGCGCGCGGCGCCGGCGCAGCGGCTCGCCGCGCTCACCGTGCTCACGCTGTTCCTCACCTTCGACCTCGTCCTGTTCGGCGCCTTCACGCGCCTGACCGATTCCGGCCTGGGCTGCCCCGACTGGCCGGGCTGCTACGGCAACGCCAGCCCCACCGGCGCGCTGGCGGAGATCCGCGCCGAGGAGGCGCGCCTGCCCAGCGGCCCCGTCACGCACGGCAAGGCCTGGGTGGAGATGATCCACCGCTACCTCGCCACCGGCGTGGGCGTGCTGATCACGACGCTGGCCGCCGCCACCTGGCTGCAGCGCAAGCGGGGCGTGCCCGTGCAGCCACGCTGGCCCCTGTTCACGCTGGTGTGGGTGTGCGTGCAGGGCGCCTTCGGCGCCCTCACGGTCACCATGAAGCTGTTCCCCGCCATCGTCACGCTGCACCTGCTGGGCGGCATGGTGCTGCTCGCGCTGCTGGCGATGCAGGCGGTGGCGTACCGGCAGGCGCAGCGCGGCAGCGGCGCCTTCGTGATCCCCGCTTCGGCGCGGCGCTGGCTGGTGGGCGCCTATGCGCTGCTGTGGCTGCAGGTCGCGCTGGGCGGCTGGGTGAGCACCAATTACGCCGTGCTCGCCTGCAGCACCTTCCCGACCTGCCAGGGCAGCTGGTGGCCCGTCATGAACTTCCACCAGGGCTTCGAGCTGTGGCGCCATCTCGGCATGACGGGCGCGGGCGAGCACATCACCTTCGCCGCGCTCACCGCGATCCACTACACGCACCGGCTCGTTGCCTATGCGCTGTTCGTCGTGCTGGGCGTGCTCGCGTGGCGGCTGCGCGGCGGGGCGCTGCATCGCACCAGCCGCATCGTCGCCGGCCTGGCGCTGTGGCAGTTCGCGAGCGGCCTGTCGAACGTGGTGCTGGGCTGGCCGCTGGTGGCCGCCGTGGCGCACACGGGCGGCGCCGCCGCGCTCGTCGTGGCGCTCACCTGGGCGCTGCGCGAAAGCCGCGCCGAGCGCGTGGACAGCGTGGCCACCGTGCACGCGCGCGAGGTGTCGGCATGAGCCGCCGGGCCGCCCCAAGGCGAATGCCGCAGCGCGCAGCGCGGAGGCTAGCCCAATGACCGGATCGATCGCGCGCCAGTACTACCACCTGACCAAGCCGCGGGTGGTGCAGCTGATCGTCTTCTGCGCCCTGATCGGCATGGTGCTCGCCGTGCCGGGCCTGCCTTCGTGGGGCGACGTGCGCCTGGCCCTGATCGCCTGCGCCGGCATCTGGCTCGTCGCCGGCGCGGCGGCGGCCTTCAACTGCCTGGTGGAGAAGGGCATCGACGCGAAGATGCGCCGCACGGCCTGGCGGCCCACGGCCAAGGGCGAGCTGGGCGACAACCAGACGCTGCTGTTCTCCGTCGGCCTGTGCACGCTGGGCTCCTGGATCCTGTTCGAGTTCGTCAACCCGCTCACGATGTGGCTGACGCTCGCCACCTTCATCGGTTACGCCGTGATCTACACCGTAGTGCTCAAGCCGCTGACGCCGCAGAACATCGTGATCGGCGGCGCTTCCGGCGCGATGCCGCCGGTGCTGGGCTGGGCGGCGCTGCGCGGCGACGTCGGCCCGGAGGCGCTGATCCTGTTCCTGATCATCTTCCTGTGGACGCCGCCGCACTTCTGGGCGCTGGCGCTGTACCGCGTGGAGGACTACCGCAAGTCCGGCCTGCCGATGCTGCCGGTGACGCACGGCAACGAGTTCACCCGGCTGCAGATCCTGCTGTACACGATCGTGCTGTTCGCCGCCTGCCTGATGCCCTTCGCCTACGGCATGAGCTCCTGGATCTACCTGGCCGCCGCGCTCGTGCTCAGCGCGGGCTTCACCTGGTACGGCTTCCGGCTGTGGCGCGAGTATTCCGACGCGCTGGCGCGCAAGACCTTCCGCTTCTCGCTGATCCACCTGAGCGCGCTGTTCGCGGCGCTGCTCGTCGACCACTACCTGCTGTGACCACCATGCTGCGACGCACCGCCCTCCTCAGTCTCGCCGCCCTGCTGGCGCTCGCCGGCTGCGCGCCCCAGGACAAGCCGCAATTCAAGGCCGTGGACATCACGGGCGCCGACTACGCGCGCGACTTCGCGCTGCCCGACGCGGACGGCCGCATGCGCAGCATCAAGGACTTCGCGGGCAAGGCCGTCGTGGTCTTCTTCGGCTACACGCAGTGCCCCGACGTTTGCCCCACCACGCTGCAGGAGATCGCCGAGGCCAAGAAGCTGCTGGGCCCCGACGGCGACAAGGTGCAGGGCATCTTCATCACCGTGGACCCGGCGCGCGACAAGCCCGAACTGCTCAAGGCCTACGTCGCCAACTTCGGCCCCGACTTCGTCGCCCTGCGCGGCAACGACGACCAGACCGCCGCCGTCGCCAAGGACTTCAAGGTCTACTACAAGCGCGTGGACGGCAAGGCGCCCGGCAGCTACTTCATGGAGCACACCGCGGCCAGCTACGTCTACGACCCGCAAGGCAAGCTGCGCCTCTACGTGCGCTATGGCGCCGGCGCGCAGGCGCTGGCCGACGACCTCAAGCTGCTCCTCTAATTGGGGTCAGATTCCAATTTCATCGGCCGCAAGGGCGCAGCGCGCATCGCGCTGATCCCGCCCGAGGTGCTGGACGCGCTCAACGCGGGACGCATTCCCACCGTCAACCTCAACGAATTCCTCGCGCTCGACCTGCCGCTGCTCGCGCGCAACGTCGCGCGCGACGTCGGCCTGGACCCGCAGGCCGAGCGCCTGCAGGACACGCTGGCGATGCTCGGCGCCTTCGCGCCGGTGAAGCGCCACCTGCACGTCGCGCGCGCCTTCTACGACCTCACCGAGCCGCTGCCGGAGCGCGACCGCATCGCCCATGCGCTCGCCACGCACCCGAGCGACGTCGCGCGCTCGTGGGCGGCGCAGTGGATCGCGTTCAGCCGCCTGCCCCTGCCGGACAAGCTGGCGTCGGCCTGGCGCTTCGCGGCCGACCCGCACTTCGGCGTGCGCGAGATGGCCTGGATGGCCGTGCGCGACGAGATCGCGGGCGATGTCGACACTGCCCTGCGCCTGCTGCAGGCCTGGGCCACGCACCCCGATGCGAACATCCGCCGCTTCGCCAGCGAAGCGACGCGTCCGCGCGGCGTCTGGTGCGCGCAGATCGACGCGCTGAAGAAGGAACCCTGGCGCGGCCTGCCGCTGCTGCAGCCGCTGCGCGCGGACCCGAGCCGCTACGTGCAGAACTCGGTGGCGAACTGGCTGAACGATGCGGCGAAGACGCAGCCGCAGTGGGTGCAGGACGTCTGCGCGGAGTGGGGCCGCGGCGCCGTTCCTCCGGCGACCGCCTACATCGTGCGCCGCGCGCAGCGCAGTCTCGGGTGAATGCTGGGGTTCGCTGCGCTCACCGCCAGCCTACGAAAACCGGCGAACCGGTAGGCTGGTGGTGAGCGCCAGCGAACCCCAGCAAGGTCAGAAATTCAACGGCCGGATCAGCTTCCGCTCCCCCTGCGTCATCCCGTCCAGCCCGTCCAGCACCCACTGCAGGCTGCCTTCCCCGTCGAGCTGCGGCAAGGGCAGCATCGCCGCCGTGACGTGGAACTTCAGCGTGAGCGCCGCCGGCAGCGCCTCGACCTGCCGCAGCCCGCTCGCCACCACCTGCTGCGCCCGCGAGCTCACCTTCTCCGGCGTCACCGGCGCTTCCAGCAGCACGGCGAACTCGCGGTCACCCACGCGCGCGGCCATGTCGAAGTCGACGATCGCGCGGCGCAGGTGCGAGGCCGCGACCACCAGCGCCTTCTCCGCCGCTTCCTTGCCGAACTCCTCGGCGATCGCCTCCAGGTTGGAGATGCGCACGCCCAGCAGCGCGCACTGCTGCTTCTGCCCGCGCGCGTGGGCGAGGCTGGAATCGAGCCGCTCCACCAGCCCGCGGCGGTGCGGCAGGCCGGTCAGCGCATCGGTGCGCGACAGGGCGCTCGCCCGCAGTTCGCTTTCGCGGCGCGCCATCAGCCGGCGGTGCAGCGCATAGAACAGGATCGGCAGCTCCAGCGCCGCGCCGTAGAACAGGCCGGCGCGCGTCAGCACGCTGCTGGGCACCAGGCCGAAGCCGCGCGCCAGCGGGAACAGCGCCATCACCAGCACCGGCACGAAGCCCAGCGCCACCAGCCGCAGGTGCGGATCGTGGCCATCGAGCCAGCCCCAAAGCACCATGCTCAGGATGGCCACCAGCGACAGGCCGGTGAGCGACAGCACCAGGGTCATGCTCAGGCTGCTGGCCACCACGATGTCGAGGGCGACGGCCGCCAGGAGCGAGGCGATCAGCGCCGCCACGCCCAGGTCCAGCGCGCGCGACAGGCGCTTGGGTTCGGTCACGACCTTCACGAACCACAGCGCGGCCGCGGTCGCCGCGCCCGGCCACAGGCCCAGGGCCGTGCCGTTCCAGATCGCCCAGTCCGGCCACAGGTGCTGGGCGCCGACGCCGGCGCGACCCAGCATGCCGGCGCCGAGCAGCAGGATGTAGAGCCCGAAGGTGAGGAAGGCGCGGTCGCGGTACAGCACGCCGTTGCCGAACGCCGCGACGGTCACCAGCAGCGTGAGCACGGAGAAGCCGCCGAACAGGAACTGCTCGCGCTCGCGGCTCGCCTGCAGCGCGTCGGAGCGGAACAGCGAGATGGGCGACGCGAAGTCGGCGCGGTCGTCCTGCACCCGCACCCAGTAGCGCATCGGCCGGCCGTCGCCCGGCGCGAGGGCGAAGGTGGGCAGGCGGCCGGGGATCGTCCAGTCCGACACCGCCAGGGTGCTGCCCGCTTCCTGCGCGACCCAGGCGCCGCGGCGGTCCTGGAAGAAGAACTGCACCTGGTCGTACACGGCGCCGCCGACCTCGGCGAACCAGCGCTCGCCGGGCGCCGCCAGGACGTCGAAGCGGACCCAGACGGCCCCGCCCTGCAGGCGCTCGTGGTCGTCGCGCTGGCGCAGGCGCCAGGGGAGGGTGTCGACGGCCCGGGAGACCGTCTCGATGGTGCTGCCGCCGCTGCGGTCGAACCAGAACACGCTCTGGCTGTTGAGGGCGGCGACCGGGCGGGCGCCGGACAGCGAGACCAGGGGCGCGGGCGCCGGGTCCGCCGGCTCGAGGGCGCGGGCCTCCTGCACCATCCCGAAGGAGGCGCACCACAAAAGGATCGCGCCGAATGCGCGCAGGGCCGTCCCCCTCATGGCCGGGATTGTTGCAGTGCAGCCGATGAGCTGCCACCTTCCGGGCGCGAAAACTGCGCGCGCGGGGCGCGGATACAACAAAAAGCCCGGCGGGGGCCGGGCTTTCGGGAACGGGCGGGAGACGCTCAGGCGTAGGCGGCCAGCGCCTTCTTCATCTTCTTCATCGCCGCCACCTCGATCTGGCGGATCCGCTCGGCCGACACGCCGTATTCCGCGGCCAGCTCGTGCAGCGTCATGCCGCCGGAACCGTCGTCGTTGACCTTCAGCCAGCGCTCCTCCACGATCCGGCGGCTGCGCGGATCGAGCTGCTCCAGCGCCGCGGCGATGCCCGCCGTGGCCATGGTGTCGCGCTCGCGGTTCTCCAGTTCCGCCGTGGGCTCGTGGCTCGCGTCCGCCAGGTAGGCGATCGGGCCGAAGGCTTCCTCGCCGTCATCGCTGGGCGCGGGGTCCAGCACCACGTCGCCACCCGACATGCGGGTCTCCATCTCGATCACTTCCTCGCGCTTCACGTTCAGCTCGCGCGCCATCACGTCGATCTGGGCGTCGGTCAGCGTCTCGCGGTGCGTCTCGGCGTCCGCTTCGTCCTTGAAGCCCTGCTTCATCGAGCGCAGGTTGAAGAACAGCTTGCGCTGCGCCTTGGTGGTGGCCACCTTGACCATGCGCCAGTTCTTCAGGATGTACTCGTGGATCTCCGCCTTGATCCAGTGCAGCGCGTAGCTCACGAGGCGCACGCCCTGGTTCGGGTCGAAGCGCTTCACGGCCTTCATCAGGCCGATGTTGCCTTCCTGGATCAGGTCGCCATGGGGCAGGCCGTAGCCCAGGTACTTGCGCGAGACCGAGACGACCAGGCGCAGGTGCGACAGCACCAGCTTCCCGGCGGCTTCCAGGTCGTTGTCTTCCCTGAACTTGCGCGCGTATTCGTATTCTTCCTCCGCCGTCAGCATGGGCAGGCGGTTCACGGCCGAGATGTACGCGTCCAGGTTGCCCAGCGACGGAACGACGGCCCAGGGATTGGCGACTGCCAATGCCGTGGTGCCTGCGGTTCCTGCGGTTGTGGACATGCGGGGATCTCCTTGTGCTTGTAAAAAATATTAGCACTCTGTTAGACAGAGTGCCAAGCCAAGGGTTCCGTAGGCACGGGTGCCGAATGGCAGTCGGTGGGGCCTGCCAGGAAGGGGCGCTGCCCCGGGAAGGCCCGCTACCAGCGGATGCCGAGCTTCAGGAACAGCTTGCTCAGCACGAAGATGGGACCGACCCACAGGTATTGCAAGTCCTCGAAGAAGCTGGGCTTCTTGCCCTCGATCTGGTGGCCCACGAACTGGGCGATCCAGGCGCCCACGAAGATGGCCACCGAAATAGTGAGCACATGCTCACCCATCGCGTGCACCAGCGCGAGCCCGATCACCGACAGCGCCGCCATGGCCAGCAGGAACACGGTGGAGAGCCTGGCGTAGTAGACCATGCTGGCCGCCACGAAGGCGTAGGCCACCCACGGGTGGAGCGTGTAGAGCAGCCCGATGAGGCTGAGCATGATCAGGGGGATGGCCACGAAGTGGATCCGCTCGTTGCGCGGGTTGCGGTGGCTTTCCTCGTAATGCGCCAGCAGCTGGTCGACCTTGCGGGCGGCGGGCGGGGCGGAATCGGTCAGCGTGGACATGGGTCGCTCCTGGCGGCGGACAATGCGCGCATTGTGGAGGGCAGGGCCATGGAGGATTGTAAAGAGCGCGACATCCTGGCGGTCACGACCACGGTGGCGACGCGGGCAGCCGCCGAAGCCCTCGCCCGCGCGCTGATCGAGCGGCGCCTGGCCGCCTGCGTGCAGGTGGAAGAGGGCCTGACCTCTTTCTATGGCTGGGAGGGCCGCACCTGCGAGGACCCGGAAGTCCGCCTGACCCTCAAGACCCTGCCGTCCCTGGAACCCGCCCTGCAGGCCTTCTTCGCCGAAGCCCACCCCTACGACGTCCCGCAGTTCCTGTCCGTGCGGATGCAGGCCAGCGCTTCCTATTTCGAGTGGCTATGCAATGAAGTGACTTCGTAGGCTGGCGGTGAGCCGCAGGCGAACCCCAGCAATCACCCGAGCAAAGCCAACGCGAACTCCCGCGCCCTGAACGTCTCCAGGTCCTCCAGCTTCTCCCCCACCCCGATGAAATACACCGGCACGGGCTTGTCCTGCGCGATCGCCGCCAGCACCCCACCCTTGGCCGTCCCATCGAGCTTGGTCACCACCAGCCCGGTCAGCTGAAGCGCCGCATCGAAGGCCTTCACCTGGGTGAGCGCGTTCTGCCCGGTGTTCCCGTCGATCACCAGCAGCACCTCGTGCGGCGCCGTCGCGTCCGCCTTGGTCACCACGCGCTTGATCTTGCGCAGCTCCTCCATCAGGTGCAGCTGCGTCGGCAGCCGCCCCGCGGTGTCGACGATCACGACGTCCTTGCCGCGCGCCTTGCCGGCGCTCACCGCGTCGAAGCTCACCGCCGCCGGGTCGCCGCCTTCCTGGCTGACGATCTCCACCTTGTTGCGGTCCGCCCAGACGGCCAGCTGCTCGCGCGCCGCCGCGCGGAAGGTGTCCGCCGCCGCGAGCAGCACCGTCTCGCCGCTGTCCGCCAGGTGCTTGGTCAGCTTGCCGATCGAGGTCGTCTTGCCCGCGCCGTTGACGCCGGCCACCATGATCACGGTGGGCTGGTGCTCGCCGATCGTGAGCTGCCGCTCCAGCGGCCGCAGCAAGGCCGTGAGCGCGTCCACCAGGATGTTCTTCGCCTGCACGGGCCGCGTCGCGCCCGTCGCCGCGACCTTGCGCTTCACTTCTTCCAGCAGGAAGGTCGTGGCGGCCACGCCCGTGTCGGCCATCAGCAGCGCGGTTTCCAGCTCTTCATAGAGCGCGTCGTCGATCTGCGCGCCCGTGAAGACTTGCGAAATGCTGGCGCCCGTCTTGCGCAGGCCGGCGCTCAGCCGCGTCATCCAGCCCTGCCGTTCCGCCGGCACCGCCTCGACCGTGGGGATCTCCAGCGGGGCGACGAGCTGGCTGCCGATCAGTCCACCGCCCGCTCCAGGGGCCGGTTCGGGTGCGAGCGCCGGAGCCGGCGGCGGCGCGGCCTGCGGCGCCGCGACGGGCTCGGGCGTGCTCGTCGGCGCGGGTGCGGGCGTGGGCGGGGGCTTTTTCCGGAAGAAGCTGAACATCAGGGAGGTTTCTAGAATCACACGATTCTATGAAACAGCCCCTCCGCGCGCTCCTTCCCCTCCTCGCCCTTTCGCTCTCGCTGCTGTCGTCCGCGCCCGCCACCGGCCAGATCACCGGGCCGGCGCCCGCGCAGGAAAAGCCGGTGCAGTACCGGCTCGCCAACGGGCTCACGCTGATCGTCAAGCCGGACCGGCGCGCGCCGACCGCGGTGCACATGCTGTACGTGCGCGTCGGCGCGATGGACGAAGTCGACGGCACCACGGGCGTCGCGCACGTGCTGGAACACATGATGTTCAAGGGCACGCCCACCACCGGCCCCGGCGAGTTCTCGCGCAAGGTCGCCGCGCTGGGCGGCCGCGAGAACGCCTTCACCACGCGCGACAACACCGGCTTCTACCAGCAGATCCCGGCGGGCAAGCTGGAGGACGTGATCCGGCTGGAGTCCGACCGCTTCGCGCACAACCAGTGGCCCGACGACGAGTTCAAGCGCGAGCTGGAGGTGGTGAAGGAGGAGCGGCGCATGCGCACCGAGGAGAGCCCGCGCGCGCAGCTGCACGAGCAGTTGAACGGCATCATCTTCCAGGCCTCGCCCTACGGCCGGCCGGTGGTGGGCTGGATGAGCGACCTGCAGGCGATGACCCCGCAGGACGCGCGCGAGTTCTACCGCCGCTGGTACGTGCCGGCCAATGCGGCCGTCGTCGTCGCGGGCGACGTCGATCCCAAGGAGGTGCTGCACCTCGTGCAGAAGTACTACGGCGCGATTCCGGCGAAGGCCGTGCCCGCGCGCAAGCCGCGCGAGGAACCGGAGCAGAAGGGCATCCGCCGCATGGAGTTCAAGGCGCCGGCCGACCAGTCCTACGTCACGCTCGCATTCAAGGTGCCGCAGCTGACGTCCTTCGAGCACACGCCGGCCAACGACGACGCGCTGGCGCTCACGGTGCTGGCCGCCGTGCTCGACGGCTACGACGGCGCCCGGCTGGACCGCGCGCTCACGCAGGGGCCCGACCGCGTCGCCGATGGCGTCGACGCCGGCTACGGCCTGTGGGGCCGCGGCCCGCAGCTCTTCTCGCTCTCGGGCGTGCCCGCGGCCGGCAAGACGCCGGAGCAGGTGGAGGCGGCGCTGCGCGAGCAGGTCGCGCGCGTCGCCCGCGAAGGCGTGACCGAGGCGGAACTGCAGCGCGTGAAGACGCGCTGGATCGCCGGCGAGATCTACAAGCTCGACTCCCTGATGAACCAGGCGCGCGAACTGGGATCCGACTGGATCCTCGGGCTGCCGCTGGACGCCGACGATCGCCTGATGGCGCGCCTGCGCGAGGTGACGGCCGACCAGGTGCAGTCCGTCGCCGCCCGCTACTTCGGCGACGACCAGCTCTCGGTCGGCATCCTGCGCCCGCTGCCCGTCGACCCCAACCGCAAGCCCCGCCAGCCGGCCGTGCCGGTGCGTCATTGAAAGAAACGCCGTGATGTCCCAGCACCTCCTCGCGCGCTGCGCCGCGGCCGCCGCGCTCGCCTTCTGCGCCTTCCCGTCCTGGGCCGCGCTGCCGATCCAGAAATGGCAGCAGCCCAGCGGCGCCCAGGTCTACCTGGTCGAGAGTCCCAGCCTGCCCATGGTGGACGTGGAGATCGACTTCGACGCCGGCGACCGCCGCGACCCGGCCGACAAGGCGGGCCTCGCCGGCGTGACGGCGGGCATGACGTCCAAGGGCATCGCCGCTCGCGACGGCGAGCCGGCCCTGGACGAGAACCAGCTGGGCGAGGCCTGGGCCGACCTGGGCGCCGGCTTCGGCGCCAGCTCCGGCCTCGACCGCATGAGCTTTTCGCTGCGCTCGCTCACGTATCCGGACCTGCTGGAAAAAGCCGTGAAGCTGGGCGCGCGGCAACTGGGCGAGCCGTCCTTCCCGGAGAACGTCTGGGAGCGCGAGCGCCAGCAGATGATCGCGGCCATCCGCGAGGCCAACACGCGGCCCGCCACCATCGCCGGGCGCGCGTTCAACGCCGCGGTGTACGGCAGCCATCCCTACGGCTACGACACCACCGAGGAATCGCTGAACCGCATCAGCGTGGCGGACATGCGCGAGTTCTATCGCAAGATCCAGCCTTGCCGCGCCAAGGCGAGCGTGGTCGGCGCGGTGAACCGGGCGCAGGCGGATCGCATCGTCGCCACCCTGCTGTCGCACCTGCCGAACGGGACCTGCCAGCCGCTGCCGCCGGTGCCCGAGGTGGCGCCGCTCACCGCGCCAGTGGAGCGCATGATCCCCTTCGCCTCGGCCCAGGCGCACATCCTCATCGGCCAGCCGGGCTACAAGCGCGACGACCCCGACTACTTCCCGCTGCTGGTGGGCAACTACATCCTGGGCGGCGGCGGCTTCGTCTCGCGCCTGTCCGAGGAGGTGCGGCAGAAGCGCGGCCTGAGCTACAGCGTCTACAGCTACTTCGCCCCGGGCCTGCATGCCGGCGCGTTCACCCTGGGGCTGCAGACGCGCCCCGACCAGGCGGCCGAGGCGGTGCGCGTCTCGCGCGACGTGCTGCGGCGCTTCGTCGCGGAAGGCCCGACCGAGGCGGAGCTGAAGGCCGCCAAGGACTTCCTGATCGGCGGCTTCGCCCTGCGCCTGGACAGCAACCGCAAGCTGCTGGACAACCTGGCCAACATCGCCTGGTACGACCTGCCGCTGGACTATCTGGACACCTGGACCGGCAAGGTGGAGAAGGTCACGGCCGCCCAGATCCGCGCCGCCTTCGAGCGCAAGCTGCAGCCGGACCGCATGGTGACGGTGGTGGTCGGCGGCGACGTGGCAGCCGCCCGACAATGACCTCCTCCATTTGGAGTGACCCCCTGTCAACCTTGACAGGGGTCGGCCAGCGCGAATGCCGGCGAGCCTGAACAATTCCCTTGCGCTGTCACGCTTCTGGCCAGACCAGGGACAGTTCACAGGGAGAGAGAGTGGGGGTGCGGCCTGCGGGCCGCACCCTTTTTTTTCGTCCTGCCCGGGTAAGCTCGGGCCATGCCCCGTACCGCCGCCCCCGCCCGCCGCGGCCTGCCGAACCAGGTGCGCATCATCGGCGGCGCCTGGAAACGCACGCTCCTGCCCGTCGCCGACCGGCCCGGGCTGCGCCCCACGCCCGACCGCGTCCGCGAGACCCTGTTCAACTGGCTGGGCCAGGACCTCACCGGCTGGCGCTGCGTCGACGCCTTCTCCGGCACCGGGGCGCTGGGCCTGGAGGCGGCCTCGCGCGGCGCGGCGGACGTGCTGCTGGTGGAGGCGGAGGGGGCGCTGGTCGACCAGCTGCGCGCGCTCGTGAAGCGGCTCGACGCGCAGAACGTGCGCGTGCAGCGGGGCAACGCGCTCACGGCGCTCGCGTCGCTGCCGGGGGCGAGCGTGGACCTCGTGTTCCTGGATCCGCCCTTCGAGGCGGACCTGTTCGACAAGGCGCTGGCGGCGGCGCGTCCGGCGCTCGCGCCGGAAGGCTTCGTCTACCTCGAGGCGCCGAGCGCGTGGACGCCGGAAGCGCTGGCGCGCCACCGGCTGGAGGCGGTGCGGCACATGAAGGCGGGGGCGGTCCACGGGCACCTGTTGCGCCCGGTTGCATAATGCGGCGCAACAAACCGGCCCGCCAGCGTGTTGGCGATGAGGAGAACACCATGGCCAACGACGTCATCGCCGTCTATCCCGGAACCTTCGACCCGATGACCCTCGGCCACGAGGACGTGGTGCGCAGGGCCTGCCAGCTGTTCGGGCGCCTGATCGTGGCGGTCGCGGCCGGCCACCACAAGAAGTCCCTCTTCACGATGCAGGAGCGCATCGAGATGGCCCGGGAGGCGCTGGCCGACCATCCGCAGGTGACCGTGGAGGGCTTCAGCGGCCTGGTGCGCGACTTCGTCGTCGCCCGCGGCGGCAAGGCCATGGTGCGCGGCGTGCGCGCGGTGACCGACTTCGACTACGAATTCCAGCTCGCCGGCATGAACCGCCACCTGATGCCGGAGGTGGAGACCGTGTTCCTGACCCCCAGCGACAAGTACCAGTTCATCAGCAGCACCTTCGTGCGCGAGATCGCCGTGCTGGGCGGCGAGGTCCACCAGTTCGTGTCGCCGACGGTGCAGCAGCGGCTGATCGACAAGGTGCGGAGCCTGGGATAAGGGTTGTCATTGCGGCCTCGAGCCGCAATCCACCGTGGCGTGTGCACCACCGTGGATCCCGGCTCAAGGCCGGGATGACAAGGGTGTGGCGAGCGAAGCCAGCCAGTCGGTCAACGTGGCGTTCACGAGCTCCGGCCGCTCCATCGTCAGCATGTGCCCGCACCGCGGCACCATCACCAGCTTCGCCTGCGGCACCAGCGCCGCGATCTCCCGCGAGCGTTCCGGCGGGGTCAGGCGGTCGGCTTCGCCGCACATCACCAGCACCGGGCAGCGCACGCGCGGCAGGTGCTCGCGCGCGTCCGGCCGCGCGATCACGGCGCGGTTCTGGCGGATCAACTGCTCCGCGCCCGCCGCCAGCACGAATTCCAGGTAGTCCGCGCTCAGGGCCGGCGCGTTGCCGGGATGGAAGGCCATCGCGATGTTGGGCTCGATCACCTCCCGCACGCGTCCCTGCGCGAACAGGCCGATGGCGGCTTCGCGGATCGCGATCATCTCCGGTGTGTCCGGCCGGGGGTCCGTGCCCAGCAGCGCGAGGCCGGCGATGCGCTCCGGCGCCTGGCGCGCGGCTTCCATCGCCACCATGCCGCCCATGGAGGCGCCGCACAGCACCAGCGGCCCCGCGTGCTGCGCGAGCAGGGCGGCGGCCATGGCCGGGATCGTCGCCTCGCGCATGTGCACGTCGGCGACGACGGGTTGCCAGCGGGAAAGGGCCGGAAGCTGCGCGCGCCACATGGCGGCGTCGCCGGCCAGGCCGGGAAGGAGGATCAGTGTGGGCATCGTGCTGAAAACTGGAAGCTTCGTGGGTTCCTCCGCATTCTGCATCGTGGAACGGCGGGATAATCGAAGGATGGGATCCGAGCAATGACCGAACTGGTGTTGATCCGCCACGGCGAAACCGACATGAACCGGGAGCTGCGCTTCCAGGGCCACGTCAACGTGGGCCTGAACGCGATCGGCCTGGAGCAGGCGCGCCGGCTCGCGGCCCGCATGGCGGGCGAGAAGGCCGACGCGGTGTACGTGAGCGACCTGCTGCGCGCCTGCCAGACGGCCGAACCGATCGCGAGCGGGCTGGCGCTGCGCCCCGTCACCGACGCCGGCCTGCGCGAGCAGTGCTTCGGCCGCGTCGACGGCATGCGCGTGGACGACATCCAGCGCGACCACCCCGAGGCCTGGGCCGGCTGGCAGCGCTTCGACGAGGACTTCGCCATGCCCGAGGGCGAATCGACGCGCGTGTTCCACGCCCGCGTGATCGAGGCGGTGCAGCGGCTCGTGGCCGCGCATCCGAAGCAGACGCTGGTCGTGGTCACGCACGGCGGCGTGCTGGACATGATCTACCGCACGGCCCGTTCGCTGGGCCTGGGCGGACCGCGCCAGAGCGAGATCCCGAACGCGGGGCTCAACCGCATCCGCGTGCGCGACGGCAAGTTCGACATCCTCGCCTGGGCCGACACGCGGCACCTCCAGGACCTGCCGCCGCAGCCGGTCTACGACCAGAAGAAGTTCGCGGTGGCGGAGCCCAGCCCCAAGGCGGCGTAGAGCCGCGTCGCCTGCCGGCGCAGGCGCTTCGATTCCGGTTGCGCGCGCAGCAGCGGCTGCAGGCGGTTCTGCGCGCCCGCGAGCTGTCCGCTTTTGAGCAGGGCGTCGATGTGCACCTGCTCGAACAGGTCCCGCTGCGCGTGGCTGCCGCCGATCTCCACCAGGCGCGGCAAGGCCTGCCCCAGCCCGTCGACCGCTTCCTGCCAGTCCCCGCGCGCGTGCGCCAGCAGGCCGCGCGCCGCCGGCAAGCACACGCGCTGCCACACGGGCGCATCGGGGCCCTGCAGCAGGCCCGCGTGCGCCTCGATGCTGGCCAGCCAGCCCCGCGCGAGATCGTCGCGGCCGGCGCGCGCCAGGCCATAGAGGTACTGCAGGTCCAGGAAGGGCAGCACGTGGTCGTGCGCGCGCCGCGCCAGGTAGTCGCCCAGCTCCTGCCAGCGGCTGCCGACGTCGACGCCGGCGAGTTCCGCGCGGGCCAGGAGCGACACCGCGTTCACCTGGTCCTGGCTGTATTCCTTCACCTCGGCCCACACGTGGCGGTCGTAGATCGCGAGCACCTCGTCGAAGCGGTCGAGGTCCAGCGCGAACAGGGCCTGGTGCCACCAGTTGTGCGTGACCATGAAGGAGTTCAGGCCGGTCCAGGTGGGGCTCACGTCCTGCAGGAAGGCGTGGCCTTCGGTCAGGCGCCCCTGCGTCAGCATCACGTGCGCGAGCGCATGGTGCGCCCAGGGCTCCTTGCGCCGCATCGCGATCGCCTGCCGGGCGCTGGCTTCCGCCTGCTCCAGGAAGTGGCACTGCTCCCAGGCGAAGGCCAGCATGCCGTGCAGGTAGGGAACGTCGCCGGCGGCGGGCACGGCGTGCAGTGCCAGGCGCAGCATGCCCGGCGAGTCGCCGCGGTTGAACAGGTGGTACTGCCCCAGCTTCAGCGAGGCGAGGTCGCGCGGGTGCTCGCGCGCCTGCTCTTCGTGCAGCGCGATCGTGCGCGGCAGGTCGCCTTCGATCCACGCGGCCACCGCTTCGACGAAGCGCTGCTCGCGCGCGCTCGCCCGCGGCGCGGCGGCCTGCGCCCTTTCGAGGAAGGGCCGCGCGTTGCGGGCGGCCTCGCCCGTCTCCGCGAACATGTGCAGCGCCGCGCAGTACGCCTGCACGATGGCCGAGGGATCGTCCTGCGCTTGCAGGATCTCGACGGCGCGCGCCTCGCTGGCGATGAAGCCTTCGACGAAGGCGTTCAGCGGCGCGAGGCTCGCCGGGTCGCCCAGCGTGACCGGGTTGCCCAGCGCATCAGTCGACATGGTGGATCGCTTCCGAAGGCGGTTGCGGCCACGGCCGCTGCGCCTCCCGGATCCGTTCGAAGGCGTGCGAGACCTGCAGCACGCCGAGGTCGTCGAAGCGCTTGCCGGCGATCTGCAGCCCGATCGGCAGGCCGCTGCTGGTGTAGCCGCAGTTGACGGACGAGGCCGGCTGCTCCGACATGTTGTAGGGCACGGTGAAACCGATGTGCTCCAGCGGCCGCATCGGGTCGTTGGTCGGCGAGGCCCACTCCGCCGGCGGCGCCGGCACCGGCGACACGGGCGAGATCACGTAGTCGAAGGGACGGCAGGCGTTCACCGCGGCCAGGCGCGTCAGGTGGAACTGGTGGTAGGCGCGGAACACCGCCTCGCCCGTCATGCCGGCGGCGCTGTCGGCCCACTGCTGGATGTACGGCAGCACGCGCGCCTTCACCTCGGGCGCGAGCGCCTTCATGTCGATGTGCGAGCGCATGCGCCAGAAGTGGTCCATGCCGTCCAGCATGCCTTGCGTCATGAAGGGCTTCAGCGGCGCGACGACGGCGCCGGCGCGCTCGAACAGCTGCGCGGCGCGCTCCACCGCCGCGCGCACTTCCGGCTCCACGGCCAGGCCGCAGCCGGCTTCCAGCAGCAGGCCGATGCGCAGGCCGCGCAGCTTGTCCACGCCGGCGTCGAACGTGCCCCAGGCGATGTCCTGGGGCGGCAGGTTCATGCTGTCGCGGTCGTCGGGGCCGGACAGCACGTGCATGAAGAGCGCGGCGTCCGCGACGGTGCGCGTCATCGGCCCGGCGGCGCGGCCCATGTAGGGCGGGTCGATCGGGATGCGGCCCAGGCTGGGCTTGAGCGTGAAGATGCCGCACCAGCCCGCCGGCAGGCGCAGCGACCCGCCGATGTCGGTGCCGATGTGCAGCGGGCCGTAGCCCGCCGCGGCCGCCGCGCCGGCGCCCGCGCTGGAGCCGCCCGGCGTGCGCGAGAAATCCCAGGGATTGCGCGCGAGCTTGTGGTAGCTCGACAGGCCCGAGGACAGCATGCCGTAGTCTGGCATGGTGGTCTTGGCCAGGATCACGCCGCCGTGCTCGCGCACGCGCGCGGCCGGCGGCGCGTCGGCCGTGGCCGGCACCAGCTCGGTGGCGGCCGTGCCCAGGGGCATGGGGTCGCCGCGGGTCGCGATGTTGTCCTTGACCGTGACCGGCACGCCGTCGATCAGCCCCAGCGGCTGGCCTTTCAGCCAGCGCTGTTCGCTCGCGCGGGCCTGCTCCATCACCTGGTCGGGGCGCAGCAGGAACAGCGCCTGCAGGTGCTGCTCCCAGCGCTCGACGTGGCCCAGCACGCTGCGCGCCACTTCCACCGGCGAGGCCTCCCGCCGGCGGTACAGCTCGATCAGTGCGGGCGCGGAGAGTTCATGCAGGGCAGGGGACATCGCCTCAGGCCCAGGACAGCGCCGACAGGTCGTTCGCGAAGATCGGCATGTCCTTCCACAGGCCGCGCACGTTCTTGTTGGCGACCGTCACCCACTGCGGCTGGTACAGGAAGGCCATGGGCGCGTCCTCGGCGATCAGGCGCTGGATGTCGCCCAGCAGCTTCATGCGCTCGCTCGCGTTGCCCGTGTTTTTGTACTTGGCGTACAGGTCGTTGAACTTGGTGGAGTGGTAGTTCCAGTAGTAGTTGGGCTTGGCGAAGTTGCCCAGGTCGAAGGGCTCCACGTGCGAGACGATGGTCAGGTCGTAGTTGCGCGCGCCGTAGACGTTGGACAGCCACTGCGCCCACTCCACGTTCTGCAGCTTCGCGTTGATGCCCACCTTGGACAGCTGCGAGGCGATGACCTCGCCGCCCTGGCGCGCGTAGGGTGGGGGCGGCAGCGTGAGCGTGACGTCGAGATTGTTCACGCCCGCTTCCTTCAGCAGGGCGCGCGCCTTGTCGGGGTTGTAGGCGTTGACGGCGGTCAGGTCCACATAGCCGGGCGCGCTGGGCGGGTAGTAGCTGCCGATCGGCACGCCGTAGCCGTCGCCGGCGCCCTGGATCACCGCCTTGCGGTCGATCGCCATGTTGACGGCGCGGCGCACGCGCACGTCGTCGAAGGGCTTCTTCTGGTTGTTCATCGCCATGATGGTCTTGGCGCGCGAGCCGGAGACCACCACCTGGAAGCGCGGGTTGCCCTTGAACTGCTCGACGCTGCGCGGCGTGACGCGCGGGAAGGCGTCGATGTCGCCGGCCAGCATGGCCGCGACCTGCGCCGCCGGGTCGGCGATGAAGCGGAAGGTGGCGCGATTGAGCCTGATGGCGTTCGCGTTGCGGTAGCCGGGCCACTTCTTCAGCGAGATCGACGAACCCTTGACCCAGTTCTCCAGCGTGTACGGGCCGGTGCCGACCGGCTTGGTCATGTTGCTGTCCGCGCTCTTGGGCTCGACGATCACCGAGGTGGCCTGGCCCATGAGGAAGGGGAAGTCGGGATCGATTTCCTTGGTGAGGAGCACGACCGTGTGGTCGTCGACCACGCGCGTGGTGAGCGCCGCGAAGGTGCGCTTGTCCTTGTTGGTGCTCTTCTCGGCGCCGGCGCGGTCGAAGGCGAACTTGACCGTGTGCGCGGTGAAGGGCTCGCCGTTGTGGAACTTGACGCCCTTGCGCAGCTTGAAGGTGTAGGTGGTGAGGTCGGGCGAGACTTCCCAGCTCTCGGCCAGCAGCGGCGTCACGCTGCCGTCAGGATTGATCTTGGTGAGCGTCTCGTAGATGTTGTAGAGCGTCACCTCGGCGATCGAGGACGCGGCGCCGCCGGTGGGGTCCAGGCCCGGGCTGGGCTCCAGCGCCATCGCCATCACGATGGAGTCCTTGCGGTTCTGGGCCAGCACGCCCGCGGGCAGGGTGGCCAGGGCGGCCAGGGAGGCGGAATGCGTGAGGAGGCTGCGTCTTTGGATCATGGTTGTGGACTCCAGGGATAGAGATCGGATGTGCAGGGATCATCCCTGACATCCGCCGCGCGAATCAATAGGGTTGACCTTGGGATTGCGGCGGTTCGGGCTCGGGAACGGCCGCGACCAGCGTGCGCGTGTAGGGGTGTTCGGCGGCGGCGAACAGGCGCTCGGGCGGCCCCTGTTCGACGATGCGCCCCTGCCAGAGCACGGCGACGTCGTCGCACAGGTGCTGGACCACGGCGAGGTCGTGGCTGATCAGCATGTAGGTGATGCCGAACTCCGCCTGCAGGTCCTGCATCAGGTTGAGCACCTGCGCCTGCACGGAGACGTCGAGCGCGCTCACCGGTTCGTCGGCGACGATCAGGCGCGGGCGCGTGATGAGGGCCCGGGCGATCGCGATGCGCTGGCGCTGGCCGCCGGAGAACTCGTGCGGGTACTTGCGCAGGTCGTTGGCGCGCAGGCCCACGGCCTGCAGCACCTCGCTGGCACGCGCGCGCTGCTCCTCGCGCGTGATGCCGCCCTGCGCGCCCAGCGGCTCGGCGACGATGCGCTCCACCGTCTGGCGCGGGTCCAGCGATCCGTACGGGTCCTGGAACACCATCTGGAAATCGCGCCGGGCCAGCCGCAGCTCCTCGCGCGGCAGCGCGTGCAGGTCGCGCCCGAGCAGCGTCACGCGCCCCGCCGTCGGCGCGTCCAGCGCCATCACCAGCCGCGCCAGCGTGGACTTGCCCGAGCCCGATTCGCCGACGATGCCCAGGCTGCGCCCCGCCTCGATGGTGAAGCTCACGCCGTTGAGCGCATGCACCTTCCCCGGCGGCTGCAGCAGCTTCTCGCGCGGCAGCGTGTATTCCTTGACGAGGTCCTCGACCTTCAGCAGCGCATCGCCGCTCATGGCTGTTCCTCCCTCTCCCTCGGGGAGAGGGCCGGGGTGAGGGCCGCCCCGCCAGCCGCCTTCGCCTCCGCCACCGCCTCCAGCCGGATGCACCGCGCATGGTGCCCCGCCTCCACCTCATACGGCGGCGGCACGGTGACATGGCACTCCGGAATCGTGAACCCGCACCGCCCCGCGAACGGACACCCCTTCGGCAAGTCCACCAGTTCCGGCACCGTCCCCGGAATCGTCGCCAGCCGCTGCCCCTTCGCGGTGCGCAGCCCCGGCCGCGCCGCGAACAGCCCCAGCGTGTACGGATGCATGCGGTGCGCGAACACGGAGGCCGTCGGCCCGCTTTCCACCACGCTGCCGCCGTACATCACCAGCATGCGCTGCACGTTCTGCGCGATCACGCCCAGGTCGTGCGAGATCAGCATCAGCGCCATGCCGCGCTCGGCCACCAGCTCGCGGATCAGGTCCAGGATCTGGCGCTGGATGGTCACGTCCAGCGCCGTCGTCGGCTCGTCGGCGATCAGCAGGTCGGGCCCGCAGGCGAGCGCCATCGCGATGGTGATGCGCTGGCGCTGGCCGCCGGAGAACTGGTGCGGGTATGCGTCGATGCGGCGCGCCGCGTCCGGGATGCCGACCCGGTCCAGCAGGGCGATCGCTTCCTTGCGCGCGTCCGCCGCGGACAGGCCGCGGTGCAGCCGCAGCGGCTCCCCCACCTGCCGGCCCACCGTGTGCACCGGGTTCAGCGCCGTCATCGGCTCCTGGAAGATCATGCCGATGCGGTCGCCCCGCAGCGCGCACATCTCGCGCTCGGGCTTGCCCACCAGCTGCTGGCCTTCGAACAGGATGCTGCCGGTGACGCGCGCGTTCTCGGGCAGCAGTCCCATGAGGGCCATCACGGTGATCGACTTGCCGCAGCCCGACTCGCCGATCAGCCCCAGCGTGTCGCCCCGCTCCAGCGTGAAGCTGGCGTTGCGCACCGCCAGCGCCGGGCCGCGGTGGGTTTGCAGTTCGACCGAGAGGTCGCGGACTTCGAGCAGGGCCATGCGGTCAGCGTTTGCGGGAGAGGCGCGGGTCGAACAGGTCGCGCAGGCCGTCGCCCAGGAGGTTCAGGCCCAGCACGGCGAGCGCGATCGCCACGCCCGGGAACACGGCGAGCAGCGGCGCCTGGAACATCAGCGTCTGCGCTTCGCTCAGCATCCGTCCCCAGGACGGCTGCGGCGGCTGCGTGCCCAGGCCCAGGTAGGAGAGGGCCGCCTCGGCGAGGATGGCGATGGCGAAGCGGATCGTCGCCTGCACGATCAGCACCGACAGGATGTTGGGCAGCACGTGCTCCATCGTGATCGCGAAGCGGCCCTTGCCGCAGGCGCGCGCCGCCAGCACGAACTCCCGGCCCCATACCGTGTTGGCCGAGGCGCGCGTGATCCGCGCGAAAGTCGGGATGTTGTAGATGCCGATGGCGATGATCGCGTTGACCATGCCGGGGCCGAACACCGCCGTCAGCATGATGGCCGACAGGATCGCCGGGAAGGCGAAGCCGAAGTCGGACAGCCGCATGATCGCCTCTTCCACCCATCCGCGCCGCGCCGAGGCGAGCAGCCCCAGGGCCGTGCCGATCACCAGGCCGATGCCCACGGCGATCACGCCGACCGCGATGGAGGCGCGAGCGCCCACCAGCAGCAGCGAAGCGACATCACGGCCGTAGGGGTCGGTGCCCAGCCAGTGCTGCGCGTCCGGCGCGCGCAGCTTCAGCGCCATGTCGATGTTGTACGGATCCCAGGGCGTCCACACGAAGGACAGCAGCGCTGCGGCGACCAGCAGCAGCGTGAGCACCACGCCCACCATGAAGCTGCGGTGCTGGCGCGCCCGCTTCCAGAAGCCCGGCGCCTGCACCGGCGCCACGGGCGCGGCCGTCTCGAGCACGGCGCTCATATGTCGCTCGCCTTCACGCGCGGGTCGATCACGGCGTAGAGCACGTCGACCACGAAGTTCACGATCACCACCATGGCCGCCAGCAGCATCACGCAGTTGCGCACGACGATCAGGTCGCGGTTGGAGATGGACTGGAAGATCAGCCGGCCCAGGCCCGGCAGGTAGAACACGCTCTCCACCACGATGGTGCCGGCCAGCAGCTCGGCGAACTGCAGGCCCATGATGGTCACGACCGGGATCAGCGCGTTGCGCAGCACGTGGCCCCACAGCGTGGCGCGCTGCGACAGGCCCTTGGCGCGGGCGGTGCGCACGAAGTCGTCGCGCAGCACCTCCAGCACGGCCGACCGCGTGAAGCGCGCCAGGATGGCGGCCTGCACCACGGCCAGCGACAGCGCCGGCAGCAGCAGCGCCCGCAGGCCCGGCAGGATGCCTTCGCCCCAGCCGGGGAAGCCGCCGGCGGAGAACCACTTGAGCTTCACCGAGAACAGCAGGATCAGCAGGATGGCGAACCAGAAGTTGGGAATGGCGATGCCGACCTGCGTGAGGCCCATGATGCCGACGTCGCCCAGCTTGTTGTGCCGCGAGGCGGCGTAGATGCCGGCGGAGAGCGCCAGCACGGTCGTGAACACCATCGCCAGCAGGGCCAGGGGCACGGTGAGCGCCAGGCGTTCCAGCACCAGCTCACCGACCGGCGTGCTGTACGCGTAGCTCAGCCCGAGGTCGCCGTGCAGCATGCCGGCGATCCAGTCCCAGTAGCGTTCCATGGCCGGACGGTCCAGGCCCAGCTTGTGGGCGAGCGCGACCACCGCGTCGGGCGAGGCGTCGGGGCCCATGATGATCTGCGCCGCGTTGCCCGGAAGGATCTCCAGGACCAGGAACACCACCACCGACGTGCCTACCAGCGTGGCGATGAGGGTGATCAGGCGCTTGAAAAGGAACAAGCTCATGCAGCGCGCGATAATGCCAGAAAGCGTTTGGGGGTCCCGCCATGGCATTGATGATTACCGACGAGTGCATCAACTGCGATGTGTGCGAGCCCGAGTGCCCGAACCAGGCGATCTTCCTCGGGCCGGAGATCTACCAGATCGACCCGGATCGCTGCACCGAATGCGTGGGCCACTTCGACGAGCCGCAATGCGTGCAGGTCTGCCCCGTGGCCTGCATCCCGCTCGACCCGAACCGCGTGGAAAGCCGCGAGACGCTCTGGCAGAAGTACCGGCGCCTGACGGCTACTTCTTCCGGGGAGCCACAGCGGTGAAGGGCTCCGGCTGCGCCGGCTTCTTCTTTCCCCTCTTCCTGGTCTGCGGCGCCTTCGCCACCTGCTCCCGGGGCTCCGCCTCGCCGCCGATCACGATCGCCTTCGGCGCGTTCTTCTCCTGCGCGAGCCGCGCCTTCTCCATCGCATCCGCCCGCTTCGCGTCCGCCGCGGCCGCCTGGGCCGCCTGCGCCGCGTCGGCCGGCGTGCGCGCGTCCGTGGCATCGATGGCCTTGCCGCCCGCGCAGGGCGTGGTGCCGTAGCTGTCGCCGCAGCGGTAGACCGTTTGCGCCGCGGCGGGGGCGCTGGCCAGGGCCAGCGCGGCGGCGATCACGAGGAAGTGTCCTTGCAGTCTCACGGTCTCCTCCTTGGCGGGGGTGGTCACGTCCCTTCGGGGCGCGGCGGCTTGGGCCGCGGCGGCTTGTGCGTGTGCACGACCAGCGTGGCCTTGTCCATCTCGCCGGCCAGCAGGGCGGGCACCGCCTTGAGCGTGCGGGCGATGCATTCCTCGATGGCGGTGCGCTGGTCGGGCGCCGGCTTCTTCAGCACCCAGTTGATCACCTCGGACTTGACGCCCGGGTGGCCGATGCCGATGCGCAGGCGCCAGTAGTCGTCGGTGCCCAGCTGCGCGTGGATGTCGCGCAGGCCGTTGTGTCCGGCATGGCTGCCGCCGAACTTGAGCTTGGCCTGGCCGGGGACGACGTCCAGTTCGTCGTGCACCACGAGGATCTGCTCCGGCGCGATCTTGTAGAAGCGCGCCAGCGCCGCCACCGACTTGCCGGAGAGGTTCATGAAGGTCTGGGGCTCCAGCAGCCACACGACCTGCCCGTGGACGTTGGCCCGGGCGACCAGCCCGTGGTAGCCGCGCTCGGCGACCAGGTTCACCTTCAGCTCGCGGGCGAGCGCGTCCACCCACCAGAAGCCCGCGTTGTGGCGCGTGCCCTCGTACTCGGGGCCCGGGTTGCCGAGGCCGACGAACAGCTTGATCATGGTCTTGCGAAGTTAGTGGATGGCGGCGAGGCGCCGAAGGAACTATTGTCGCCACGCCGGCAAGAAAAAAGCCCGCTTGCGCGGGCTTTCCTTTTTCCTCATCCCCGCGAAGGCGGGGGGTGGTCTCAACCGGTCAACGCAACGCCATTGATTTTCTCGTTAAGGACGTCCACAGGGAAGCGCCAGCCCAGGGTC
>NZ_JBUDXE010000019.1:0-63847 GCF_054956735.1 Ramlibacter sp. bp-362
TCCAAGTACGACTTCCCCGGCGACGACACCCCGATCATCAAGGGCTCGGCCAAGCTGGCGCTGGAAGGCGACAAGGGTGAGCTGGGCGAGCAGGCCATCCTGAAGCTGGCCGATGCGCTGGACAGCTACATCCCCACCCCCGAGCGCGCGGTGGACGGCGCCTTCCTGATGCCGGTGGAAGACGTGTTCTCCATCTCCGGCCGCGGGACCGTGGTCACGGGGCGCGTGGAGCGCGGCGTGATCAAGGTCGGCGAGGAAATCGAGATCGTGGGCATCAAGCCCACGCAGAAGACCACCTGCACGGGCGTGGAAATGTTCCGGAAGCTCCTGGACCAGGGCCAGGCCGGTGACAACGTCGGCATCCTGCTGCGCGGCACCAAGCGCGAGGAAGTCGAGCGCGGCCAGGTGCTGTGCAAGCCCGGCTCCATCAAGCCGCACACGCACTTCACCGCCGAGGTGTACGTGCTGAGCAAGGACGAGGGCGGCCGCCACACGCCGTTCTTCAACAACTACCGGCCGCAGTTCTACTTCCGCACGACCGACGTGACCGGCTCGATCGAGCTGCCGAAGGACAAGGAAATGGTCATGCCCGGCGACAACGTGACCATCACGGTCAAGCTGATCGCCCCGATCGCCATGGAAGAAGGCCTGCGCTTCGCCATCCGCGAGGGTGGCCGCACCGTCGGCGCCGGCGTCGTCGCCAAGATCATGGAGTGATGCGATGGCCCAGCAGAAGATCCGCATCCGCCTGAAGGCCTTCGATTACAAGCTGATCGACCAGTCCGCCGCCGAGATCGTCGACACGGCCAAGCGCACCGGCGCCATCGTCAAGGGCCCGGTGCCCCTGCCGACGCGCATGAAGCGCTTCGACATCCTGCGTTCGCCGCACGTGAACAAGTCGAGCCGCGACCAGTTCGAGATCCGCACCCACCAACGCCTGATGGACATCGTCGACCCGACCGACAAGACGGTCGACGCCCTGATGAAGCTGGACCTGCCGGCCGGCGTGGACGTGGAGATCAAGCTGCAGTAACCCTGCGGTTTGCGCTCCCCCGAAAGGCCGCCCCTCCGGGCGGCCTTTCTCATGGCTGGCAGGCCTGTAGGAGTACTGCTACAATTGCCGGCTTCGCTTGCTTTCGGGCAGGCGGAGCTTTTATCAACCCTCTCTCGTACTCAAACGCGCAGGCCAATTGCAGCAGGCGCGGCGGGAGCAACGGAGTAACAACATGAGTCTGAGCAGCCTCGGGTTGCTGGGCCGCAAGGTGGGCATGATGCGCCTGTTCACCGATGACGGGGACGCCGTTCCTGTCACGGTGCTGGACGTGTCCAACAACCGCGTCACCCAGGTCAAGAACCAGGACAACGACGGCTACGTGGCGCTGCAGGTGACCTTCGGCGAACGCCGCAAGTCCCGCGTCACCAAGCCGCTCGCCGGCCACCTCGCCAAGGCGGGTGTCGAGCCCGGCGAAATCATCCGTGAATTCCGTGTCGACGCCGACACCGCCGGCAAGTACGCCGCGGGCAAGGCCGTGCCGGTGCAGGAGGTCTTCTCCGCCGGCCAGCTGGTGGACGTGCAGGGCACCTCCATCGGCAAGGGCTTCACGGGCACCATCAAGCGCCACAACTTCGGTTCGCAGCGCGCCTCCCACGGCAACAGCCGTTCCCACAACGTCCCGGGCTCCATCTCGATGGCGCAGGATCCGGGCCGCGTGTTCCCGGGCAAGAAGATGTCCGGCCACCTGGGCGACGTGACCACGACCGTGCAGAACCTCGACGTCGTGCGCGTGGACGAGGCCCGCGGCCTGCTGATGGTCCGCGGCGCGGTCCCGGGCGCGAAGAACGGCTTCGTGACCGTGCGCCTGGCCGCCAAGGGCCAGCCCAAGCCGGTCCAGGCCCAGCCCAAGGCCGAGAAGGGGAAGAAGTAAATGCAACTCGAACTCCTGAACGAGCAGGGCCAGGCCGCGTCGAAGTTCGACGCCCCCGAGACCGTGTTCGGCCGCGAATACAACGAAGCGCTGGTCCACCAGATCGTGGTGGCCTTCCAGGCCAACGCCCGCCAGGGCACGCGCGCCCAGAAGGACCGCGAGCAGGTCAAGCACTCGACCAAGAAGCCGTTCCGCCAGAAGGGCACGGGCCGCGCCCGCGCCGGCATGACCTCCTCGCCGCTGTGGCGCGGGGGCGGCCGCATCTTCCCGAACAGCCCGGAAGAGAACTTCACCCAGAAGATCAACAAGAAGATGTACCGCGCCGGCATGGCGTCCATCTTCTCCCAGCTCGCCCGTGACGGGCGCCTGGCGGTCGTCGACTCCCTGAAGGTCGACAGCCCCAAGACCAAGCAGCTGGCCGCCAAGTTCAAGGCCATGAACCTGGAGTCGGTGATGGTGATCGCCGACGAAGTGGACGAAAACCTGTACCTCGCCTCCCGGAACCTGCGCAACGTGCTCGTCGTCGAGCCGCGCTACGCCGATCCGCTGTCGCTGGTGCACTACAAGAAAGTGCTCGTCACCAAGGGCGCGATCGACAAGCTGAAGGAGATGTTCGCATGAGCACCGCCACCAGGTTTGACGAAGGCCGCCTGATGCAGGTCCTGGTCGCCCCCATCGTGTCCGAGAAGGCGACGATGGTGGCCGACAAGACCAACGCGGTGACCTTCAAGGTCCTGCGCGACGCGACCAAGCCCGAGATCAAGGCCGCCGTGGAACTGATGTTCAACGTGCAGGTGAAGGGCGTCTCGGTCGCCAACATCAAGGGCAAGACCAAGCGCTTCGGCCGCTCGGTGGGTCGCCGCGACAACGTGCGCAAGGCCTACGTGACGCTGCAGCCGGGCCAGGAGCTGAACTTCTCCGGGGAGGCCGCTTAATCATGGCAGTCATCAAGATGAAACCGACCTCGCCCGGCCAGCGCGCCGTGGTGAAGGTCTCGCGCGGCCACCTGCACAAGGGCGAGCCCTACGCGCCGCTGCTCGAGCCGAAGTTCCAGAAGGCCGGCCGCAACAACAACGGCCACATCACCGTGCGCCACAAGGGTGGCGGCCACAAGCACCACTACCGCGTGGTGGATTTCGTCCGCAACAAGGACGGCATCCCGGCGAAGGTGGAGCGCATCGAGTACGACCCGAACCGCACGGCCCACATCGCCCTGGTGGTGTACGCCGACGGCGAGCGCCGCTACATCATCGCGCCGCGCGGCCTGGAAGTGGGTGCGCAGCTGGTGTCCGGTTCGGAAGCCCCGATCCGCGCCGGCAACACCCTGCCGATCCGCAACATCCCGGTGGGCTCGACGATCCACTGCATCGAGATCCAGCCCGGCAAGGGCGCGCAGATCGCGCGTTCCGCCGGCACGTCCGCCACGCTGCTGGCCCGCGAAGGCTCCTACGCGCAGGTTCGCATGCGCTCGGGCGAAGTGCGCCGCATCCACATCGAGTGCCGCGCCACCATCGGTGAAGTGGCCAACGAAGAGCACAGCCTGCGCCAGATCGGCAAGGCCGGCGTCAAGCGCCACATGGGCATCCGCCCGACGGTGCGCGGCGTCGCGATGAACCCGATCGACCACCCGCACGGTGGTGGTGAGGGCCGCACCGGCACCGGCAAGCCGCCGGTCGATCCGTGGGGCAACCTGACCAAGGGCTACCGCACGCGTAACAACAAGCGCACGCAGACGTTCATCGTCTCGCGCCGCAAGAAGTAAGGGGTCCGCACAAATGACGCGTTCTCTCAAGAAGGGTCCGTTCGTGGACCACCACCTGGTGGGCAAGGTCGACAAGGCCGTCGCCACCAAGGACAAGAAGCCGATCAAGACCTGGTCGCGCCGCTCGATGATCCTGCCCGACTTCATCGGGCTGACGATCGCCGTGCACAACGGCAAGCAGCACGTTCCGGTCTACATCACCGACCAGATGGTGGGCCACAAGCTGGGCGAGTTCGCCCTGACGCGCACCTTCAAGGGTCACCCCGCCGACAAAAAAGTCGTGAAGAAGTGAGGCTGAACCATGGCTGAAACCAAAGCAGTCCTCCGCGGCGTGCGCCTGTCCGTCGACAAGGGCCGCCTCGTGGCCGACCTGATCCGCGGCAAGAAGGTGGACCAGGCCCTCAACATCCTGAACTTCACCCAGAAGAAAGGTGCCGTCATCGTCAAGAAGGTGCTGGAGTCCGCGATCGCGAACGCCGAGCACAACGACGGCGTCGACATCGACGAGCTGAAGGTCAAGACGATCTACGTGGA
Organism: Ramlibacter sp. bp-362; assembly: GCF_054956735.1. Lineage (NCBI taxonomy): Bacteria > Pseudomonadati > Pseudomonadota > Betaproteobacteria > Burkholderiales > Comamonadaceae > Ramlibacter > Ramlibacter sp. bp-362. The sequence goes on from NZ_JBUDXE010000019.1 coordinate 4,222, forward strand.
ACAAGGCACCGTGCTGAAGCGCTTCACCGCGCGCGCCAAGGGCCGCGGCAACCGCATCAGCAAGGGCACGTGCCATGTGTACGTGACCGTCGGGAACTGAGGAAGAACATGGGACAGAAGATCCATCCGACCGGCTTCCGCCTGGCCGTCACCCGCAACTGGAACAGCCGCTGGTACGCGAACAACCGCGACTTCGGCGACATGCTGGCCGAGGACATCAAGGTCCGCGACTACCTGAAGACCAAGCTGAAGAACGCCGCGGTCTCCCGCGTGCTGATCGAGCGCCCCGCCAAGAACGCCCGCATCACCATCTACTCGGCCCGTCCGGGCGTGGTGATCGGCAAGAAGGGCGAGGACATCGAGAACCTGAAGAAGGAACTGGCCACCCGCCTGGGCGTGCCGGTTGCTGTGAACATCGAGGAAGTGCGCAAGCCCGAAGTCGATGCCCAGCTGATCGCCGACTCGATCACCCAGCAGCTCGAGAAGCGCATCATGTTCCGCCGCGCGATGAAGCGCGCCATGCAGAACGCGATGCGCCTGGGCGCGCAGGGCATCAAGATCATGTCGTCGGGCCGCCTGAACGGCATCGAGATCGCGCGCACCGAGTGGTACCGCGAAGGCCGCGTGCCGCTGCACACGCTGCGCGCCGACATCGACTACGGCTTCTCCGAAGCGAAGACCACCTACGGCGTCATCGGCGTCAAGGTGTGGGTCTACAAGGGCGACACCCTGGGCCGCAGCGACCTGCCGTCCCTGGACAGCACCCCGCGCCCCGAGGGCGAGGAGCGCCGTGGCCCGCGCGGCCCGCGCCGTGACGGCGACCGCCGTGGCGGCCCCGGCGGCGACCGCCGTGGCGGCGGCGGCCGTGGCCCCCGCACCGATGCCCGTACCGCGGGCGCCACCAACGTGGCGCCGGCCGAAGGCAGCGACAAGCCCGCTGAAGCAACCGCAGGCGCCCCCGAGGCGCCGAAATCTACCGTTAAGCGCGTGCCCCGCAAGACTGCGGGCTCCGCGCCGGCCGCCCCGGCCGACGGTAAAGGAGAGTAAACATGCTGCAACCCGCTCGCCGCAAATACCGCAAAGAGCAGAAGGGCCGCAACACCGGCATCGCCACGACGGGCAACTCCGTGGCCTTCGGTGACTTCGGCCTGAAGTGCACGGACCGCGGCCGCCTGACGGCCCGCCAGATCGAGGCCGCGCGTCGCGCGATCTCCCGCCACGTGAAGCGCGGCGGCCGCATCTGGATCCGTGTGTTCCCGGACAAGCCGATCTCGCAGAAGCCCGCCGAAGTCCGCATGGGCAACGGCAAGGGCAACCCCGAGTACTACGTGGCCGAGATCCAGCCGGGCAAGGTCGTCTTCGAGATCGTGGGCGTGCCCGAGCAACTCGCGCGCGAGGCGTTCAAGCTGGCCGCCGCCAAGCTGCCGCTGCGCACCACGTTCGTGACCCGCCAGATCGGCGCCTGAAGGAGTAGAGAACCATGACCGTGAAAGCCAAGGATCTCCGCGCCAAGGACGCCGCCGGCGTGGAAGCCGAAGTGAAGGCCCTGCAGAAGGCCCATTTCGGCCTGCGCATGCAGAAGGCCACCCAGCAACTCAACAACACCGCCACGCTGCGCTCCACGCGCCGTGACATCGCCCGCGCCAAGACCATCCTGGCGCAGAAGCGTGCGGAATCCGCCAAGTCGTAAGGAGTGACGAAGATGACGGAAGCAAAGACTTCTCTGAAGCGCACTCTGGTCGGCCGCGTGGTGAGCGACAAGCGTGCCAAGACCGTGACCGTGCTGGTCGAGCGCCGCGTGAAGCACCCGATCTACGGGAAGATCGTGATCAAGTCGAGCAAGTACCACGCGCACGACGAGAACGGCGAGTTCCACACGGGCGACCTGATCGAGATCGAGGAAAGCCGCCCGATCTCCAAGACCAAGAACTGGGTCGCGACCAGGCTGCTGGAAAAGGCGGCGCTGGTCTAAGCCACCCCGCCTGCAGGCAATCCGGAAACGGCCCACAATCGTGGGCCGTTTTCTTTTTGCACACCTACGAGGAGATCCCATGATCCAGGTCGGCGACCAACTCCCTGACGTGACCCTGCAGGAGTATTCCGAAGTCGAAGGCAATGGCTGCAGCATCGGCCCCAACCCGGTGAAGGTGCGCGAGGCCGCCAAGGGCAAGACCATCGCCCTGTTCGCGCTGCCCGGCGCCTTCACGCCGACCTGCTCGGCCAAGCACGTGCCCGGCTACGTCGAGAAGTTCGACGAGCTGAAGAAGGCCGGGGTGGACGAGATCTGGTGCCTGAGCGTCAACGACGCCTTCGTGATGGGCGCCTGGGCCCGCGACCAGAAGAGCGCAGGCAAGGTGCGCATGCTGGCCGACGGAAGCGCCGACTTCGCCAAGGCCACCGGCCTGACGCTGGACCTCACCGGCCGCGGCATGGGCCTGCGCAGCAACCGCTACTCCATGCTGGTCAAGGACGGCAAGGTCGCCAGCCTGAACGTCGAGGCCCCGGGCAAGTTCGAGGTGAGCGACGCCCAGACCATGCTGGGCCAGGTGCGCGGCTGATCCCCGCTAGCCCCGGCTGCTCAACGGCGCCGGGGTGCTGTTCCACAGGTCCGCCTTGAGGTAGTGCGCCCCCGCGATGGGGTTGTGGTAGTACGGCGGGATCTCCTCGAAGCCGAGGTCCTCGTACAGCGCCCGGGCGGCTTCCATGTCGTCGAGCGTGTCGAGCAGCACGCAGTCGTAGCCGGCGCGGCGGGCCGCGTCGAGCGTGGCCTCGGCCAGGTGCCGGCCCAGGCCGAAGCCCCGGAAGGCTTTCCGCACGTACAGGCGCTTCATCTCCGAGGCGTTCGGGTAATCGGCGGTGTCCAGCGGCCGCAGCGCACAGCAGCCGGCCAGCTCGCCGTCCACGCGGGCCAGGAACAGGACGCCGCGCGGGGCGGCGTACTCGCCCGGGAGGCCGGCGAGTTCCTGCTCGAAATCCTGGAAGCAGAGGTCGACGCCGAGCCCGTCGGCGTATTCCCGGAAGATGGCGCGCACTTCGTCCATGTCGCGCGCGCCCTCCGGCGTGCTCAGGGCGATCAGGGGCAGCGGGGCTGTGTCCAATGTCCTGCGAGGGAGTGGTGGACGGGACATCTTAGCGCCCCGGCGCGGCCGGTCTAGTTGAAGCCCCCGCTGCCGCCTCCGGAACCCAGGCTCGCCACCCAGGCCACCAGCCCGGCGCAGGCCGCGGCCACCACCAGCGCCAGCAGGCGCGATCTTGCGTCGTCGCGGGACGAGCGCGCCGGCCCTGCCACCTCCTTGTCGCCCACCACCATCGCCTGCACCAGGCCCTCGCCCTTCTTCGTGGCGTACCAGGCGATCGCCGCCAGGTGCAGCACGACCAGCCCGATCAGCAGCCACTGTCCCACGGCCTTGTGGTACCAGGTGGCGGCCAGCCCGGTGGCGCTGTCCACGAAACGGTTGAGCGGTCCGGTGAAGGCGATCTCGTCGTCGGCGAAGAGGCCGGTGCCCACCTGGGCCGCCAGCACCAGCAGCATCGCGAACACCGACCCGGCCCCCAGCGGGTTGTGGCCCACCAGGTGGTCGGGATGGGCCCGGCCACCGACATAGGCCAGCACGCTGGCGGGCTTGTAGAGGAAAGTACGGAACCGCGACCAGTGCCCGCCCACGAAGCCCCACACGAACCGGAACAGCAGCAGCGACAGCACCGCGTAGCCGAAGCGCGCGTGCCAGGGCATGGCGTCGCCGCCCACATAGCCGGTGACGACCAGCAGCACCACGCAGGCAGCGAGCAGCCAGTGGAACAGGCGCGTGGGCAGGTCCCACACGCGCACGCGATGCGTCATGTCTCGTTACCTCGTTGTCGTGGGGGCCGGGCAACGCGGAATACCGCGGCGGCGCCCATCGTTAGTACAGTGCCGGGCGGCCATGCCCTTCCGTCCCGACGCGGCCGCTGCGGCACCCGCCACTTTAACCACGGAGAAGAAATGAAGAAGTTTGCCGCGCCACTGGCGCTTGCCACCGCCGGACTCCTGCTTGCCTCCGGCGCATCCGCCCAGAGCTTCCAGAAGCCCGAAGACGCGATCAAGTACCGCCGCAGCGCCATGACGGTGCTCGGGGCGCACTTCGGCGCCCTCGGCGCCATGGCCAACGGCCGGGTGCCGTTCGACGCCGCGGCCGCCGCCCGCAACGCGGACGTGATCGCCATGATGTCGCACCTGCCCTTCGCCGGTTTCCTGCCCGGCACGGAAAAGGGCGAGACCCGGGCCAAGGCGGACATCTGGCTGGAGCCGGCGAAGTTCAAGGCCGACGCCGAGAAGATGCAGGACGCCGTCGGCAAGCTGGCCGCCGCCGCCAAGACCGGCAACCTGGACGCGATGAAGGCGGCCTTCGGCCCGGCCGGGCGTACCTGCAAGGCCTGCCACGACGATTTCCGCAAGGACTGAGCGCCGCGCGCCCACAAGCGAAAAGCCCCGCGTCGCGGGGCTTTTTCGTGGAGGAAGGCGCCGGATCAGGACTCGGCCAGCAGCTTCTCGATCAGCGCATGCAGCTCGTCGAAGTCGGGCTCGCCGACGTAGCGCTTGACGATCTCGCCCTTCTTGTTGACCAGGTAGGAGGTGGGCGTCAGCTGCACCTCGCCCCAGGCCTTGGCCACGGCGCCGGTGTTGTCGATGGCGACGCTGAAGGGGAGCTTGCGCGTTTCCGCGTAGTTCACCACGTAGCTCGGGGGGTCGTAGCTCATGGCCACGGCCAGGTGCTCGTAGCCCTTGGCGTGGTACTTGTCGTAGGTGGAGACCATCTTGGGCATCTCCGCCACGCAGGTGGTGCAGCTGGTGGCCCAGAAGTTGACCAGCGCGACCTTGCCCTTCAGGTCGGCCGTGGTCTTGTGCGAGCCGTCCAGCAGGACGAAGGTCGTCTCCGGCGCGGCCGAGGCCCCGCCCGCCACGAAGAACGCGCCCGCTGCCGCCACGGCCAGCGCCGCCGCGCCCACTGCCCACCGAATCTTCGCCGTCATGTCTGCTCCGCTTCCGGCCGCGGGAGGCGGCCTTCCAGGGAAGATTGTGGCGCAACGGGAAAGTTCATGCGCCGGCAGGGTCGCCCCGGCCGTCAGGCGCAACCGACCAGCAGGCGGGTGAGCTCCTGCGGGGCGCTCACCATGGGGTCGTGGCCGGTTTCCAGCTCCACGACGCGCACGCCGCCCCCGCCGGTCCAGGCACCGTCCCAGAAGTTCGCATCGCGCACGCGCGGGCGGATCGCATCGATGGTCCCGAGCCGGGGCCGGACGCAGTCGATGAAGGTGCGCGGCACGCCGGCGACCCGCCGCGCATCGAAGTCCAGCGGCGCCTGGTAGGTGTGGCCCGGATGCGGGGTCTGGCGGCGTCGGACCCATGCGTGGTCGGCGTCGGCCAGGCCGAACACGGCCGGGTCCGGCGGCGGGAAGGCGAAGTCGGGCGAAGCCTGCGCCGCCGCGAGGCGCGCCTCGCGCGTCGCGGCGGCGTGCGTGCTGCTCCAGCTCTCGCCGGGCCGCGGCACCACGGCATCCACGTACACCAGGTGCTTCAGGCGCTGCGGCATGCGGTCGGCGATCGCGGTGCCGATCATGCCGGCGTACGAATGCACGGCCAGCACGACCTGCTGCAGCTCCTCGGCCTCGATCAGGTTCGCGACGTCGGCGATGTGGGTCTCCAGCGTGATCGCCGGCGACAGCAGGTGGGCGCGCTCGCCCACGCCGGTCAGCGTGACGGCGTGCGCGCGGTGCCCCTGCGCGTGCAGCGCATCGACGACGCGGCGCCAGCACCAGCCGCCGTGCCAGGCCCCGTGCACGAGGACGAAATCGGCCATGTCAGATCACCTCCTGCGCGCGCAGCTGCGCGATGCGTTCGCCGTCGGCGCCGAGCAGTTCGCGCAGCACTTCCTCGGTGTGCTGGCCCAGGAGCGGCGGCGGAAGGTCGCTGCGCACCGGCGTGCCCCCGAGCTTGAGCGGGCTCGCCACCAGGTTCAGCGGCCCGGAGAGCGGATGCTCCCACTGGTGCACCATGCCGCGCTCGCGCACGTGCGGGTCGGCGAACACCTCGGCCAGGTTGTTGATCGCGCCGCAAGGCACCTTGGCCGCCTCCAGCGCGCGCAGCCAGTCCTGCTTGCCGCGCGTCTTGAGCACTTCTTCCAGCAGCGGCACCAGCACGGCGCGGTTGCCGACGCGGTCGCGGTTCTTCGCGAAGCGCGGGTCGCTCGCCAGCTCGGGCCGGCCCGCGACCTGGCAGAACTTGGCGAACTGGCCGTCGTTGCCCACGGCCAGGATGATGTGGTCCTTGCTGCCGTCGGCGGCGGGTGCGACCTCGAACACCTGGTAGGGCACGATGTTCTGGTGCGCGTTGCCGGCGCGGCCGGGCACCTTGCCGCTCACCAGGTAGTTGGCGCCCAGGTTCGCCAGCATCGCGACCTGCGTGTCCAGCAGCGCCATGTCCAGGTGCTGGCCTTCGCCCGTGTGCTCCGCGTGGCGCAGCGCCGCGAGGATCCCGACCGTCGAATACATGCCCGTGAACAGGTCGGCCACCGCCACGCCGACCTTCTGCGGCCCGCCGCCGAGGTCGTCGCGCTCGCCGGTGATGCTCATGAGCCCGCCCATGCCCTGGATCGCGTAGTCGTAGCCGGCCCGTTCGCGATAGGGACCGGTCTGGCCGAAGCCCGTCACGCTGCAGTAGACGATGCGCGGATGGATCGCGCGCAGCGACGGGTAGTCCAGCCCGTAGCGCGCCATGTCGCCGACCTTGAAGTTCTCCACGAACACGTCGCAGTGCTTCGCCAGCTCGCGGATCAGCGCCTGGCCTTCGGGCCGCGCGATGTCGCAGGTGACCGAGCGCTTGTTGCGGTTGGTGCCCAGGTAGTAGGCCGCCTCCGCCGTGTCGCGGCCCTCGCGGTCCTTGAGGAAGGGCGGGCCCCAGGTGCGCGTGTCGTCGCCCGTGCCCGGGCGCTCGATCTTGATCACGTCGGCTCCCAGGTCCGCGAGCGTCTGCGTGCACCAGGGGCCGGCCAGCACGCGCGAGAGGTCGAGGACGCGGATTCCGGCAAGGGCGTTCATGCGCGCCATTATGGGCGCGGGATAATGCCCGGCCGCGGCCCCCGGGGCACGCCCTTCCTCCAACCCAGGATCCCGATGTCCCTGCTCGATCGCCGCCAGGCGGTGCTGGTCTTCCTCGCCTTCGCCTTCGCCTACTTCTTCGCCGCCGTGCTGCGCGCGATCACCGCCACCCTCTCGCCGGTGCTCACGCAGGAATTCCGCCTCGACGCCGGCGAGCTGGGCCTGCTGGCCGGCGGCTACTTCCTCGGCTTCGCGCTGATCCAGCTGCCGCTGGGAACCTGGCTGGACCGGCACGGCCCGCGCAAGGTGATCCTGCGCTTCGTCTCGCTGGCGGTGATGAGCTGCGCCGCCTTCGCGCTGGCCGACAGCTTCGCCTGGCTGCTGGCCGCCCGCGTGCTGTGCGGCGTCGGCGTGGCGGCCTGCCTGATGGCGCCGCTCACGGGCTTCCGCCGCTGGTTCACCCCGGGCGTGCAGCTGCGCACCAACTCCTGGATGCTGATGACGGGCTCCTTCGGCATGGTCGCCTCCACGCTGCCCGTGCAGTGGCTGCTGCCGGTGATGGGCTGGCGGCCGATCTTCTGGATCCTCGCCGTGCTGATGGCGGCCTCGATGTTCGTCATCGCCTGGCGCGTGCCGCACTGGTCGGAGGAGGACCACGCGCAGCCGGCCGGCGCGCCGCGCGGCAGCTATGCGCCCGTGTGGCGCCATCCCTATTTCTGGCAGATGGCGCCCATCGGCTTCTTCAGCTACGGCGGCATGATCGCCGTGCAGTCGCTGTGGGCCGGGCCCTGGCTGGTGCGCGTGGCCGGCTACGAGCCGGCGGCGGCGGCCGGCGGCCTGTTCACCATCAATCTCTCGATGCTTGTCACCTTCTGGTGCTGGGGACTGGTGAACCCGTGGCTGCAGCGGCGCGGAATCGTCACCGACCGCCTGATCGCCTGGGGCCTGCCCCTCAGCTTCGTCGCGCTGGGCGCGCTGATCGTGCTGGGGCCGGACGCCGGGCCGGCCGTGCTGGCGCTGATCTGCACCAGCAGCACCTTCGTCGCGCTCGCGCAGCCGGCCGTGGGCATGGTGTTCCCCGCGTCGCTGGCGGGCCGCGCCCTTTCGGCCTACAACCTGGTCATCTTCGTCGGCGTGTTCGTCGTCCAGTGGGGCATGGGCCTGGTCATCGACGCCCTGCGCGCGGGCGGCTTCACGGAGGCGGCGGCCTTCCGCGGCGCCTTCGGTGTCTTCCTCGCCACGAGCGTGCTGTCCTACGCATGGTTCCTGTGGAGCAGAAGCCATAATCGGCAGCAAAGCCCATGAACGCCATCCTGCTGATCGCCCATGCGCCGCTGGCCAACGCCTTGCGGCAGTGCGCTCTGCACGTGTTCCCGGACTGCGGCGGCAGCGTGATGGCGATCGACGTGCAGCCCAACCTCTCGCCGGAGGAGACGCTCGCCTCGGCCCGCATCGCGCTCGACCAGCTGTCCCAGCCGCCCAACGTCCAGGGCGTGCTGGTCCTCACCGACATCTTCGGCGCCACGCCCAGCAACGTGGCCCAGAAGCTGGTGGACGGCGTGTCCTCGCGCCTCATCACCGGCGTGAACCTGCCCATGCTGCTGCGCGCCGTGAGCTACCGGCACGAGTCGCTCGACACCCTGGTGTCGCGCGCGGTGGTGGGCGGCACGCAGGGCGTCATGCAGGTGGCGATCACCGCGCCGCAGAACCAGCCCAGACGCAACCATGATCCAGAAGACCACGACCATCAGCAATAAGCTCGGCCTGCACGCGCGCGCCTCGGCCAAGCTCACCAAGCTGGCGGGCAGCTACCCGTGCGAGGTCTGGATGAGCCGCGGCGAGCGCCGCGTCAACGCCAAGAGCATCATGGGCGTGATGATGCTCGCCGCGGGCATCGGCACCGAGGTGACGATCGAGACCAACGGCGAGAAGGAGCAGGAGGCGATGGACGCGCTGCTCGCGCTGATCCACGAGAAGTTCGGGGAAGGCGAATGACCTTCTCGATCCATGGCATCGCGGTCGCCCGGGGCATCGCCATCGGGCGGGCGGTGATCATGGGCTCGGGACGCGCCGACGTCGTCCACTACTTCATCGAGCCGTCGCAGGTGGCGGCGGAGATCGAGCGCATCCGCACCGGCCGCAACGCGGTGGTCGAGGAGATCCACCGCCTGCAGCAGACCATCTCCACGCTCAGCCCCAAGGAGACGCCGCACGAGCTGTCGGCCCTGCTGGACGTGCACCTGATGCTGCTGCAGGACGAGGAGCTGATCAGCGGCATCAAGCACTGGATCACCGACCGCCTCTACAACGCCGAGTGGGCGCTGACGACGCAGCTGGAAGTGCTGTCGCGCCAGTTCGACGACATGGAGGACGACTACCTGCGCGAGCGCAAGGCCGACCTCGAGCAGGTGGCCGAACGCATCCTGCGCTACATGAAGGGCATCCCCTCGCCCGTCGCACAGCCCCCCGCGCAGAAGCGCAAGACGGCGCAGGACCTGCTGCTGGACGACAGCGTCGACGTGCCGCTGGTGCTGGTGGCGCACGACCTGTCGCCGGCCGACATGCTGCAGTTCAAGCAGAGCGTGTTCGCGGGCTTCGTCACCGACGTCGGCGGCAAGACCTCGCACACGGCCATCGTCGCGCGGAGCCTGGACATCCCCGCCGTGGTGGGCGCGCGCGCCGCCAGCACCCTGGTGCGCCAGGACGACTGGGTGATCATTGACGGCGACAGCGGCTTCATGATCGTCGACCCTTCGCCGATCATCCTGGCCGAGTACGGCTACAAGCAGCGGCAGGTGGAGCTGGAACGCGGGCGCCTGGGGCGCCTGCGCCACACGCCGGCCGTCACGCTCGACGGCCAGAAGGTGGAGCTGCTCGCCAACATCGAATTGCCCGAGGACGCCGCCGGCGCGCTGAAGGCGGGTGCCGTCGGCGTCGGCCTGTTCCGCAGCGAGTTCCTGTTCATGGGGCGGCAGGGCAACATGCCCGGCGAGGAGGAGCAGTACCTCGCCTACCGCAAGGCCGTCGAAGGCATGGAAGGCCTGCCGGTGACCATCCGCACGCTGGACGTCGGCGCCGACAAGCCGCTGGACGACGGCCGCCGCGACGAGGCGCACCTGAACCCGGCGCTGGGCCTGCGCGCCATCCGCTGGAGCCTGGCGGAGCCGGAGATGTTCCGCACGCAGCTGCGGGCCATCCTGCGCGCCGCCGCGCACGGCAAGGTGAACATGATGGTGCCCATGATCGCGCACGCGAGCGAGATCCGGCAGACGCTGGCGCTGGTGGACTTCGCCCGCGCGGAGCTGGACGCGCAGGGCGTCGCCTACGGCCCGGTCAGCATCGGCGCGATGATCGAGATCCCGGCGGCGGCGCTCACTCTGCGCACCTTCCTCAAGTACTTCGACTTCCTCTCGCTGGGCACCAACGACCTGATCCAGTACACGCTGGCGATCGACCGCTCCGACGAATCGGTGGCGCACCTGTACGACCCCTGCCACCCCGCCGTGCTGCGCCTGATCGCGGACACCATCACCGAGTGCCGCCGCCAGGGCAAGCCGGTGAGCGTGTGCGGCGAGATGGCCGGCGACACGCAGTTCACGCGCCTGCTGCTCGGGCTGGGCCTGCGCATCTTCTCGATGCACCCGGCGCAGATCCTCACGGTGAAGCAGGAGGTGCTGCGCGCCGACGCGGGCCGGCTGGAAGCCTGGGCGCGCAGCGTCGTGGACGCGGAAGACCCGGCGCAGGCGCTCCTGTCCTGATCAGCGCGTGCGCGTGCCCACGACGGCCGCGCCGATGATCAGCGCCGCGGCCACCGCGATGCTCGCGCTGAACGCGCGTCCCGTGACCAGCACCAGCAGGGCGGTCGATGCCAGCGGCGTGATGTAGCTCAGTATGCCGATCTGCCGCGCGTCGCCGCCCTTGAGCGCCTTGTCCCAGAAGAAGAACGCGGCGCCCAGCGGCCCCAGGCCGGTCACGACGATCAGCGCCCAGTCGCGCGGCGACAGGTCCACGCGGGTTTCCAGCAGCGCGTGGCAGGCGAGCGAGAGCAGGCCAGAGAGCAGCCCGAACAGGCCGATCGCCGCGGTGGGAAAGGCAGGGACGCGGCGCGTGCCCAGCGAATAGCTCGCCCAGATGATGGCCGAGGCCAGCGCCGGCAGGTAGCCCCAGGACCAGGCGCCGCTCGCGCCGCCGCCGCCGAGGATGGCGATCGCCGCGCCCGCGAAGCCCACCAGAGCGGCGAGCACGTGCGCCGGCCGCAGGTGCAGCCCCGGCAGGAACAGCGGCGCCAGCACGACGATCAGCAGCGGCCACAGGTAGTTCACCAGGTTGGCTTCCACCGCCGGCGCCATGCGCAGCGCGACGAACAGCAGCAGGTGGTAGCCGAAGAGGCCACCCACCCCCATCGCCAGCGTGCGGCCCGGCACCTTCCACTGCCGCACGAGCGGCCAGGCGGGGACGCTGCCGATGACGAGCGCGAGGCCGGTGAGCAGGAAGGGCGGCACGTGCCGCAGCGCCACGCCCAGCGAGGCGAGCGAGGCCCAGAGCGCGATCGCGCCGAGGGCATGGAGGTTGGGATGCATGGGCGCGGAGCATACTTCGCCTGCCCATCCGCACCTCACTCCTGGGAGCGTTCCAGCAGGTAGCCCAGGCCGCCGGCGCGGTACCAGTGGTAGCCGTAGGGCTCCATCACGATCGTGTGGACGCCGCGCCCGTTGGCGTAGCTGTGGTCCTGCGTGAGCAGGTTGATCAGCTGGCGGCCGCGCTCGTCGCGCGAGTTCAGCTTGATCTCGGCGGCCTCGCCCGTGAGGTTGTGGATCACCACGACCGCGTTGTTGCGCCAGTCGTAGCGCAGCGCGAGCACGCCGTCGTTGCCGGTCTCCAGCACGGTGAAATCGCCCCAGCCGATCTCGGGCACTTCCTTGCGCATGCGGATGATGCGCTCCGTCCAGTTCAGCATGGAGCCGGCGTCGCGCCGCTGGTCCGCCGCGTTGATCTTGTGAAAGCCGTAGGGCCCCTGCTCGATCACGGGCAGCACCGGCGTGCCGCGCGTGAAGCCCCCGTGCGGCTCGGTGGACCACTGCATCGGCGTGCGCGCGCAGTTGCGTTCCTTAAGCGACAGGTCGTCGCCCATGCCCAGCTCGTCGCCGTAGCGGATCACCGGCGTGCCGGGCAGGGTGAACATGAGGCTGTACGCCATCTCCATGCGGCGGCAGTCGCCCCGCAGCATGGGCGCGAGGCGCCGCCGGATGCCGCGCCCGTACAGCTGCATGTCCTTGTCGGGCCCGAGCGCCTCGAACACCTCGGCGCGCTGCGTCTCGGTGAGGCGGCCGAGGTCCAGCTCGTCGTGGTTGCGCAGGAAGTGGCCCCACTGCGCCGTGTCCGGGCGGCCGCGCGTCTGCTCCAGCGCCTTCGCCAGCGGCTTGCTGTCGCCCGTGGCCAGGGCGTAGAAAACCCGCTGGTTCACCCAGAAGTTGAACATCATCTGCAGCCGGTCGCCGTCGTCGCCGAAGTAGTGCATGTTGTTCTTCGGCTCGACGTTCGCCTCGGCGAGGATGATCGCGTCGCCGCGTCGCCACTGGAGGAACTCGCGCAGGTCGCGCAGCAGCCCGTAGCGCTCGCGCGACTTCTTCCCCGCGCCCTTGGTCTGGATCACGAAGGGCATCGCGTCCATGCGGAAGCCGCACACGCCCAGCTCCAGCCAGAAGCCCATGATCTTGCGGATCTCGGCCAGCACCAGCGGGTTCTCGGTGTTGAGGTCGGGCTGGAACTCGTAGAAGCGGTGGAAGTAGTACTGGCCCGCCACGGGGTCGCGCGTCCAGGTGGTCTTCTGCACGCCCGGGAACACCATGCCCTCGTCGGCGTTCTCGGGCTTCTTTTCCGACCACACGTAGTAGTCGCGGTACCTGGACGCGGGGTCCTTGCGCGCCTCCTGGAACCAGGGGTGCTCGCTGCTCGTGTGGTTGACGACCAGGTCGATCATCACGCGGATGCCGCGCTGCTTGGCCTGGTGGGTGAAGTCCACGAAGTCGCCCAGGGTGCCGAAGCAGGGGTCGACCTGGTAGAAGTCGCTGATGTCGTAGCCGTCGTCGCGCCGCGGCGACTTCTGGAACGGGCCGAGCCACAGGCAGGTGACGCCCAGGCCGTGCAGGTAGTCGAGCCGGCGGGTCAGCCCCTCGAAGTCACCGATGCCGTCGCCGTTCGAGTCCATGTAGGTCCCGACGTGCAGGCTGTAAATGACGGCGTTCTTGTACCAGAGGTCCTTGATCATGGCCGCTCCGTGGCGCGTTGCGCGCAGTATCACGGAGCGCCGCCCTTCCGGGGGCCGCGGAACCCAGCTCAGGCGTTCGTTTCGGTCGCCACCCCGGCGGCATGCGCCTGCTGGTCGGCGTGGTAGGAGCTGCGCACCAGCGCGCCGACGGCGGCGTGGTGGAAGCCCATCTCGTAGGCCTTCGCCTCGAACATCCTGAACGTGTCCGGGTGCACGTAGCGGCGCACCGGCAGGTGCGAGGTGCTGGGCGCGAGGTACTGGCCGATGGTCAGCATCTCGATGCCGTGCGCGCGCATGTCGCGCATGACCTCCAGGATCTCCTCGTCGGTCTCGCCCAGGCCGACCATCAGGCCGCTCTTGGTCGGGATGTCCGGGAACAGCGCCTTGAACTTCTTCAGCAGGTTCAGGCTGAACTGGTAGTCGGAGCCCGGCCGCGCTTCCTTGTACAGGCGCGGGATCGTCTCCAGGTTGTGGTTCATCACGTCGGGCGGGGCGGCCTTCAGGATCTCCAGCGCGCGGTCGTCGCGGCCGCGGAAGTCGGGCACCAGCACCTCGATGGTGGTGGACGGCGAGAGCTCGCGCGTGCGGCGGATGCACTCGACGAAGTGGCCGGCGCCGCCGTCGCGCAGGTCGTCGCGGTCCACGCTGGTGATCACCACGTACTTGAGCTTCAGCGCGGCGATCGTGCGGGCGAGGTTCTCGGGCTCGCTCGCGTCCAGCGGGTCGGGCCGGCCGTGGCCGACGTCGCAGAAAGGGCAGCGGCGCGTGCACTTGTCGCCCATGATCATGAAGGTCGCCGTGCCGCGGCCGAAGCACTCGCCGATGTTGGGGCAGGAGGCTTCCTCGCAGACCGTGTGCAGGTTGTGCTCGCGCAGGATCTGCTTGATCTCGTAGAAGCGCGAGCTGGCGGAGCCCGCCTTCACGCGGATCCAGTCGGGCTTCTTGAGGACTTCGCCCTGCTCGACGTGGATGCGGATGCGCGAGAGCTTGGCCGCGGCCTTCTGCTTGGCGCCGGCCTGGTAGTTCTCGACGGTCTGCGCCTCGCGCACGACGTTGCTGGTGCTCATGGGGGCTTTCAGGGGGCCAGCAGCACCTCGAGCTCGTGGCCCAGCAGCGCGGCGGCATCATTCCATGTCATGGGAACGCCCATTGTAGAAAGGTCGACGGTGCGCAGTCCTGCGTAACCGCAAGGGTTGATGCGGGAGAAGGGTTCCAGGTCCATCGCGACGTTGAAGGCGAGGCCGTGGTAGGTGCGGTGGCGGGAGACCTTGATGCCGAGGGCGGCGATCTTGCCGAGGCCGGTGAAATCCTCCGGGGCGGGCAACCGCGCGTGACTGAAGGGATCCTCGAGACGCACATAGATCCCCGGCGCCCCCCGCACCCTGTGCCCCGTCACGCCGGCCTTGCCCAGCGTGCGGATCACGGCTTCTTCCAGCCGGTACACGTACTCCTTGACGAAGTACCCGGCCCGCTGCAGGTCCAGCAGCGGGTACGCGACCACCTGCCCGGGCCCGTGGTAGGTCACCTGGCCGCCGCGGTTGGTGGGCACCACCGGGATGTCCCCCGCCGCGAGCACGTGCTCCGGCTTGCCGGCGAGGCCCTGCGTGAACACCGGGGGGTGTTCGCAGAGCCACAGTTCGTCGGGGGAGTCGGGCGTGCGCGCTTCGGTGAAGGCGGCCATTGCCTGCACGGTGGGCAGGTAGTCCACCCGCCCGAGCACCTTCACCTGCATCGGCTTACAGGACGACCTTGACCATCGGGTGCGAAGTGAGCGCCCGGTACAGGTCGTCCAGCTGCTCGCGGCTGGTCGCGGTCACGGTGATCGTGATGCCGAGGTAGTTGCCCTTGCTGCTGTCGCGCAGCTCCACCGTTGCGGCGTCGAAGCCGGGGTCGAACTGGCGGGCGATCGTCGTCACCGCGTGGACGAAGCCGTCCACCTTCGGGCCCATCACCTTGATGGGGAAGGCCGAGGGGTATTCGATCAGCGAATCCTTGCGGGGGTCGGCGGCGGAGGGCGGCGGGAAGATGGAAGCGGACATGCGGTCAGGAGCGTTTGGCTTGCTGGTAGCCTGCGAACAGCCTGTCGTAGATGGGGCCCGGCTTGCCGTTTCCAACTGGCTTTCCGTCCAGCACGGTGCAGGGCAGCACTTCCTTCGTGGCCGAGGAAAGGATGATCTCGTCGGCGCCCAGCACCTCCGCCCGGGAGACCGGGCGCAGCTCGAAGGGGATGCCCTGCGCGCGGCACAGCTCCTCCAGCAGGCCGTAGCGGATGCCTTCCAGCACCAGGTTGTCCTTGGGCGGACCGAGGACCACGCCGTCCTTCACCACCCAGACGTTCGACGCCGCGGCCTCGCTCAGGAAGCCGTCGCGGAACATGATGGTCTCGGTGCCGCCGACGTCGGCGCTCATCTGGCGCGACAGCACCGCGCCGGCGAGGCTGGTGCTCTTGATGTGGGCCTTCTTCCAGCGGAAGTCGTCGGCCGTGACGCAGGCCACGCCCTTGGCGCGCTCCTCGGCGGGGTAGATGTAGAGGCGGTTCACCATCCCGAAGACCGTGGGCTCGAGGTCCGGCGGCATCACGTGGTCGCGCCATGCCACGCCGCGCGTGATCTGCAGGTACACGAGCTGGTTGGTTTCCGCGGCCGGCTTGCCCACGTGCTTCGCGTAGGCATCGACCAGCTGCTCCACCAGCGCGCGCCAGCCGGCGCGGTCCATCGGGTTGCGGATGCGCATCTCGGCCAGGCTGCGGTCCAGGCGGGCCATGTGCTGCTCGAAGCGGAAAGGCCGCCCCGCGTACGCCGGCACGACTTCGTACACGCCGTCGCCGAAGATGAAGCCGCGGTCCAGCACGCTCACCTGCGCCTGGTCGGTGGTGCTCATGCGGCCATTGAGCCAGCAGGGAAGGGCGGGGATGGGTTCGCTCATGGGAGCATTGTGCGGCAAGCCCACTGCCTTCGTAGGCTGGCGGTGAGCGCAGCGAACCCCAGCACTCACTCAACGCCAGAGCAGCACGGCCGCAATCGCGATCCACCCCAGCGCCAGGTTCACCTTCACCAGCACCGCGATCTGGTTCATCCCCTTCCCGCCCTCCGGCCAGTCCTGCGCCGCGATCGCCCGCTTCGCCCTGCGCCATGGCGAGAACACGATGTGCCCGAACACCAGCATCATCACCACGCCCAGCCCCGCCATCGCGTGCCAGCCGCGCGGCGCCTGCCCGGCCGGGGCCTGCAGCAGCAGCGGCACGCCGGTCAGCAGCAGCACGGCGATGCTCGCCCCCACCACCGCGAAGAAGCGCCGCAGCACCTGCGCCATCAGCGGCAGGCGCACCGGCGGCTGCAGCTGCGTGTGCAGCACGGGGCGCAGCGCCAGCACGACGAAGGCCATCCCGCCCATCCAGAAGATGGCGGCGGCGAGGTGGAGGAAGACGAGCAGGTCGGCCATGGGATTCCAGTCCAGGGAGGAGCGCGGATTGTGCTGCGCGCGCCGCGCACTGTCGCCTCCGCGCCTGCCCATGGCCGGGGCTGGCGGACCGGCCTGGGTTTCTACTTATAATGGGAGGCTTTCCAGAATTTTCAGGACTTACAGCGGCGGTCCATGCCAACAAGAAGAATCGCCCCGCTGCCTGAAGAGCCGCAGGAACCCCCCGTTCGCCCGTTGAGCGCCGAAGAGGCGCGCCGCGTGCGCGAGCAGAACCCGCCGGTCAGTCCCTGGTGGGTGGTGGCGGGCCAGGCGGTGGTGGGCGCCGTGGCGGCCTTGGTCGCCTGGGCAATCACCGGGAAGCAAAACGTCGGGTGGTCCGTCGCGTACGGTGCATTGGCTGTGGTCCTTCCCGCAGCGGTGTTCGCGCGGGGGCTCACCGGACGGATCGCATCGATCAACGCGGGGACGGCCGCCGTCGGCTTCCTCGTGTGGGAGATGGTGAAGATCGCCTTGTCGCTCGCCATGCTGGCGGCCGCGCCGAGGCTGGTGGCGGCACTGAGCTGGCCGGCTTTGCTGGTGGGCCTGGTGCTCGCGATGAAGGTGTACTGGGTGGCGTTGGCATTCACGCCACGGTCCAAGACGAAATCGAGCTAAAACGAAATGGCTAGCGAAAACACGGTTGCGGAACACGGGATGAGCGCCGGCGAGTACATCGTCCACCACCTCACCTTCCTGCAGAACCACGAGCCGGGCAACGTCGTCGACTTCTCCGTCTTCAACTACGACTCCATCTTCTGGGCCGTCCTGCTGGGCGTGCTCACCTGCTACTTCTTCTGGCGCGCCGCGCGCAAGGCGACGCCGGGCGTCCCGGGCCGCTTCCAGGCGGCCGTGGAGATCCTGGTGGAGATGGTCGAATCCCAGGCCAAGGGCATCGTCCACAACGCCAACAGCCGCAAGTTCGTGTCGCCGCTGGCGCTGACCATCTTCGTCTGGATCATCCTGATGAACACGATGGACCTGCTGCCGGTGGACCTGCTGCCCTGGATCTGGGGCCACATCTACGCGGCCGCCGGCCACGACCCCGCGCACGCCTACATGCGCGTCGTGCCGACGGCGGACCTGTCGATCAGCATGGGCCTGTCGGTCTCGGTGCTGCTGATCTGCCTGTTCTACAACGTCAAGATCAAGGGCATGGGCGGCTGGGTGCACGAGCTGTTCACCGCGCCCTTCGGCAACCACCCGCTGCTGTGGCCCGCCAACTTCGCCATGCAGATCATCGAGTTCATCTCGAAGACCGTCTCGCACGGCATGCGGTTGTTCGGCAACATGTACGCCGGCGAACTGATCTTCCTGCTGATCGCGATGATGGGCGGCGCGTTCTCGCTGTCCGGCACCGGCATCGGCCTGGCCATCGGCCACGTCATCGCCGGCACGGCCTGGGCCATCTTCCACATCCTGATCATCGTGCTGCAGGCCTTCGTGTTCATGATGCTGGCCCTCGTGTACCTCGGCCAGGCCCACGACGCGCACTAGCGCGCCGCGGCAACCGTTTCCACCCTTTCTCGTCAACCACCAAAGTCCCTTTAGGAGCAATCATGGAAGTTATCAGCTTTGTCGCCCTGGCCGCCGGCCTGATCATCGGTCTGGGTGCCATCGGCGCCTGCATCGGCATCGGCATCATGGGCAGCAAGTACCTGGAGTCCGCCGCCCGCCAGCCCGAGCTGATGAACGAGCTGCAGACCAAGATGTTCCTGCTGGTCGGCCTGATCGACGCGGCGTTCATCATCGGCGTCGGTATCGCCCTGTGGTTCGCCACCGCCAACCCGTTCCTGGGCCAGCTGGCCAACCTGCCGAAGTAAGAGCGTCCATCCTTCCGGCCAACCCTTCCCGCGCAACCGAGCAATACGCGGGAGTTCAAGGATGAAAAAGTGAGCATCACCGGCACCCTCATCATTCAGATCATCGTGTTCATGATCCTGGTCTGGTTCACGATGAAGTTCGTGTGGCCGCCGATCGCGGCTGCGCTCGACGAGCGCGCCCGCAAGATCGCGGAAGGCCTGGCTGCCGCCGACAAGGCGAAGGCCGAACTGGCCGCCGCCGACCGTCGCGTGGAAGAGGAACTGGCGAAGTCGCGCAACGACACCGCCTCCCTGCTGGCCGACGCCGAGCGCCGGGCGCAGGCGATCGTCGAGGAAGCCAAGTCCCGCGCGAGCGAGGAAGGCGCCAAGATCATCGCCGCGGCCCGCGCCGAAGCGGAGCAGCAGACGGTGAAGGCCCGCGAGGCCCTGCGCGAGCAGGTCGCCGTGCTGGCCGTCAAGGGCGCCGAGCAGATCCTGCGCAAGGAAGTGAACCCGCAGGTGCACTCCGAGCTGCTGAAGCGCCTGCAGACCGAGCTGTAAGGAGCACGCATGGCCGAACTCGCCACCATCGCCCGTCCGTACGCGGAAGCGCTGTTCCAGTCCTCGCAGGCCGACCTGCAGGGCACGGAGCAATGGCTCGATGCCCTCGCCGCGGTGGCGGGCAACGACCAGCTGCTGCAGTTCGCGGACAACCCCAAGGTCGACAACCGCCAGGTGTTCGACGTCGTCGCCGACGTCGCGCGCGTGCAGTTGCCGCCGGCCGCGCAGAACTTCCTTCGCACCGTGATCGAGAACGGCCGCCTGGCCGCGCTGCCCGAGATTGCCGGGCAGTTCCGTGCGATGAAGAACGCGCAGTCCGGCTCGTCCGACGCGGTGGTCTACAGCGCCTTCCCGATCGCGGCCGAGCAGCTGGCCGGCGTCGCCGCGGCGCTGGAGAAGCGGTTTGGCCGTAAGCTCAATGTCACCGTGCAGGAAGACCCGTCGCTCATCGGCGGCATCCGCGCGGTCGTGGGCGACGAGGTGCTGGACACCTCGGTGCGGGCCCGCCTGGAACAAATGAAAGTCGCGCTGGCGGCGTAAGCGCCCCAGCCCTCCCCCAAGGACAAGTCATGCAGCTCAATCCCGCTGAAATTTCCGAACTGATCAAGAGCCGGATCGAAGGCCTGGCCGCCAGCGCCGACATCCGCAACCAGGGCACGGTGATCTCCGTGACCGACGGCATCGTCCGCGTGCACGGCCTGTCCGACGCGATGGCCGGCGAAATGCTGGAGTTCAAGCCCACGCCCGACGGCACCCCCACCTTCGGCCTGGCGCTGAACCTCGAGCGCGACTCGGTGGGCGCGGTGATCCTGGGCGAATACGAGCACATCTCGGAAGGCGACACCGTCCGCACGACGGGCCGCATCCTGGAAGTGCCGGTCGGCCCCGAGCTGATCGGCCGCGTCGTCAACGCCCTCGGCCAGCCGATCGACGGCAAGGGCCCGATCAACGCCAGGATGACGGACGTGATCGAGAAGGTCGCCCCCGGCGTGATCGCGCGCCAGTCGGTGGACCAGCCGGTGCAGACCGGCCTGAAGTCGATCGACTCCATGGTGCCGATCGGCCGCGGCCAGCGCGAGCTGATCATCGGCGACCGCCAGACCGGCAAGTCCACCGTCGCCGTCGACACGATCATCAACCAGCGCGGGCAGAACATGACCTGCGTGTACGTCGCGATCGGCCAGAAGGCGTCCACGATCAAGAACATCGTGCGCGCGCTGGAGCAGAACGGCGCGATGGAATACACCATCGTCGTCGCCGCGTCCGCCTCCGAGTCCGCCGCGATGCAGTACATCTCCGCCTACTCCGGCTGCACGATGGGCGAGTACTTCCGCGACCGCGGCCAGGACGCCCTGATCATCTATGACGACCTGTCCAAGCAGGCCGTCGCCTACCGCCAGGTCTCGCTGCTGCTGCGCCGCCCGCCGGGCCGCGAAGCCTTCCCCGGCGACGTGTTCTATCTCCACAGCCGCCTGCTGGAGCGCGCCGCGCGCGTGAACGCCGACTACGTGGAAGCGTTCACCAAGGGTGAAGTGAAGGGCAAGACCGGTTCGCTGACCGCCCTGCCGATCATCGAGACGCAGGCCGGCGACGTGTCCGCGTTCGTGCCGACCAACGTGATCTCGATCACCGACGGCCAGATCTTCCTGGAAACCAACCTGTTCAACGCCGGCATCCGCCCCGCCATCAACGCCGGTATCTCGGTGTCGCGCGTGGGTTCGGCGGCGCAGACCAAGCTGATCAAGTCGCTGTCCGGCGGCATCCGGACCGACCTCGCGCAGTACCGCGAACTCGCGGCCTTCGCGCAGTTCGCCTCCGACCTCGACGCCGCCACGCGCAAGCAGCTCGATCGCGGCCAGCGCGTGACGGAACTGCTCAAGCAGCCCCCGTACAGCCCGCTGCCCATCTCGCTGATGGCCGCCTCGCTGTTCGCGGTGAACAAGGGCTACCTGGACGACCTCGACGTCAAGCGCGTCCTGCCGTTCGAGTCGGGCCTGCACGCCTGGCTGAAGGACAAGCATGCCGCCCTGGTCAACAAGCTGGACACCCAGAAGGCCATGGACAAGGACGCGGAAGCGGAACTCACGAGCGCGATCGAAGCGTTCAAGAAGACCTTCGCCTGAGCCCGTTCGAGTAACTTTGCGGGACAGACCAGGAAGCGAAGCGACTGCTCTGTCCTCAACTGACTAAGGAAGGCAATGGCTGCAGGAAAAGAGATTCGCGGCAAGATCAAGTCGGTGGAGAACACCAAGAAGATCACCAAGGCCATGGAAATGGTGGCCGCGAGCAAGATGCGCAAGGCGCAGGACCGCATGCGTTCGGCCCGGCCCTACAGCGACAAGGTCCGCAACATCGCGTCCAACCTCGGCAAGGCCAACCCGGAGTACACGCACGCGTTCATGAAGGTGAACGACACCAAGGCCGCCGGCCTGATCGTCGTCTCCACCGACAAGGGCCTGTGCGGCGGCCTCAACACCAACGTGCTGCGCGCCGTCACGCAGAAGCTGCGCGAGCTGCAGTCCGAAGGCGTCAACGTGCAGACCGTGGCGATCGGCAACAAGGGCCTCGGCTTCCTGAACCGGATCGGCGCGCAGGTTGTGTCGCATGTCACCCAGCTGGGCGACACGCCGCACCTCGAGCGCCTGATCGGCCCGGTGAAGGTGCTGCTGGACCAGTACGCCGAAGGCAAGCTGAGCGCCGTGTACCTGTGCTACACGCGCTTCATCAACACCATGCGGCAGGAGCCGGTGGTGGAGCAGCTGCTGCCCCTGTCGGCCGCCAAGATGGAAGCCGACAGCAAGGCCTCGGGTTCGCACGAGCACGGCTGGGACTACATCTACGAGCCGGACGCGAAGACGGTGATCGACGACCTGCTGCTTCGCTACGTCGAGGCGCTGGTCTACCAGGCGGTGGCGGAGAACATGGCGTCGGAGCAGTCGGCGCGCATGGTGGCGATGAAGGCCGCCACGGACAACGCCGGCAACCTGATCAACGAACTCAAGCTGGTCTACAACAAGACGCGCCAGGCCGCGATCACGAAGGAACTTTCGGAGATCGTGTCCGGAGCGGCAGCGGTTTAAATATTCGGAGCATCGACAATGGCCCAGACCCAAGGAAAGATCGTTCAGTGCATCGGCGCCGTCGTGGACGTCGAGTTCGCCCGTGACGAGATGCCGCGCGTGTACGACGCGCTGAAGATGGAAGGCAGCGCCCTGACGCTGGAAGTGCAGCAGCAGCTGGGGGACGGCGTGGTGCGCTGCATCGCGCTGGGCTCCACCGACGGCCTGCGCCGCGGCCTGACGGTGTACAACACCGGCGCCGCGATCACCGTGCCGGTCGGCAAGGCGACCCTCGGCCGCATCATGGACGTGCTGGGCAACCCCATCGACGAGCGCGGCCCGATCGACCAGTCGCTGACGGCCTCGATCCACCGCAAGGCCCCCGCGTACGACGAACTGTCGCCCTCGCAGGAGCTGCTGGAAACGGGCATCAAGGTGATCGACCTGATCTGCCCCTTCGCCAAGGGCGGCAAGGTGGGCCTGTTCGGCGGCGCCGGCGTCGGCAAGACCGTCAACATGATGGAGCTGATCAACAACATCGCCAAGGCGCACTCGGGCCTGTCGGTGTTCGCCGGCGTGGGTGAGCGCACCCGCGAAGGCAACGACTTCTATCACGAGATGGCCGACTCCGGCGTGGTCAACCTGGAGAAGCTGGGCGACTCCAAGGTGTCCATGGTCTACGGCCAGATGAACGAGCCCCCGGGCAACCGCCTGCGCGTGGCGCTGACCGGCCTGACGATCGCCGAGTCCTTCCGCGACGAAGGCCGCGACGTGCTGTTCTTCGTGGACAACATCTACCGCTACACGCTGGCCGGCACGGAAGTGTCCGCCCTGCTGGGCCGGATGCCTTCCGCCGTGGGCTACCAGCCGACGCTGGCCGAGGAAATGGGCCGCCTGCAGGAGCGCATCACCTCCACCAAGGTGGGCTCGATCACCTCGATCCAGGCCGTGTACGTTCCCGCGGACGACCTGACCGACCCGTCGCCCGCCACGACCTTCGCCCACCTGGACGCCACCGTGGTGCTGTCGCGCGACATCGCCGCGCTGGGCATCTACCCCGCCGTGGACCCGCTGGATTCCACCAGCCGCCAGGTCGACCCGAACGTGGTCGGCGAGGACCACTACACGACGACCCGCTCGGTGCAGGCGACCCTGCAGCGCTACAAGGAACTGCGCGACATCATCGCCATCCTGGGCATGGACGAACTGTCGCCGGAAGACAAGCTGGCCGTGGCGCGCGCGCGCAAGATCCAGCGCTTCCTGTCGCAGCCCTTCCACGTGGCCGAGGTGTTCACGGGCACGCCGGGCAAGTACGTGCCCCTGGCCGAGACCATCCGCGGCTTCAAGATGATCGTGGCCGGCGAGTGCGACCACCTGCCCGAGCAGGCCTTCTACATGGTCGGCACGATCGACGAGGCCTTCGAGAAGGCCAAGAAGATCGCCGCGTAAGCGATGGCAGACGCTGTCCACACCATCCACGTCGACGTGGTGAGCGCCGAGGAGTCGATCTTCTCCGGCGAGGCGCGCTTCGTCGCGCTTCCCGGCGAGGCCGGCGAGCTCGGCATCTACCCGCGCCACACGCCGCTGATCACGCGCGTGAAGCCCGGCTCGGTGCGCATCGAGAAGGCCGACGGCGGCGAGGAATTCGTCTTCGTCGCCGGCGGCATCCTGGAAGTGCAGCCGAACCGCGTGACCGTGCTGTCCGACACCGCCATCCGCGGCAAGGACCTGGACGAAGAGAAGGCCAACGAAGCGAAGGCGGCCGCCGAAGAGGCGCTGAAGAACGCGAAGAGCGAGATCGACGTGGCCCGCGCCCAGTCGGAACTCGCCGTGATGGCGGCGCAGATCGCGGCGCTGCGGAAGTTTCGCGCACACAAGTAGCACTGAATAAGAACGGGCTAAAAACCAGCCCACTCGAGCCCCGTGCCGCAAGTCACGGGGCTTTTTTATTTGCAGTACAACCGGGCATGGCCGAAGCCGCTCCCACCCTCCACGTCGACGTCGTCAGCGCCCACGAATCCATCTATGCCGGCGAAGCCCGCTTCGTCGCGCTGCCCGGCGAGGCCGGCGAACTGGGGATCTACCCGCGCCACACGCCGCTGATCACGCGGGTGAGGCCCGGGTCCGTGCGGATCGTCAAGCCCGATGGCGGCGAGGAGTTCGTGTTCATCGCCGGCGGCATCCTGGAGGTGCAGCCGAGCCGGGTGACCGTGCTGTCGGACACCGCCATCCGCGGCCGCGACCTCGACGAGGAAAAGGCGAACGCGGCCCGCGCCGCCGCGGAGGAGGCCCTGCGCAACGCCAGCAGCGAAATCGACCTGGCCCGCGCGCAGTCGGAACTGGCGGTGGCCGTGGCCGAAATGGCGGCAGTGCGCCGCTATTTGCGCAAGAAGTAAGAAAACCCCCTAGCCCCGGGATCCGTTGCCTGCGGGTCACACCCGAGCACCAGCCCGGCCGCCCGGCGGTAAGCTTGCCGCCAAAGACGGCGGCAGCCGCGTCCGTTGCTGGAGACCCCATGCGCACCCTAGCCTGCACCCTGCTGCTCGCGGCAGCCCCCGCCCTCGCCTTCGCGCAGGACATCGTCGTCGGCCAGTCGGCCCCGCTCACCGGCGCCAATGCCGAGCTGGGCAACGACATCCGCAACGGCGCGCTCGCCTATTTCAAGAAAGTCAACGATGCCGGCGGCCTGCCCCAGGGGAAGCTCAAGCTCGTCACGCTCGACGACCAGAACCAGACCAAGCTGTCGGCCGAGAACGCGCAGAAGCTGGTGAACGAGGAGAAGGTCGTCGCGCTCTTCGGCTTCGCTTCTTCCACCCTCAGCATCCCGGCGATGCCGGCGGTGCTGGAGGGCAAGGTCCCGTTCATCGCGCCCTTCACCGGGGCCGACACGATCCGCAAGCAGAACGAATACGTCTACACGATCCGCGCCACCTACGCCGACGAGATCGAGAAGATCATCAACTTCTGGGGCAACCTCGGTTCGACCAAGGTCACCGTGCTGCACTACGACGACACGGTGGGCAAGCAGAACTTCGAAACGGTGGCGCGCGTGCTGCAGAAGTTCAACCGCACGCCCGTGTCGGTGGCCATCAAGCGCAACGCCGACGTCACCGACGCCAACTTCAAGGCCGTGGTCGACTCCGATCCCAACGTGCTCGTGATCACCACGCTGTACGCGCCGGCCGCGCAGATGATCAAGCGCCTGAAGGCCGCCAACCGCGCGACCATGGTGACGAGCCTGTCGTTCGCGGGCGCCAGCCAGCTGGCCAAGGCGCTCGGCCCGGCGGCCACGGGCGTCTCCGTGTCGATCACCGTGCCGACGCCGCGGGCGCAGAGCGTGCCGGTCGTGCGCGAATGCAACGAGGCCTGGACGGCCGCCGGCTTCAAGGAGCCCCTGTCCGTGACGGCGCTGGAGTCCTGCATCGCCGCCAAGGTGCTGGTGGAAGGCATGCGCCGCAGCGGCCGCGAAGTCACGCGCGCCTCGCTGCACCGCTCGCTGGCGGCGCTGGGCCGCTACGACGCCGGCGGCTACGTCGTCGACTTCAAGCCCAACTTCCACCACGGCGGCAGCTACGTGGGCATGGCCCTCCTGCGCCCGAACGGCGAAGTGCGCGACTAGACCATCCGCTCGATCCGCCGCTTCTTCCACACCAGCTTGTAATAGAGCGCCTGCAGCACCAGCATCGCCGCGAAGGTGATCGGGTATGCCAGCCACACGCCATCGAGCCCGCGCGCGCGGCTCAGCACCCAGGCCGAGGGCACCTCGATCGCCAGGATGCAGAAGATCGAGATCGCCGTGGGCACCAGCACCGCGCCGCTCGCGCGCATCACGCCGCTCAGCACCGAAGCGCAGCCGAAGACCAGGCTGCTCCACAGCATGATGTGCAGCAGGTGCTGCGCCACCTCGAGCACCGGCTCCTCGGTGATGAACATCGCCATCAGGTGACGGGAGAACAGGTAGCCGAGCAGCACCAGCGCGCCCGTGATCGCCAGGTTCATCTTCAGTCCCGTGCGCGTGATCGCGCGCAGGCGCTCGGGCTGGCCGCGGCCGATGGCCTGCGCGCCCAGGATGGAGGCGGTGATCGCGATCGACAGCGCCGGGAACTGCACGTAGTTCACCACCTGGTTGACGGCGCCGTAGGCGGCCGTCGCGTCCGAGCCGAATCCGTTGACGATGGACAGCAGCGCGATCTCCGCCACCGAGATCACGATCATCTGCACGCCGGTGGGCAGGCCGATGCGCACCACCAGCTTCAGCAGCCGCGGCTGGATGCGCAGCGCGTGCAGCAGCTCGCGGTCCGGCGCCAGCGGATGGTTCCTGCGCCGCATGTGCCAGAACAGGAAACCCAGCGCCGCGAGGAAGGCGCAGATCGACGCGACGGCGGCGCTCGTCACCCCCAGCTGCGGCAGCCCGCCCCAGCCGCGGATGAAGGCCGGCGTGAGCACGCAGGACACCGCGGTGGAAATGAGCAGCGCCCACAGCGGCGTTACCGTGTCGCCCACGCCGCGCATCAGCTGCGTGAGCAGGATGAACACCAGCAGCCCCGGCATCGCCAGCATCATGGTGCGCGCGTAGCCGAGCGCGATCGGCACGACGTCCGGCGGCGTGCCCAGCGCGTGCAGCAGCGCCTGCGTGAAGGCGCCGCCGAACAGCGCCACCACCGCGCCGATCGCGAGGCCGAGCGCCAGCGCCGTGCCGGCGATGGCCTTCACCTTGTGCGGTTCGCGCGCGCCCCAGGCCTGGCCGATCAGCACCGAGGCGCCGGCGCCGATGCCGATCACCAGCGAGATGAAGAAGAACAGGATGGGAAACAGGCCCGCGACCGCGGCCAGCGCCTGCGTGCCCAGCATCTGGCCGACGAACACGTTGTTCAGCGTGCCGGACAGCGACTGCAGCAGGTTGGCCAGGATCATCGGCCCGAGGAACACGAGGAAGCTGCGCCACAGGGGCGGCGGCGCGGCCGGCGTGGCGAGGGTGGTCGTGCCAGGGTTCTTCATGGCGCGCCTTCCTGGGCGAAGGCGCCCTTGGCCAGCCGCTGCGCGTGCTCCCGCACGTCCGGCGGCCAGCCGGCAAGCGTGGCGGCGAAGCGCGTCGCATCGCGGGCGAACAGCGCGCGCAGCGCCTCTTCGTAGCCGGGCAGGTCGCCGCCGATGGCGGTGAGGAAGCGATAGGCGCGCTCCTGCGCGCGCTTGGCATCGCCGGCGCCGCTGCGGCGCGCTTCTTCCACCAGCTTGCGCAGCGTCACCGAGGCACCGCCAGGCTGCGCCGCGAGCCACTCCCAGTGCCGGGGCAGCAGCGTCACTTCGCGCGCGACCACGCCCAGGTGCGGGCGGCCGCGCCCGCGGGCAGGCGCCGGGGCGGCGGCCGGGGCCGCGCGCTGCGCCGCTTCCTTGGGGCCGCCGCGGAGATCGAGTTCGACCTGCCGGCCTTCCTCGTCGAAGACCAGGAGCGGCGCGTCGCCAGGCTCGCCGAGGCGGGCGGCCGCGCGCGCGACTTCGGACAGGGAGCCTTCGGCGAGGCGGCGGGTGCCCAGGAAGGCGGCGTAGGAGGTGGAGGAGGCGCTGTGCATGCGCCAAATTCTACCCGGGCTTAAATGCAGAAAGTGAATTGAGCCCGGGTAAATTGTGAAGGACTGTTGCCTCAGCCCAGCACCGGCTCGTCCGGCAGCTCGTTGGCGTTGGCCGCGCCCGGCGCCGCCGGGAAGTGCCGCACCAGCAGGGCCGACACCGCGTCCACCGCCTGCTTCAGCCCCTCCTCGTAGCGGCCGGCGCGGAAGGCCTCGCCCATGCCCTGCACGATCTGCTGCCAGTGCTGCGCCGGCACATGGGCGCTCAGGCCCCGGTCGGCGACGACCTCGATCGCGTGTTCGGCCAGCAGAAGGTAGATCAGCACGCCGTTGTTCTGCTCGGTATCCCACACGCCCAGCTTGCCGAAGAGGGCCACGGCGCGCTCGCGCGGGGGCGCGTCGCGCCAGAGATAGCTGAGGGGCAGGCCCGCTTCGACGTAGATGCGGATCTCGCCCGTGTGGCGGCGCTCGCTGTCGGCGACGTAGGCGGCGAGTGTCTCCAGCAGCGCGGGCGGGATGGCGCGGCGCGTGTCCGACTCGTCGAGCCAGCGGTGGCGCAGGATGCGTTTCAGGCGCGCGATCATCACCAGTTCCCCGAGGCGCCGCCGCCACCGAAATCGCCGCCGCCGCCGGAGCCGAAGCCCCCGCCGCCGAACCCGCCCCCGCCGAAGCCGCCGCGATGGCCGCCGCCCCAGCCGCCGCCGGGGAAGATCACCGGCGCGCCCCAGCCGCGCCGGCGCATGCCGCCGCCGAAGGGCCCGCCGCCCGAGAGCAGCGACAGGAACAGGCCGAACACGCCGGCCAGCACGGCGACGACGATGCTGGAGGTGACCAGCATCGCGACCAGGCCCACGCCGCCGCCCGTGACGAGCGAGCCGAGCTTGCGTCCGAAGATGCCGCGCAGCACGCCGCCCGCGATGGGCACGGCGAAGAACAGGAAGATCGCGAGGTCGAACCAGTCGAAGCCCGCGTTGCCGCCGCCCGGGCGCTGCGCGGGGCGCTGCGGCGCCGGCAGCGGCTCGCCGCTGATGCGCGCGATCAGCTGGTCCACGCCCGCCTGCAGGCCGCCGGCGAAGTCACCCTGGCGGAAGCGCGGCGTGATCGCCTCGTCGATGATCTGCTTGGCCGCGAGGTCGGGCACCGCGCCTTCGAGCGTCTTCGCGACCTCGATGCGCACCTGGCGGTCCTCCTTGGCGACGATGATCAGGATGCCGTCGCCGACCTCCTTGCGCCCGATCTTCCAGGTGTTGCCGACGCGGTTGGCATAGCTCGCGATGTCCTCCGGCAGCGTCGTCGGCACGATCAGGATGACGATCTGCGTGCCCTTCGCCTGCTCGAAGGCGGCGAGCTTCTCCTCGAGCCCCTTGCGCTGGATCGCATCGAGCGTGCCGGTCTGGTCCATGACCCGCGCCGTGATCTCGGGCACGGGCAGCACGCCCTGGGCGGCCGCGCCGAAGGCCGCGCAGGCCGCCAGCAGGAACGCGAACAACCACCTCACGGCAAAGGCGTCAGCGCGACGCCGCGGGAGCCGCCGGCGCCGCCGGCTTGCTGAAGTCCACCGTCGGCGGGGCGGAGATCTGCGCCTCGTTCTGCACGGTGAAGTTCTGCTTGGGTTCGTAGTGGAAGATCATCGCCGTCAGGTTGCTCGGAAAGCTGCGGGCGAGCACGTTGTACTCCTGCACCGCCTGGATGTAGCGGTTGCGGGCCACCGTGATGCGGTTCTCGGTGCCCTCCAGCTGCACGCGCAGGTCGCGGAAGGACTGGTTGGCCTTCAGGTCGGGATAGCGTTCGCTCACCACCAGCAGCCGCGACAGCGCGCTGGAGAGTTCGCCCTGCGCCTGCTGGAAGCGCTGGAAGGCCTGCGGATCGTTCAGGGTCTCGGGCGTGACCTGCACCGAAGTCGCCTTGGCGCGCGCCTCGATCACCTTGGTGAGCGTGTCCTGTTCGAAGTTCGCCTCGCCCTTGACGGTGGCCACGAGGTTGGGCACCAGGTCGGCGCGGCGCTGGTACTGGTTCAGCACCTCGGCCCAGGCGGACTTGGTCTGTTCGTCCAGGCGCTGGAAATCGTTGTAGCCGCAACCGGTGAGCGTCGCGAGCAAAGCCAGGATCAGCAGCCACTTCTTCATGTCGGTTCCTTCCTCGGCAACGTGCAAAGGTAGCATAGATGGGATGGCGCAGGACCCGATTCAAGTGCTCCACGCCGCCGCCCGGCCGACGCCATCCGTGCGCAAGCCGCGCCTGCTCATCGCGGGGGCCACCGGCGTCCTCGGCAACGAAGTGTTGCGGCGGCTCGCGGGGTCCTCGGCCTTCGAGGACACGCAGGTGCTCGCCCGCGAGCCCATCACCGAAGGCGTGCGCGGAGTGCGCACGACGCTCGTGCCCTCCAGCGCGCCGGAGCAGTGGCCGCCCGCCGATGCCGACGTCGCCGTCGTCCTGTTCGACCCGCCCCGCATGTTCTACGAGCGCGAGCGCGCCCTGTGGACGCCGACGCCCGCGCAGCTGCCCGCTCTCGCGCGCTGGCTGCGCGAAGGCGGCGTGCAGACGCTCGCGATCGTGCTGCCGCACGCGGCGGGGCGGCTGCCCGAGGCGCTCAAGCGCGGGCTCGCCAGCCTCGACGAGCAGGCGATCGCCAGCCTCGGCTTCGAGCGCCTGCTGCTGCTTCGCTCGGCACAGAAGCCGCAAGCCCGTCGCCACGCGAGCGCGGGCGGCCGGCTCGCGGGCTGGATGCTGTCGGTCTTCAAGTACATGGTGCCTTCGAGCGAGCAGCCGGTGCGCGCGGCCAAGGTGGCGCAGCTGCTCGCGGCCGCCCTGCGCCTCGCGCCGCCCGGGATCCACGTGGCCGCGCCGGAGCTGGTGTGGCAAGCGGCGCAACAGGACGCCTGGACGGTCGCGCGGCGCTGGCTGCGCTGAGCGAGGCGGGGCACAATCGGTGCACAGCCGTCCGTATGCGCAAGTCCAAGCTCCAGGCCGCCCATCTCGAGGGCGATGCCGACGACATCGAAGCCGCCTTCTACGATGCCCTCCAGCGCGGGGACATCGACAAGCTCATGGCGTGCTGGGCCGACGAGGACGACATCTTCTGCATCCATCCCGGCGGCCCGCGCGTCGTCGGCGCCACCGCGATCCGCGCCACCTTCGAGGCCATGTTCGCCGAAGGCGGCTCGGTGCGCGCCTGGCCCGAGCGGGTGCGCAAGACGGTGGCGGTGGGCAGCAGCGTGCACAACGTGCTCGAACGCGTGGAGGTGCTCGCGCCCGGCGGGCCGGCCAACGCCTGGGTGATCGCGACCAACGTCTACCACCGCACGGCGCAGGGCTGGCGGCTCGTCGCGCACCACGCGAGCCCGGGCACCACCAGCGAAATCCAGGAAGTCTCGGATGCCCCTGCGGTCCTTCACTAGCGATTTCATGCAGGCCTACCGGGCGCCGTGGTGGCTGCCCGGGGGCAACCTGCAGACCATCTGGCCGGCGCTGGTCGCGCGCCGCACGCGCGGGCCCGTGCCCGCCTACCGGCGCGAACGCTGGACGACGCCCGACGGCGACTTCGTGGACCTCGACTTCCTGGACAACGACGTCTCGCCGCGCCGGCCGCTGATCGTGCTGTTCCACGGGCTGGAGGGCTCCTCGCGCAGCCACTACTCCGAGGCCTTCGCCGACGTCGCCTGGCGCGGCAAGCTCACCTACGTGGTGCCGCACTTCCGCGGCTGCAGCGGCGAGATGAACCTGGCGCCGCGCGCCTACCACTCCGGCGACCACCAGGAGATCGACTTCATCCTGCGGCGCCTGCGCGAGCGGCACCTGGGGCCCATGGTGGCCGTGGGCGTCTCGCTGGGCGGCAACGCGCTGCTGCGCTGGGCCGCGGAGAACGGCGAGGCCGCGGGCAGCGTCGCGCAGGCGGTGGCGGCGGTGTGCTCGCCGCTGGACCTGGCGGCCGGCGGCCACGCCATCGGGCGCGGCTTCAACCGCGTGGTGTACACGACGATGTTCCTGCGCACCATGAAGCCCAAGGCGCTGTCGAAGTGGGCGCAGCACCCGGGGCTGTTCGACCGCGAGGCGCTGCTGCGGGCACGCGACCTCTACGAGTTCGACAACATCTTCACCGCGCCGGTGCACGGCTTCACCAGCACCGACGACTACTGGGCGCGCGCGTCGGCCAAGCCGCACCTGCGCCGCATCCGCATCCCGGCGCTGGCGCTCAATTCGCGCAACGATCCCTTCATCCCCACGGCCAGCCTGCCGCGGCGCGAGGAGGTGAGCGACTGGGTGACGCTGTGGCAGCCGGAGCACGGCGGCCACGTGGGCTTCCCCGCGGGCAGCTTCCCGGGGCACGTGATGGCGATGCCGGAGGCGGTGAGCGCCTGGCTGCTGCAGGCCGCGGGGATCACGCCGCAGGTGCCGAAGGCGTGGCCGGACCATCCGATGACGGTGCCGGCGGCGTTGTAGGCCGTCAGCGCTTCACCGAAACGGGTTTGATGGCGGAAGCCGCCACGGCCGGCGCCGATGCCGACGGCATGGGTTGCGGCGCGGGCACGGTGCCCGGGGGCAGGAACGCCGCCGCGATGCTCTGCGTCGCCGGCAGCGCCGCCATCGGCATCGACGCCGCGCCGGCGGGCGCGCTCGCCGCCGCCATCGGCGCCGGCGGCCAGGCGTATTCGGAGGCGGGGCGGGGCGTGCCCACGGGCGTGGTCGCCTTGCCCTGGCGCACCAGCGCCATGTCTTCCTCGCTCGGGTACAGCCCCATCAGGTAGTAGTCGAACACGCGGCGCGCGATCGGCGCGGCGTTGGCGGCGCCGAAGCCGGCGTTCTCCACGATCAGCGCCAGCGCGATCTTCGGGTCCTCCGCCGGGGCATACGCCTCGAACAGGGCGTGGTCGCGGTGGCGCTCGTCCAGCTGCGCGGCGTTGTACTTGGCGCCCTGCGCGATCGTCAGCACCTGCGCCGTGCCGGTCTTGCCGCCGCTCGTGTAGCCGGCGCCGCGGAAGGCCGTGGCGCCCGTGCCCTCGATGTTCACGCCGACCAGGGCCCTGCGGATCACCGCCAGGTTCTCCGGCGAGGCCGTCAGCTGCCCCACCTGCTCGGGCGCCACCGGCTTGCGCTCCTTGGTCGTCACGTCCACCACCTCCTTCACCAGGTGCGGCTTCATGCGCGCGCCCTGCGGGTTGGCGATGGTCGAGATCGCCGTGGCGATCTGCAGCATGGTGAAGTTGTTGTAGCCCTGGCCGATGCCCAGCGAGATCGTCTCGCCCGCGTACCACTTCTGCTGCTCGGGCCGGCGGTAGGCCTTGCGCTTCCACTCGGTGGAGGGCAGCAGGCCGTGCGCCTCGCCCTGGATGTCGATGCCGGTGACCTCGCCGAAGCCGAAGTGCGACAGCTGGTCGTGGATCAGGTCCACGCCCATGTCGTTGGCAAGCATGTAGTAGTAGGTGTCGCAGGACTGGACGATGGACTTGTACATGTCCACCGTGCCGTGCCCGCCTTCCTTGTCGTCGCGGAACTTGTGGTTGCCGAACCAGAAGTAGCCCGGGTCGGAGATCGCCTGTTCCGGCCGCCGCTTGCCCGTGTTCAGCGCCGCCAGCGCCATGAAGGGCTTGAAGGTGGAGCCGGGCGGGTAGGTGCCGCGCAGCGCGCGATTGAGCAGCGGCTTGTCGATCGACTCGTTCAGCGCCTGCCAGTTCTCCTGGTCGATGCCGTCGACGAACAGGTTGGGGTCGAAGGTCGGCTTGCTCACGAACGCGAGGATCTCGCCCGTCTTCGGGTCGATCGCCACCAGCGCGCCGCGGCGGTCGCCGTACAGGTCTTCCACCAGCTTCTGCAGCTTGATGTCGATGGACAGCTTCACCGTGTTGCCGGGCGTGGCCGGCGTGCTGGCCAGCTTGCGCACGGCGCGGCCGCCGGCGGACGTCTCCACCTGCTCGACGCCGGTGATGCCGTGCAGCTGCTGCTCGTAGCTCTGCTCCACGCCCAGCTTGCCGATGTATTCGGTGCCGCGGTAGTTGGCCTGTTCGTCCTCGGGCCAGCCCTCGATCTGCTCCTTCTCCTTCTGGTTGATGCGGCCGATGTAGCCGATGGCGTGGCTCGCGAGCTCGCCCCAGGGATAGTTGCGGAACAGGCGCGCCTTGATCTCCACGCCGGGGAAGCGGAAGCGCTGCACGGTGAAGCGCGCCACCTCCTCGTCGGAGAGCTTGGTGCGGATCGGCAGCGAGTCGATGCCCTTGCTCTCCTCCAGCAGCTTCTTGAAGCGGCGGCGGTCGCGCGACGAGATGTCGACGATCTGGGCCAGCTGGTCGATCACCGACTCCATCGGCGCGGCCAGCCGCGCCGGCGTGATCTCCAGCGTGTAGGCGGAATAGTTGTTGGCCAGGACGATGCCGTTGCGGTCCAGGATCAGGCCGCGGTTCGGCACGATGGGCACGATCGCCGTGCGGTTGGCCTCGGCCTGTTCGTCCAGCGCCTCGTGCTGCACGATCTGCAGCCAGACCAGCCGCGCCACCAGCAGCAGGAAGCACACCAGAACGGCGACGCTGGCGGCCAGCACCCGCCCGCGGAAGCGGGAGAGGTCGGCTTCGACGTTGCGCAGCTCGGTCATGGGTTCGCGGGGGCCAAGGTCCTATTTTCCTCCGGAGCCGGGGCCCTGCGTGCGGGGGTGTCCTCGCCGGCCGTTCAGCGGGCCGTGAACCCCAAGGATTGCACGGAATCCGGCTCCGCCTCGGCCACCTGCGCCGGCGGCCACGCGGCCTCGCGGGCGGGGCGCGGCGTACCGACCGGGTTGGCGGCCTTGCCCTCGCGCACCGCCGCGATGTCCTCTTCGCTCGGGTAGTGGTCCATCAGCACGTAGTCGAACACGCGCCGGGCGATCGGCGCCGCCGCGGCCGCGCCGAAGCCGGCGTTCTCGACGATCAGCGCCAGCGCGATCTGCGGGTCCTCGGCCGGCGCGAAGGCGATGTAGAGCGAATGGTCGCGCTGGTGCTCCTCCAGCTTGCTGGCGTTGTACTTCTCGCGCTGCCCGATGGTGACGGCCTGCGCCGTGCCCGTCTTGCCGCCGGAGAGATAGCCGGCGCCGCGGAACACGCGCGCGGAAGTGCCTTCCTGCGTGACGGCCACCATCGCCTTGCGGATCACGGCCAGGTGCTCGGGGTCGTAGCCCAGCGGCACCGGGTCCGCCTTGGGCACGTGGGTGCGCTGGCGGGTGCTCGCATCCTCGGTGGCGATCACCAGGTGCGGCTTGCGCTTGACGCCGTCGTTCACCACGGTGGACAGCGCGTGCGCCAGCTGCAGCATGGTGAAGCTGTTGTAGCCCTGGCCGATGCCCAGCGAGATGGTCTCGCCGGCGTACCACTTCTTCTGCTCCGGCCGCTTGTAGTAGTTGCGCTTCCACTCCTGGCTCGGCAGGATGCCGCGCACCTCGCCGAAGATGTCGATCCCCGTGAGCTGGCCGAAGCCGAGCGGCTTCATCGCGTCGTGGATCAGGTCCACGCCCATGTCATTGGCCAGCGCGTAGTAGTAGACGTTGCTGGACTTGACGATGCTGGTGTGCATGTCGACCGGGCCGAGCCCCTTGTCGCCGTGGCTGCGGAACACGTGGCCGCCGAAGGTCCAGGACCCGTTGTCCATGATCACCTGTTGCGCGGTCCGCTTGCCGGTGTGCAGCGCGGCCAGCGCCATGAAGGGCTTGTACGTGGAGCCGGGCGGGTAGGTGCCGCGCAGGGCGCGGTTGAGCAGCGGCTTGTCGATCGACTCGTTGAGCAGCGACCAGTTCTCCTGGTCGATGCCGTCGACGAACAGGTTGGGGTCGAAGGTCGGCTTGCTGACGAAGGCGAGGATCTCGCCCGTCTTCGGATCGATGGCGACGAGCGCGCCGCGGCGGTCGCCGTACAGCTCCTCCACGAGCCGCTGCAGCTTGATGTCGATCGACAGCACCACGGTGTTGCCCGAGGTCGCGGGGCTGCTGGCCAGCTTGCGCACGGCGCGCCCGCCGGCGGACGTTTCCACCTGCTCCATGCCGGTGATGCCGTGGAGCTCCTGCTCGTAGCTCTGTTCCACGCCCAGCTTGCCGATGTATTCGGTGCCGCGGTAGTTGGCCTGCGCCTCCTCGTCCCACTCGCCGATCTGCGCCTTCTCCTTCTGGTTGATGCGGCCGATGTAGCCGATCGCGTGGCTGGCCAGCTCGCCCCAGGGATAGTTGCGGAACAGGCGCGCCTTGATCTCCACGCCCGGGAAGCGGTAGCGCTGCACCGTGACGCGCGCGACCTCCTCGTCGGAGAGCTTGGTGCGCAGCGGCACGGAGTCGATGCTCTTGCCTTCCTCCAGCAGCCGCTTGAAGCGGCGGCGGTCGCGCGGCGTGATCTCGACGATGTTCGCGAGTTCGTCCACCACGTCCTCCAGCGGCCGGTCCAGCCGCGAAGGCGTGATCTCCAGCGTGTAGGCGGAGTAGTTGTTGGCCAGCACGATGCCGTTGCGGTCCAGGATCAGGCCGCGGTTCGGCACGATGGGGAGGATGGCCGTACGGTTGGCCTCCGCCTGTTCGTCCATCGCGTCGTGCTGGATCACCTGCAGCCAGACCATCCGGGCCACCAGCAGGCCGAAGCACAGCAGCACGACGACGCTCGCCGCCAGCACGCGGCTGCGGAAGCCCCGCAGCTCCGCATCGAGGTTGCGCAGTTCGGTCATGGCGCTACAGCGGCCGGTTCTCGTCCGGGTCGGGCGCGCGGCGCTGCGGCAGCAGCAGCAGCACGCTCACGACCGGCCAGAGCGCGGCCTCGATCACGGGCCGCAGCAGGAACCACGGCCCCGGGAAGGCGCCGCCCGCGAGCAGGCGGATGGCCAGCTCGATGGCGTGGGCGGCGGCGAACAGCGGCAGCACCTGCACCGCCTGCGACGGCACCTTGAACCAGAGCAGCCGGCGGTGGATGGTGATGGCGAAGTAGCTGAGGGTGGTGTAGGCCAGGGCGTGCTGGCCGAGCAGCGAGGTCTCGTGCACGTCCACGGCCAGCCCGAACAGGAAGGCGGCCACGACGCCGATGCGCAGCGGCTGGTGCACGCTCCAGAACACCAGCACGACCGCCAGCACGTCGGGCATCCAGGGAATGCGGCCGAGCGGCAGCATGGTCACCATGAGCGCCAGGATCAGGGTGAACCAGATGAAGAGCGGATTGGCTGGCAGCAGCAGCGGCTGCCCCGGGCGCATGATCATGCGGGCGGGTTCCTCACTTGCGGGCGGGGCGCTTGGCCGCGGGCGCCGGGTCTTCCGCGGGGGGCCGCGGCGGGATCTGGTTCAGCAGCGAATCGAGCACGATCACGTGCCGGGCGCCGTCCACCTGGGCGATGGGATAGCAGACGATGCGCGCGAAGGCCGAATCGGGCCGGCGCTCCACCTTCACGACGCGCGCCACCGGGATGCCGGGCGGGTAGACGCCGTCGACGCCGCTCGTGGTGAGCAGGTCGCCGGGCTGCACGTCGGCGTTGGCGGCCATGTAGCGCAGTTCCAGCCCGCCGCTGCCGTGCCGGCCCGCGTCGCCGTAGGCGATGCCGCGGCTGCCGGTGCGCGTGTTCAGCACGGGGATGGCCTGGTCGCTGTCGGTCACCAGCGTCACCTCGCTGATCAGCGGATGCACGCGCGTCACCTGGCCCAGCACGCCGGACTCGTCCACCACCGGCGAGCCGGGCTGCACGTGCTGCGCCAGGCCCTTGTCGATCACGACCTTGCGGGTGTACGGGTCGGCGGCGTCGTAGAGCACTTCGGCCGTCTGCGAGGGCGTGTTCAGGCGCTCGCGCAGTCCCAGGAGCTTGCGCAGCTGCGCGTTCTCGTTGAGCAGCTGCTCGGCCTGGTTGGCCTTCTGCGACTGCAGGATCAGCTTGCGGCGCGCCGCCTCCTCGTTGTGCAGGGCGGTGCTGAGCGACGTGAAGTAGTCCTCCACCTCGCGCACCGCGATCACCGGCCGCAGCGCCAGCCACTGGACCGGGAACAGCACGGTGGCCACGGCGGCGCGCACCGGCTGCGTGATGCGGAAGCGGGTGTCGGCCACCATCAGGAACAGCGCCAGGGCGCTGCAGACCATCAGCTTGGAGAGTGCCGAGGGTCCCTGCTTGAAGAAGGGTGGCGGGGTGCGGTCGAGGGTGCCGAGAGGCATGTGCGCGATTGTGCCCCGGCCCGGCTGAGCCGGGCGTCAGACGATCACTCGCTGGTGAAGATCGAGCCCAGCCGTTCCATGCGTTCCAGGGCGATGCCGCAGCCGCGCACGACGCAGGTGAGGGGATCCTCGGCGACCAGCACGGGCAGGCCGGTTTCCTCGGCCAGCAGGCGATCGAGGTCGCGCAGCAGCGCGCCGCCGCCGGTGAGCATCATGCCGCGCTCGGCGATGTCGGCGCCCAGTTCCGGCGGGGTCTGCTCCAGGGCGTTCTTGACGGCCGACACGATGTTGTTCAGCGGGTCGGTGAGCGCTTCCAGGATCTCGTTGGAGCTGATGGTGAAGCTGCGCGGCACGCCCTCGGAGAGGTTGCGGCCCTTGACTTCCATCTCCTTCACCTCGCTGCCGGGGAAGGCGGAGCCGATCTGCTTCTTGATGCCTTCGGCGGTGGGCTCGCCGATCAGCATGCCGTAGTTGCGGCGGATGTAGCTGATGATGGCCTCGTCGAACTTGTCGCCGCCGACGCGCACGCTGCCCTTGTAGACCATGCCGCCCAGGGAGATCACGCCGACCTCGGTGGTGCCGCCGCCGATGTCGACGACCATCGAGCCCGAGGCCTCGGACACCGGCAGGCCGGCGCCGATCGCCGCGGCCATGGGTTCCTCGATCAGGTAGACCTCGCTCGCGCCGGCGCCCAGCGCCGACTCGCGGATGGCCCGGCGCTCCACCTGGGTGGAGCCGCAGGGCACGCAGATGATGATGCGGGGGCTGGGCTTCAGGACGGACCGGGGGTGGACCATCTTGATGAACTGCTTGAGCATCTGCTCGGTGACGGTGAAGTCGGCGATCACGCCGTCCTTCATCGGGCGGATCGCCTCGATGTTGCCGGGCACCTTGCCCAGCATGGCCTTGGCCTCGTGGCCGACGGCCTGGATGGATTTCTTGCCCTGCGGGCCGCCCTCGTGGCGGATCGCCACCACGGAAGGCTCGTCGAGGACGATCCCCTTGTCGCGGACGAAGATGAGGGTGTTGGCCGTGCCCAGGTCGATGGCCAGGTCCGTGGACAGGTAGCGTCGGAAAGCTCCGAACATGGGGGGAATCCTCTTTCTTCTGTGAAAGCGGCCGCTTTGCGCGGCCGTTGCACCGGGCGGCGGAGCTCCGCTCGCCGATGGCGGGATAATACCCGATCCCCTGTGCCGGACCCCGCGCGAGCGCCCTCGCGCGGGCCACCTGTGGCTCCGGCGCAAAGACCGAATTCCACCATGTCCCTGAACTCCCAAGACATCGCGCGCATCGCCCACCTGGCGCGGCTGGAACTGCCGCCCGAGGAAAGCGAGCGCATGCTCGCCCGCATCAACGGCTTCTTCGAGATCGTGGAGAAGATGCGCGCCGTGGACACGTCCGGGGTCGAGCCCCTGACCCACCCGGTGGCCGCCGTGCAGGAGGTCGCCCTGCGCCTGCGCGAGGACGTCGCGGCGGCCGGAATCGACCGCGAGGCGAACCAGCGCAGCGCCCCCGCCGTGGAGCGCGGCCTGTTCCTGGTGCCGAAGGTGATCGAATGAGCGCGCTGCACGAACTCGGGGTGGCGCAGCTCGCCGCGAAGCTGCGCGCGAAGGAGGTGTCGGCGACCGAGGTGGCGCAGCACTTCCTCGCCCGCGGCAAGCAGCACGCGGCGCTCGGCGCCTTCCTGGCGACCGACGAGGCCGTCACGCTGGCCCAGGCCCGGGAGGCCGACGCCCGCCTGGCCGCCGGCGACACCGCGCCCCTGCTGGGGGTGCCGATCGCCCACAAGGACATCTTCGTCACGAAGGACTTCCCCAGCACCGCCGGCTCGAAGATGCTGGAGAACTATCGTTCGCCCTTCGATGCGACGGTGGTGCGCAAGCTGGCCGAGGCCGGCACGGTGACGCTGGGCAAGCTCAATTGCGACGAGTTCGCCATGGGCTCGTCCAACGAGAACTCCGCCTACGGGGCGGTGAAGAACCCGTGGGACACCGCGCGCATCCCGGGCGGCTCCTCCGGCGGCAGCGCGGTCGCCGTGGCGGCGCGCCTGGCGCCGGCCGCGACGGGCACCGACACGGGCGGATCGATCCGCCAGCCGGCGTCCTTCTGCGGCATCACCGGCATCAAGCCGACCTACGGGCGGGCGTCGCGCTACGGGATGATCGCCTACGCGTCCAGCCTGGACCAGGCCGGCCCGATGGCGCGCAGCGCCGAGGACTGCGCGCTGCTGCTGTCGGCGCTGTGCGGGCCGGACCCGGACCGCGACTCGACCTCGCTGGACGTTCCGGCGGAGGACTACACGCGCGAGCTGCAGGGTTCCATCGCCGGACTGCGCATCGGCGTGCCGAAGGAATTCCTGGCCGAGGGCGTGGCGCCGGACGTGCGCGCCGCGATCGGCGAGGCGCTGAAGCAGTACGAGGCGCTGGGCGCGCGCATCGTGGAGATCTCGCTGCCGCGCACGGAGCTCGCCATCCCCGTGTACTACATCATCGCGCCGGCCGAGGCGAGCTCCAACCTCTCGCGCTTCGACGGCGTGAAGTTCGGGCACCGCGCGAAGGACTACGGCGACCTGCTGGACATGTACAAGAAGACGCGCGCCGAGGGCTTCGGGCTGGAGGTGCAGCGCCGCATCATGGTGGGCACCTACGTGCTCTCGCACGGCTACTACGACGCCTACTACCTGCAGGCGCAGAAGATCCGCCGCATGATCGCCGACGACTTCCAGCAGGCGTTCAAGTCCTGCGACCTGATCGCCGGCCCGGTGGCGCCCACGGTCCCGTGGCGCCTGGGCGAGCACGGGGGCGACCCGCTCGCGGACTACCTGGCCGACATCTTCACGCTGCCCGCGTCGCTCGCGGGCCTGCCGGGCATGAGCGTGCCCTGCGGCTTCGGCGAGGGCGGCATGCCCGTGGGGCTGCAGTTGATCGGCAACTACTTCCAGGAATCGCGGCTGCTGGCCGCGGCGCACCGCTTCCAGCAGGCGACGGACTTCCACCTACGCGCGCCGGAGGGCCTGCAATGAGCAAGCTCGTCCAGGGTTACGAAGTCGTCATCGGCTTCGAGACGCACGCCCAGCTGTCCACCGCCAGCAAGATCTTCAGCCGCGCGCCCACCAGCTTCGGCGCCGAGCCGAACACGCAGGCCTCGCCGGTGGACCTGGCGCTGCCCGGCACGCTGCCGGTGATGAACGTCGGCGCGGTGGAGCGGGCGATCCGCTTCGGCCTGGCGATCGGCGCGCACGTGGCGCCCCGCAGCATCTTCGCCCGCAAGAACTACTTCTACCCGGACCTGCCCAAGGGCTACCAGATCTCGCAGTACGAGATCCCGGTGGTGCAGGGCGGCGTCGTCGAGTTCTACCTCGGCGAGGAGAAGAAGTCGGTGCGCCTCGTGCGTGCGCACCTCGAGGAGGACGCAGGCAAGTCGCTGCACGAGGACTTCGTGGGGCAGTCCGGCATCGACCTGAACCGCGCCGGCACGCCGCTGCTGGAGATCGTCACCGAGCCGGACATGCGCTCGTCCGACGAGGCGGTGGCGTACGCGAAGGAGCTGCACAAGATCGTCACCTGGATCGGCATCTGCGACGGCAACATGCAGGAAGGCAGCTTCCGCTGCGACGCGAACGTGTCGGTGCGCAAGCCGGGCCAGCCCTTCGGCACGCGGCGCGAGATCAAGAACCTGAACAGCTTCCGCTTCATGAAGGAGGCGATCGACTTCGAGGTGCGCTGGCAGATCGAGCAGCTGGAGGACGGCCACGCCATCGAGCAGGCCACGGTGCTGTTCGACCCCGACACGGGCGAGACCCGCGCGATGCGCACCAAGGAAGACGCGGCCGACTACCGCTACTTCCCCGACCCCGACCTGCCGCCGCTGGTGGTGGCGCCGGAGTGGGTGGAGCGCGTGAAGGCGGAAATGCCCGAACTGCCGCGCGTGATGGCGGCGCGCTTCGTCGCGGACTACGGCCTGCCGGAGTACGACGCGACGACGCTGACGCAGAGCAAGGCGATGGGCGCGTACTTCGAGGAAGCGGCGCGCGCGAGCGGCCAGCCCAAGCTGGCGAGCAACTGGATCATGGGCGAGGTCTCGCGGCGCCTGAACGCGCAGGAGATCGCGATCGAGCAGGCGCCGGTCGGCGCGGCCACGCTGGCGAAGCTGATCCAGCGCGTCGCCGACGGGACCGTGTCGAACAATGCCGCGCGGCAGGTGTTCGACGCCTTGTGGGCGGGCGAGGGCAGCGACGTCGATGCGCTCATCGAGGCCAAGGGGCTGAAGCAGATGAACGACAGCGGCGCCCTGGAAAAGATCGTCGACGAGGTGATCGCGGCGAACCCGGGCAACGTGGAACAGGTCCGCGCCGGGAAGGACAAGGCGTTCAACGCGCTGGTGGGCCAGGCGATGAAGGCCTCGAAGGGCAAGGCGAATCCGCAGCAGGTGGGGGAGATGCTGCGGAAGAAGCTGGGGATCTGAGGCCTCCTGGCGAAGTGCCACGCAACGATGGATTGCGGCTCAAGGCCGCAATGACAAGAGATTTGTCATCCCGGGCTCGACCCGGGATCCATGCATGCGTGGCACTGCGCCGGCAGTGGATTGCGGCTCAAGGCCGCAATGACAAGAGGTTTGTCATCCCGGGCCTGACCCGGGATCCACGGATGCGTGGCACTGCGCCGGCAGTGGATTGCGGCT
This sequence comes from Ramlibacter sp. bp-362, assembly GCF_054956735.1. Classification (NCBI taxonomy): domain Bacteria; kingdom Pseudomonadati; phylum Pseudomonadota; class Betaproteobacteria; order Burkholderiales; family Comamonadaceae; genus Ramlibacter; species Ramlibacter sp. bp-362. The sequence goes on from NZ_JBUDXE010000019.1 coordinate 46,813, forward strand.
CAAGGCCGCAATGACAAGAGGTTTGTCATCCCGGGCTCGACCCGGGATCCACGCGTGCGTGGCACTGCGCCCGCCTCACAGCAAATCCGGATACAGATCCCTCCACTCCGGATTCCCCTCCTCGATCAGCGCGACCTTCCACTCCCGCTTCCAGTTCTTGATCCGCTTCTCCGTCCGGATCGCCCCCTCCACCGACCCGGTCCGGTCGAACCACACCAGCGTCTTCACCCCGTACTTCTTCGTGAAGCCCTCCAGCAGGCCCTCCCGGTGCTGGTACACGCGCTTCACCAGGTCGCTGGTCACGCCGACATAGAGCGTGCCGTGCCGCTGGCTCGCGAGCAGGTAGACGTAGTAGTCCATGGCTGCATCTCAGGGCAGCCTGGCCTGCGGGTCAAGCCCGCAATGACATGAACCGTGGAACGCGCTTCACAAGGCGCAGCCGGGTCAGCCCCGCGCCGCGTCCGGCGCCGACGACTCCCTCCACAGCAGCTTCAGCCGCTGCAGTTCCTCGTCGTAGCGCGCGTTGATGCGCTTGCGCTCCTCCGGGTGCGTCACGTTGGCGAGGGCGCGGGCCCGTTCGGCGTCGTGGGCGGCCTGGTTGGGGTAGCGCACCACCAGGAGTTTCTGCTGGCGCTTCTCCTCCGCGACCCGCTGCGCCTCTTCCGCCGCCTTGCGGTCCTGCGCTTCCTTGGCCGCGGATTCGGCGGCGGTCAGCGTGGGCCCGACGGTGCGGCGCAGCCGGCCGTTGGGGGCGAGTTCGCGCTGCTCGCGGTCATTGCACTCGGCGATCGGGCGGTCGGCGGTCAGCCTGCGGCCCTTGGCGTCGGTGCAGGTGTAGATGCTCCGTGTCTGCGCGACGGCGCTCCCCAGCACGCCGAACAGCAGGCAGGCACAGGCAAGACGATGGACAGTGCGCACGGGTACATCCTTTCACCCCGCGCCATAGCGGTCCCGGTAAGCGAGCACCTTCGCGTGGTGCTGGCCGAGCTCGTCGCCGGCGTGGGCCTCCAGGACATGCAAGAGGTCTGCCAGCTTCGCGATCGCGCACACCTGCAGGCCCAGTTTTTCACGGACATATTGCACGGCACTCCAGGAAACATCCTGGCCGTTCTCCGTGGCCTTCTCCTGCCGGTCCAGCGCGATCGCCACCGCATGCGGCGTGGCGCCGGCCGCCTGGATCAGCGCGATCGACTCGCGGGCGGCCGTGCCGGCGGACATCACGTCGTCGACGATCAGCACCTTGCCCTGCACCGGCGCGCCCACCAGCGTGCCGCCCTCGCCGTGGTCCTTGGCTTCCTTGCGGTTGTAGGCGTAGGGCACGTTGCGCCCCAGGCGCGCCAGCTCGATCGCCACCGCCGCCGCCAGCGGGATGCCCTTGTAGGCCGGCCCGAACAGCATGTCGAACTCGATGCCGGAGGCGAGGATGCGCTGTGCATAGAATTGCGCCAGCCGCCCGAGCTTCGCGCCGTCGTCGAACAGGCCGGCGTTGAAGAAGTAAGGCGACAGCCGCCCGGCCTTGGTCTTGAATTCGCCGAAGCGCAAGACCCCGGAGCGCACCGCGAACTCCACGAAATCCTGCGCCAGCTGGTCCTGGCTCGTCACCGCCACCATGGGAAAGTCCTTGTTCAAACTGACCAGCCTCAACCTGAACGGCATCCGCTCGGCCGCCTCCAAGGGTGTCGAGGCCTGGGTCGCACAAAACAGCCCGGATTGTATTTGCGTGCAGGAGGTCAAGGCCCAGGCCGCCGACGTGCACGGCAAGCACGACAGCCTGGCCGGCCTGAAGGGCCACTTCCACTTCGCCCGGAAGAAGGGCTATTCCGGCGTCGGCGCCTTCAGCCGGCACGAGCCCAGCGACGTGATCGTCGGCTTCGGCTGCGAGGAGTTCGACGCCGAGGGCCGCTATGTCGAACTGCGCTTCGACACGCCGCAACGCAAGCTGTCGATCATCAGCTGCTACTTTCCCTCGGGGTCCTCGGGCGAGGACCGCCAGCAGGCCAAGTTCCGCTTCCTGGACGTGGTGGACCCGCACCTGGCGGCCCTGAAGCGGCAGCGCGAGTTCATCCTGTGCGGCGACGTCAACATCGCCCACAAGGAGCAGGACCTGAAGAACTGGAAGAGCAACCAGAAGAACAGCGGTTTCCTGCCCGAGGAACGGGCCTGGATGACAAAACTGTTATCCGAGACGGGCCTGGTCGACGTTTATCGTCACCTGCACCCGGACACCACCGACGCCTCGTACACCTGGTGGAGCAACCGCGGCCAGGCCTGGGCCAAGAACGTGGGCTGGCGCCTGGACTACCAGATCGCCACGCCGGGCCTCGCGCAGCATGCCCGCGCCGCGGCCATCTACAAGGACGGCCGATTCAGCGACCACGCGCCGCTGACGATCCAGTACGAGCTGGCGCTGTAGCCTCAGCTCCGGTCCGAGGCCCCGATCGGCCGGACCACCCGGCACGGATTCCCCGCGGCGAACACGTCCGGCGGCACGTCCCGCGTGACCACGCTCCCGGCGCCGATCACCGCGCGGTCGCCGATGGTCACGCCCGGCAGGATGATCGCGCCCCCGCCCACCCAGACGTCCGAGCCGATGGCCACCGGCTTGCCGTACTCCTCGACCCGGCGGCTCGCCGCATCGAGGGGATGCAGCGGCGTGTAGATCTGCACCGCGGGCCCGAACAGCGTGAACGACCCGATGGTCACCTTGCACACATCCAGTACCACGCAGTTGAAGTTGAAGAACACTTTCTCGCCCAGCTCGATCTGGCTGCCGTAGTCGCAGAAGAAGGGCGAGGTCAGGCCGACGGTGTCGCCGCCGGCGCCGAACAGCTGCTCCAACGCGGCGCGCCGCGCCGGATCGTCCTCGGCCCGCACGTTCAGCTCGGCGCACAGGCGCCTGGCCCGCAGGCGGGCCTCCACCAGATCCGGGTCGAAGGCGTTGTACAGCTGGCCGGCCAGCATCTTCTCGCGCTCGGTCATCGCGTGCTCCTTGGCGAGGACACTGTAGCCGGGGGCGTGCCTAGAATGGGGCGAACTCCAGGAGGAACTGCATGAAACGCCTGCAGCGCCTGCTCGCCGCCACCGATCTCTCCGCGCCCGCGCGCCATGCCGTCGAGCGGGCCGCGCGCGTCGCCCGCGCCAGCGGCGCGGCGCTGGAACTGGTGCACGTCGGCGCCGACGCGCGCCTGACCGAACTGCGCCGGCTCGTCGCCGGCCTGCCGCAGGAAGTGACGGAGCGCGTGCGCGAGCAGGAGCAGATGCTCGTGGAGGCGCTCGCCGCGACGCTCGACCAGCGCTATGGCGTGAAGGCCGGCGCCCGGGTGGTGGAAGGCACGGTGCCGACGGCGCTCGCGGCCGCGGCGGAGGCCACCGCCGCCGACCTGCTGGTGCTGGGCGTGCGCGGCAGCAGCGTGCTGCGGCGCTTCGTGCTCGGCTCCACCGCCGAGCGCCTGGTGGGCAGCTTCGGGCGGCCGCTGCTGGTGGTGAAGCGCGCGCCGGCCGCGGACTTCTGCTCCGTGCTCGTGCCGGTGGACTTCTCCGACGCCTCGCTGCCCGCCCTGCAGATGGCCCACGCCGTGTCGCCCACGGGCCGCATCGTGGCCATGCATGCGTACGAGGCCCCGTTCGAGGGCAGCCTGTTCCGCGCCGGCGTCGACGACGAATACCTGCAGCACTACCGCACCCAGGCCCAGGCCGAGGCGCAGGAGCGCATGGCGGCGCTGGTGCAGCAGTCGGGCGTGCCGGCGCAGCAGGTCGCGCAGGTGCTGGTGCACGGCCCGGCCTCGGTGCGCATCCTCGAGCAGGAACAGGAGCAGGACATCGACCTGATCGTCATCGGCCGCCAGGGCCAGGGCCCGGTGGACGACCTGCTCCTGGGCAGCGTCAGCCGCCGCGTGCTGGCGGAATCCGACGCGGACGTCCTCGTCCTGCCTTAGCTCCTACCACTCCACCAGACTCAACCCGATGCTGAACACCGACCGCCGCCGGTTGTAGTCCAGCAGCGTGTCCCCATACCCGGTGAAGAACTGCGTGTGCAGCTGCAGCCCCGCGGGCGGCCCTTCGCCCGGATCCGCCAGTGCCCGGAACCACTCCATCCGGAACGAGCCGCGGCCCTCGCTGCGCAGCGCATGCCGCAGCGTCGCCACGAACTGGTGGTTGCGGTTCGGCCGCCAGCGCGCCTGCAGCTCCGCGCGGCCGATGAAGTTGGAGATGCCCGGGTTGTCGTCGTCGTCCGCGTCGTCGTGGATGCGCCGCCAGATGCGCCCCTGCAGCTGCACCTCGTCGCGCTCGGCGCCCGCCATCAGGTAGGCGCGGTTCCAGCTGCGCGACAGCGGCAGCGACTGGCCGTTGGACTGGTGCACCACGCCGGCCCCGGCATAGCGCAGGCGCCACGCGCCCGGTTGCGCCGACTGCAGCGGATAGACGTAGATCAGCTCCGGCTCGTGGTCGGTGCTGCGGAAGGGCCGCGACAGGTTGGGCGTGAACAGCTGCCAGTACGACTGCTGCGAGTACGCGAACCAGAGCGAATCGATGCCGCGCGGCGAATACGCGAAGAGCCCCTGCGCGATCTTCGCGCGCACCGACAGCTGCAGCCGCGTCTCGGTCGTGCGGTAGTCCTGGGCGCTCGTCGCATCGTTGCGCGGGTTCTCCGACGTGGGCTGCCGGTTGATCGTGTCGGCCGTGACCAGGTCCACCGAGATCGGCCGGTAGCCGCGGATGCCGAAGGTGCCGCAGTCGGCGCCGGGCTCCAGCTCCCAGAAGCGCGAGAGCTCGGAGTAACGCTGCTCGCGGCAGCCGTCGAGCTCCGTCAGCCGCAGGCCGCGGCGCGGCCGCACGGGCGAGGGCAGCGTCGCCGGCAACTCGGGCGCGGCCAGCGTGGGCAGGGGCTTCTGTCCCGCCGCCCAGCGGTCGAAGCAGGCGAGGCGCTGCGCGCCGTCGGTGATGGCGGTGCAGGCCTGCCAGGGTTCATCCGGCTGCGCGTGGGCGGCGAGCGGCAGCAGGGCCGCGGCAAGCGCGGTGGCGGTGAGGCGGCGCATGCGCCCGATGGTAATCGGGCGCCACGGCCGCGCTCAGTCCTTGCGCATCACGAAGGCCCGCCCGTCCGACTCGCCGTCGCGCCGCCAGACGCCGCGGATCTCCTTGCCGCAGGAGCCTTCCACCAGCTCGCCGATCCAGGTGGCGGCGATGTGCACGCCGTCGGCGGATTCCTCCAGCGTGAACTCGCCGTCCTCGATGTCGCCGGCGACCGGCCGGCGGTCGCCGTTGCGGTTGATCGCGCCGCTGAGGCTCAGCGCATATTCCGGATGCTTCTGCAGCAGCAGGGTGGCGACGTGGCCCACGCCCTCGAACTCGGCACGCCAGATGCCCAGCATCTGCGCCTGGCCCACCTCGCTCGCATGCGGGCAGGCGGTCTGCGCGCCGGCCGAGGCGGCGCAGGCGGCGAGCAGCAACGCGGCGATCGACCTCATGCCGCCCCCTGCGAGGCCGCGGCGGCCGCGGCCGCCTCCGCGCTCTTCTTCGCGAACTCCGCGCGCAGCGCCTTCAGCTTCTCGCGCGGGTCTTCCTTCACCGTCGTCTTGTCCAGTGCCATCTCCGCGATGAAGCGGCTCGGCTGCGCCGCGATCATCTCGCGGCCCTTCTTGCGCTTCCTGCTCCAGCTCACGGCCAGCGAGCGCTGCGCCCGCGTGATGCCCACGTACATGAGGCGCCGCTCCTCCTGCAGCCGCTGCGCGAAGGCCTCGCTGACGGCGCCGCCCTCGGCGTCTTCCGGCTTGAAGGGCAGCATGCCTTCCACGCAGCCGGCGAGGATCACGTGCGGCCACTCCAGGCCCTTGGCGGCGTGCAGCGTGGAGAGCGTCACCACGTCCTGGTCCTTCTCGCGCTCGCTGATCGTGGACAGCAGCGAGATCGTCTGCGCCACTTCCAGCAGGCTCTTGCGCTCGCCGGCCGTGCTGACGCCCGCCGTGTCGTCGATCTCGCCGCCGCAGCGCTGCGCCATCCAGTCGCAGAACTCGAGCACGTTGGTCCAGCGCGCGGCCGCGACCTTCTCGTTGTCCTCGCTGTCGTACAGGTGCTTCTCGTAGGCTATGTCCTTCAACCAGTCGGCGATGAAGGTGCGCGCGTCCTCCGCGCCCATGGTGTGGCGGGCGCGGAACTCCAGGTCGTTCACGTAGCGGCCGAATTCGTGCAGGCTGCCCACGGCCCGCGCCGACAGCACGCTGGGCAGCGAGGACGAGAACAGCGCCTCGAACAGTGACAGCTTGTACTGGCTCGCGAACACGCCCAGCGAGGAGAGCGTCTGGTGGCCGATGCCGCGCTTGGGCGTGGTCACGGCACGCAGGAAGGCCGGGTCGTCGTCGTTGTTGACCCACAGGCGCAGCCAGGCGCACAGGTCGCGGATCTCGGCGCGGTCGAAGAAGCTCTGGCCGCCCGAGACCTTGTAGGGGATCTGCGCCTTGCGCAGTGCCTGCTCGAACACGCGCGCCTGGTGGTTGGCGCGGTACAGCACGGCGAAGTCCTTCCAGTCCTTGCCCAGGCCGTTGGCGCGGATCGACTGGATGCGCGCGACCATGCGCTCGGCCTCGTGCTCCTCGTTGTCGCAGTCCACCACGCGCACCGGCTCGCCCTCGCCCAGTTCCGAGAACAGCGTCTTGGGGAACAGCTTGGGGTTGGGCTGGATCACGTTGTTGGCCGCGCGCAGGATCGCGCCGGTGGAGCGGTAGTTCTGCTCCAGCTTGATCACCTTCAGCTGCGGATAGTCCTGCGGAAGGCGCCGCAGGTTGTCCAGCGTGGCGCCGCGCCAGCCGTAGATCGACTGGTCGTCGTCGCCCACGGCCGTGAAGCGCCCGCGCTCGCCCACCAGCAGCTTGAGCAGCTCGTACTGGGTGGCGTTGGTGTCCTGGTATTCGTCCACCAGCACGTGCGCGAGCTGCTGCTGCCACTTCTCGCGCACTTCCGGGAAGTCGCGCAGCAGCTTCAGCGGCAGGCCGATCAGGTCGTCGAAGTCCACGCTCTGGTAGGCGGCCAGCCGCTCCTCGTAGCGTGCCATCACGGTGGCCGTGACGCGTTCGTGTTCGTCCTTGGCCTGGGCCAGCGCCTGCGCGGCGTTCAGGCCCATGTTCTTCCACAGGCTGATGCCCCACTGCCACTGGCGCGCCGTGGCGGCATCGGTGGTGCCGCCGGCGTCCTTGAGGATGCTGGTGACGTCGTCGGAGTCGAGGATGGAGAACTGGGGCTTCAGCCCCAGCACGCTGCCGTCCTGCCGCATCATGCGCACGCCCAGGGCGTGGAAGGTGCACACCAGCACCTCCTTGGCGTCGCGGCCCACCAGCGCCTTGGCGCGCTCGCGCATTTCGGCGGCGGCCTTGTTGGTGAAGGTGATGGCGGCGATGCGCTTGGCCTCCACGCCGGTCTGGATCAGCCGGGCGATCTTGTGCGTGATGACGCGCGTCTTGCCCGATCCGGCGCCGGCCAGCACCAGGCACGGCCCATGCAGGTAGTTGACGGCTTCTTGCTGGGCGAGGTTCAGGCCGGACATCGTGGGTACTGCTGCGGGATACGCCGATGATACGGGCTGGTCGCCGCGCCTCTTTTGCATATTTGACGTCATGACGGCAAAAAAGCAAAATTCTTGGCATGCCGGCATCCGCTCCCTTCGGCGGCTTCCAGATCCTGGAGCCGTACAACCCCTGGTGGCAGGACCCCAAGGGCGCGTTCGCCGGCCTGCCGGAGTTCAGGCGCGACGTCTTTCACGACCTGTATGCCGATGTGCGGCAACTGCCGCAGATGGTCTCCGTCACGGGGCCGCGACGTGTCGGCAAGAGCACCCTGCTGCTTCAATGCATCCAGCAGTTGATCCGTGATGCGGACGATCCTGCCGGCCAGGCCCGGCGCATCGCCTATTTTTCCCTGGACGACCCGGCGCTGGACCTGCCGGGGGCGGATCGCGACCGCTTCTTCAACGACCTCGTCCAGGCCGCAAGAGCCGCCTCCCGGGAGGGCGCGGCCTTCCTGTTCCTCGACGAGGTCCAGCGCTTTCCGCGCTGGGAGCTGTACCTGAAGAAGTTCTACGACCTGAAGACGGCCGTGCGCTTCGTCGTTTCCGGCTCGGCAAGCACGCCCATCTTCCGCAAGTCGCGCGAGAGCCTGCTGGGGCGGATCAAGGATTTCCACGTCCTGCCCTTCAGTTTCCGCGAATGGTTCTACTACCGCGTGGTGGCCAAGCGGCCCGGTGTGTCGCTGAAGCAGGTGATGGCCGGCATGGAAGGCATGCGGGAGCTTGGCCGCTCCCTGCAGATGTCGGACCTGGATGGCTACAGCTTCTGCCGCTGGTTGCATGGCAACTTCTTCGGAGGAGAAAGCCACCTGCAGGAGACCGAGAACTTCCTGTTCGAAGGCGGCTTCCCCGAAGTCTGGGAACTGCCTTCCCTTGTCGCGCGGCAGGAGTACCTGTACCAAAACCAGGTGGAGCGCGTGATCTTCGAGGACTTGCCGGTGGCTGCAGAGTTCCGCAAGCCCGAGATGTTGCGCCGCTTCTACCTGGCGCTCCTGAAGGATCCCGGGCGGGAAACGAACCTGTCGCAATTGAGCGGCGAGATCGAACTCGCGCGCACCACCATCGAAGGGTACTTCCCGCTGCTCGAAGCGACCGACCTCGTGTGGCGGCTCGACAAGCACACCAGCACCAAGGCGACCCCCAAGGCCGGCAACTTCAAGACCTACCTCGTGGACCTGGCGGTGCGCAACGCCGTGATGAAGCTGAGCCTCCCCCAGATGCTCCAGGACGCGCCGCTCCTCGGAGCCTATGCGGAAAACGTCGTCGCCAATCACTTGCGCCAGTGGCCGGGCCTCGTGGAGCTGGGTTACTGGCGGCGCAACAACGACGAAATCGATTTCATCGTCGACCTGGGCGCGCGCCGCATCGGCGTCGAGGTGAAATACCGCAACCAGGTGCTCCACAAGGACGTGCACAAGGCCGCGCGGCTGGCGGCGCAACTGCATTGCGAGTGCTGCGTCATCGTCGGCAAGGCATGGTTTTCGGACGAGGAGTTCGAACGGCTCAACGAGCAGACGCCGGTGCCGGTCGTCATGGTGCCCCTTGGCGAGTTCCTCGGCCGCTTCTGACCGGCGCTCCCCGACAATACGCGCGTGCTAAGCGTCCTGGCCATCACCTTCCCCTTCTTCGCCCTGGTGCTGGCCGGGTACGTCGCCGCGCGCCAGCGCATGCTGCCCTTCGAGGCGATCAGCGGCCTGAACACCTTCGTGCTGTACTTCGCGCTGCCCTGCCTGCTGTACCGCTTCGGCGCCAGCACGCCGATCGCGCAGCTGCTGGACCCGGCCGCCGTGGGCATCTGGCTGCTCTGCGCGTTGCTGGTGGTGGCCGGCACCGTGAAATCCAGCATGAACGCGCGCATCCGCTGGAACGACGCGTCCTTCGGCGCGCTGGTGGCCGCCTTCCCCAACACGGGCTTCATGGGCGTGCCGCTGCTGGTGGCGCTGCTCGGCGACGCCGCGGCCGGCCCGGCGATCCTCACCATCCTGATCGACCTGGTGGTCACCAGTTCGCTGTGCATCGCGCTCTCGCGCCTGGACGGCGCCGACGAACACGGCGCGGCCAAGGCCGCGAAGAAGGCGCTGCGCGGCGTGGCGCTCAACCCGATGCCGTGGTCGATCGTGCTGGGCGGGCTGGCGTCGGCCCTCGCGTGGAAGCCGGTCGCGCCGGTGATGAACACCATCGGGCTGCTGGCGGACGCGGCGTCCCCGGTGGCGCTGTTCACCATCGGCGCCGTGCTGGCGCGCTCGCAGTTCGTCGCCGCGCAGAGCGAGCACGGCCCGCAGCCGGCGCGCGACTTCGTGCCGGTGGCGCTGGTCAAGCTGGTCGTGCATCCGCTGCTGGTGTGGGCGGTGGGCACCGCGGCGCGCGCCGCCGGCGTGCCGCTCGATGCCTTCACGCTGCACGTGATGGTGCTGGTGGCGGCGCTGCCCAGCGCCAGCAACGTGTCCATGCTGGCCGAGCGCTTCGGCGCCGACAACGGCCGTATCGCCCGCATCATCCTGCTCACGACGGCCGCGGCCTTCCTCACCTTCTCCGCGGCGGTGGCCCTGCTGAAGTGAGCCGAGCGGCGCCCGTGCGCCGATGGGCGGCGCGATGTGTGCCCTCCTGCCAACTTGCAACACGCCCGCGGGCCCGCGGCGCTTTGCGCTCGCGGCCCACGCCGATATATTGGTCCGCAGGGGCCGGCGAGTCCCGCAGGAGGAGAACAGGATGGCAACGGACGGCGGTTTCTACGCGCTCTCGGACGACCAGTTGAAGCGGCTGCTGGCCGGCGAGCTGGCCTACGCGGCGTTCCTGCAGAAGGGCGGCGGCGAACAGCCGCGCGAAGTGCACGTGGACGCCATCGCGGTGTGGTACGAGCTGAGCCAGGTGCTGCAGGCCGAAGCCGGCTGCGGCGCCGAACAGACCGACAAGATCCCGACCATGGTGGGCTATTCGTCCTCCGCCCAGGTGCAGGCGACGGCCGCCAAGCTCGCGGCGCTGGCCGACGCCGAGATCCGCACGCGCTGCGAAACGGCGCTGATGGAAGCGACGCCCGACGAAGTGGTGCAGGCGGTGAAGGGCCTCAAGGATTTCTACCAGCGCGCAGCGGCGAACAAGGACGCCGTGCTCTTCCGCGTCGCCTGAGGACCTCCTGTCTTCCGTAGGCTGGCGGTGAGCGCAGCGAACCCCAGCTAAAGCACCGGCGCCAGCAACGCCAACACCCGCTCGCGCACCTTCTCGATCAGCGGCCTGCGCCGCCACTCCTCCAGCGTCACCCGCCGGCACCGCTTCAAATCCTCCTCGAACACCGCCGTCAGCTCCTGCGCGAACGCGCGGTCGTACACGTTCAGGTTCGCCTCGTCGTTCAGCCGGAACGACCGCGGATCGAAGTTGGTGGACCCCACCGACGCCAGCAGCCCGTCCACCAGCACCGTCTTGCAGTGGAACATGGTCGGCTCGTAGACGTACATCTCCACGCCCGCTTCCAGCAGCTCGCCCCACAGCGCGCGCGAGGCATGCCGCACCACCTGCTGGTCGATGCGCCGCCCCGGCGTGATCACCCGCACGCGCACGCCGCGCTTGCGTGCCGCGACCAGCGCGAGCCGCGCCATGTCGTCGGGCACGAAGTAGGCGCTGGCGATGTCGATCGTCTTCACCGCCGCCGTGATGGCGATCAGGTACATCAGCTGCATGCTCTCGCCGCCGCCGCTGGGCGAGCTGTGGAACATCTGCGCCTGCTGCTCGCCGGCCGGCTGCGGCGCGGGGAAGTAGTCGTCGCCGTGCAGGATGCGTCCGGTGGTCTTGCCCCAGTTGGAGAGCATCACGCCCTGCATCTGCGCGACCACCGGCCCTTCCACGCGGTAGTGCGAGTCGCGCCAGTGGTCGGCGTCCTGCGCGTTGCCGGTCCACGGCGTCGCGATGCCGACGCCGCCGGTGAAGCCGATGCGGCCGTCCACGATCAGCAGCTTGCGGTGCGTGCGGTTGTTGATTCGCCCGAGGTTGTACCAGCGCAGCGGGTGGAAGCGGTGCACCTCCACGCCGGCGTCGCGCATGCGGTCCACCAGCGCCTCGTCCACCTTGATGCTGCCCACCCAGTCCAGCAGCACGTGCACCTTGACGCCGGCGCGGGCGCGCTCCGACAGCGCCTCGGCGAAGGCCTCGCCGATGTCGCCCGACCAGTAGATGAAGGTCTCGAACAGCACCGTGCGGCGCGCGCCGCGGATCGCCTCCAGCATGGCTGGGAAGATCGCGTCGCCGTTCTGCAGCGCGTGCACGCGGTTGCCGCTCACGATGTCGGGCCCCAGCAGCATCCCCATGGCGCGGAAGAACTGCGGGTCTTCCACCGGGTACAGGTGCGGGATCTCGTGCGCCACCTGGCGCTCGCCGGGGCTCAGGTTGACGTAGAGCAGGGCGGCCAGGAGGGCCAGGGCGATCCCGAGGGCGATGAACATCCGGTGCGGGCGGCGGAGGGCAAAGGGCCGATCCTACCCAGCCGCGGCCGCGCCGGGGGGCGATGTCACCAGGTGTCGATGTGCGGGGCGGGCGCGTGCTCGGCCGTGCGCGCCGCCGCCAGGCCGCGCAGCAGCCACTCGCGCGTCTGCGCCGGGTCGATCACGGCGTCGATCTCCAGCGTGGCCGCCATGTTCATCGCCTGGCCGGCCTCGTACTGCTTCGCGACAAGCCGCTCGAACAGCGCCTCGCGCTCGGGGCCTTCGGGAACCGCCTCCAGCTCCTTGCGGTAGCCGAGCCGCACGGCGCCTTCCAGGCCCATGCCGCCGAACTCGCCGCTCGGCCACGAAACGGTGAACTCGGGTCCGTGGAAACCGCCCGCCGCCATCGCCATCGCGCCCAGGCCGTAGCCCTTGCGCAGCACGATGGCGAACAGCGGCACCCGTAGATGGGCGGCGGCGACGAACATGCGGCTGACGTGGCGCACCTGCGCCTGCTCCTCGATCGCGGGGCCGACCATGAAGCCGGGCGTGTCCACCAGGCTCACGATCGGCAGGCCGTGCGCGTTGCACAGCTGCATGAAGCGCGCGGCCTTGTCGGCGGCATCGGCGTCGATCGCGCCGCCCAGGTGCAGCGGGTTGTTGGCAAGCAGGGCGACGGGCCGGCCGGCGATGCGCGCGAGCGCCGTGTGGATGCCGATGCCGAAGCCGGTGCGCAGTTCCAGCAGGCTGCCGCGATCGGCGAGGCCCAGCATGGCGGCGCGCGTGTCGTAGACGCGCAGGCGGTTTTCCGGGACGACGTCGCGCAGCTGCGTGGCGTCCGGCACCTCGAAGTCGGCGAGCGCGCCCTGGAAGAACGACAGGTAGTGCTTCGCCGCGGCGACCGCTTCCGCCTCGTTGGGCACCAGCACGTCGATCACGCCGTTGCCGTGCTGCACCGGGGCGGGACCGATCTGCTCCGGCGCATAGGTGCCCAGGCCGCCGCCTTCCACCATCGCGGGGCCGCCCATGCCGATGTTGCTGTCCTGCGTGGCGATGATCGCGTCGCAGCACCCCAGCAGCGCCGCATTGTCCGCGAAGCAGCGGCCCGCGGCGATGCCCACCACCGGCACCTGCCCGTTCAGGCGCGCGAAACTCGCGAAGGTGGGCACATGCAGGCCGGCGACGATGGGCATGTCGGTATCGCCGGGCCGTCCGCCGCCCCCTTCGGCGAACAGCACGACGGGCAGGCGGTGCTTGAGCGCGAGACCGAGCAGCCGATCGGTCTTCTGGTGGTTGCGGAAGCCCTGCGTGCCCGCGAGCACGGTGGCGTCGTAGGCGAGCACGGCCGCCTGCGTGCGCTCGGGCGGGAACAGCGCGCCGTTGACGCGGCCGATGCCGGTGACCATGCCGTCGGCGGGCGTGTTGCGCATCAGGTCGTCCTCGCTGCGCCGGCTGCGCTGCGCGGCGACGGCGAGGGCGCCGTATTCGCTGAAGCTGTCCGGGTCGCAGAGATCGGCGATGTTCTCGCGCGCGGTGCGCATACCAAGCGCGTGGCGCTTGGCGACGGCCTGCGGCCGCGCCTCGTCGAGCGTCAACGCCTGCCGCTCCACCACCCGCCGAAGATCCTCCCGGATTTGCTCCCTCCCCCTCTGGGGGAGGGTTGGGGTGGGGGCACCCGCCTCCGCGCCACTGCCTTCCTCCAGGACGAGCAACACCTCGCCTTCCTGCACCGTCTCCCCCTCGCCAAAAAACCTCTCCCCCACGCGCCCCGCCCCCGGCGCCCGCACCTCATGCTCCATCTTCATCGCCTCGAGCACGACCAGAAGTTCGCCAGCCCGGACGACATCGCCCGGAGCCACCAGCCACTGGACCACCTGGGCCTGCAAGGGAGAGCGCAGTTGCGTCATGCCCGGCATTGTGCGGCGCGCCGCCGGCGTGCGCGCGTCAGGCCGGAGACACGGCAGAATGCCGCATGGCATCCCTCGTCCCCCTCGTCGAAACCTATCGTGGCGGCACCCGCGAGTGCGTGTACTTCGGCGCCCTGGCCGTCACCGACACGCGCGGCCGCGTGCTGGCGCAGGCCGGCGACCCGCACTGGGTCACCTTCACTCGCTCGACGCTCAAGCCGCTGCAGGCGCTGCCGTTCGTGCAGGGCGGCGGCGCGCAGCACTTCAACCTGACGCCGGCCAACCTGGCGCTGCTCTGCGCCAGCCACAGCGGCGAGCCGAAGCACGTGGAACAGGTGGAGCAGATCCTGGAGAAGGCGGGCGTCGGCTACCAGCGCCTGCAATGCGGCTGCCACGTCCCCTACTACGCCGAACTCGGCGCTTGGCCGCCGCCCGCGCCGGGCAGCTACGACGAGCGCCACCACAACTGTAGCGGCAAGCACAGTGGCTTCCTCGCGTTCTGCGTGCAGCACGAGGTGCCGGTGGAGACGTACCTCGATCCCGCGCACCCGCTGCAGCAGGCGATCCGCAGTGCGGTGGCCGAAGTGGTGGGGCTGCAGGAGCATCAACTGGCGATGGGCATCGACGGGTGTTCGGCGCCGAACTATGCGATGCCGCTGGCGAGTCTGGCGCAGGGGTTCGCGCGGCTCGCGAGCGGGGCGCGGGATGCGCGGTTTGGCGAGAGCTTCGAGGTGCTGGCGGATGCGATGACGGCGCATCCGGACCTGGTTTCGGGGACGGGGCGCAATGACGTCGCGTTCATGGAAGCGGGGCGCGGGGACTGGGTGACCAAGGCCGGCGCGGAAGGCGTGCAGGTCGTGGCGAGTCGGAGCCGCGGGGAGGCGCTGGCGATCAAGATCGCGGATGGGAACAAGCTGGCGGTGTACGCGGCGACCGTGGAGGCGATGGAGCAGCTGGGGTGGCTGGACGATGCCCAGCGGGAGGCGCTGAGGCCTTGGAGGAATGGGGAGATCAAAAGTATCAAGGGGAGGTCGGTGGGGGAGAGGAAGGCGGTGTTTCGGATCGAGAGGGCTTGACGGCCACGGTTCGCACCACACCCACGCTCTTCTTATTCCCCCGTTCCCCGTCATCCCCGCGAAGGCGGGGACCCAGGGCTCCCAGGAAGCCGGCGAACGCCGGCTTCTGCGCCTGCGAGGCTCGGGTACCGCCGCCCGCCTCGATGGCCGATTTATCCCGCACTCACGCCCATATCCGCTTTATCCGGCGACGCCGAGGCGCCGGATATTCTTGCCAAGCTTCCTCTGCGGATATACAAACCCAGCAGCGGGAGGATGAGATGCCACAAGGCTTACAGCGAATCTGGCTTCCTGGTTTATCCGTCATGTGCTGGATAAGCTGGTGGGGTGTGCGGTCTACATTACGTTAGACCGCTTAGTGCAGCCTCTCCCCAATTTTAGGAGTTGAGTCGTGTCCTCCAAGTCTGATCGCGAGAACCGCTCGAATCAGCTCAATCCGAACAACTCGGCGTACTACAGCTCGCGCGGGCTGTCGGGGCGGGATGACGACGATGACTCGGAGTACCCGCGAACGCGAACAACCAGCCTTGCGGATGAGGCTTGGCAACGGCATGTGGCCGAAACCAATCGGAAGATGGTGCATCCGGATCCGGTCGAGAGAGAGTTCCACTTCGATTTTGTGACTCTCGACGGCCGGGTCTATGCCCACCGAGTGATGATCCGGATCACTAACCCCCGCCGCTCCTTGCATTCCGTTCAGGAAGTTCTGCGGGAATGTTTCCACAGAGTCTGGCAGGCGATTCGTATCGAAACAAAGGCTCCGTTGGCGTTTGGGCAAGCTTCCACGCCCGATGGCGTAAGCCTCGACGAACTCGGGTTTGAGTACCGGCCCAGAGCGCCGAGGGCAACGGATTCAGGATGCAAGCAGGTCCAGGCGCAAGACGAACTCTGGTTCGGTGTCGCGAAGGCAAAGGTAGCGGAGGCTAAGCGGCGCATCGTGAGTGGCGGCCTCATGCAGCGGGTTGATCTTGGCGTTATCGACGAGACCATGATGTAGCAGGCAAAGTGGGGAGAGTGCGGTCTAACAGGTCGGTCGACTCGGACACGTTGCGACAAGGCGCCGCGAGGCGCCGTTGGATATCCTGCACCTCGCGGCGCCTTGCCGCAACGTGCCGGTCACCTCTACGTTAGAGCGCATGGAAAACCGTGACGTGCTGAGCCAGTTGGCCCATATGGCGATGGCGGCCTTTGGCTGCCGGCCCGCGAAGCTCCTTCTCTATTCCGAGGTGGTGGATGGTGTCACTTCTGCTGATCTCTTTGCCGAAATCGAAGGTGAAAGCAAGATCGCCTTTCGCATTGCGCCTTCCGAGCTGCGCGAACGAATCTATGCGTTCTGGGAGTCAGGCGACGGCGTCGTCCAGCCTCGCTCCTGGGCTGTGTTCAAAATGCTAGTGGAGAACTCTCGCTTCAATGTGGATCTCGCCTACCCCGCAGACCTAATCGACGGCGAGGATCTATCGGACCGAAGGCCGCGCATTGTGGCGCAGGCTTTTCCGCGAAGAATGGTGGACTACTCAAAGCAGGCAAGGGGCTGAGCATGCGCTCCAACAGAACGGTCGACTCGGACACGTTGCGGCAAGGGGCCGCACGGCGCGGTTGGAAATCGTGCACCGTGCGGCCCCTTGCCCCAACGTGCCGGTCACCTTTACGTTAGGCCTCACACATGCCATCTGAGGTAATCGCGATCCTGGGAACCCTTGCTGGCGCATCGGTGGCAGGGATCATCAGCTATTTCTCAAATCGAAGCGTTAAGAACCAGGAGTGGCGCCTGGACGTTGCACGAGAGCAGGCCGCGATCCGGCGGAAGCTTTATGCCGAATTCTTAGTCGAAACCCAGAGACTGATCATCCAAGCCCAAGAGACGAAGATTTCCTCGCTCGCTGAATTGGACTCCATGGGAGGGAAGCTTGCGGAGATTTGCCTGCTAGCGCCGAAGCCCGTCACAGACGAGGCGAAGAAGATGGTCGATTGCGTACTAACCAGTCATACTGCCGGGCCTGCAGAGGAGTGAACCGCGCCGGGAATCTCGGAGACTCGTTGGTGTGAGTCAGACGATTATTTCTGACTCGGCGAGTTGGCGATAGT
>NZ_JBUDXE010000020.1:0-60012 GCF_054956735.1 Ramlibacter sp. bp-362
ACCAGAGGGGTCTCGTAAGATCGAGGACCGACTTTCCCACCGCGTCGGTCGGTTCGTCGCAAGCGCCGACCGCCGCCGTGGAAAAGTCTCAGCGCCTCACACACGGAAATTCGGACACTCCCGCTGGGGTCCGCCTGCGGCTCACCACCAGCCTACGAACGCCCGCGCCTCGCCTTCCGTAGGCTGGCGGTGAGCGCCAGCGAACCCCAGCACCTCACCGCATCGTGACCGGAATCGTCACCGGCCCATCATTCACCAGGTGCACCTGCATGTCCGCCGCGAACTCCCCCGTCTGCACCACCGGATGCGCCGCCCGCGCCTTCTCCACGAAATACTCGTAGAGCCTGCGCCCCTCCTCCGGCGGCGCCGCGTTCGTGAAGCTCGGCCGGTTCCCGCCGCCCAGGTCCGCCGCGAGCGTGAACTGGCTCACCACCAGCAAGCCACCGCCGACATCCTGCACGCTGCGGTTCATCTTCCCCGCCTCGTCGCTGAAGATCCGCAGCTTCAGCAGCTTCGCCAGCAGCCGGTCCGCCTGCCCCTCGCCGTCGCCGCGCTCGGCGCACACCAGCACCAGCAGGCCTGGCCCGATCGCGCCGATCACCTTGCCCGCCACTTCCACGCGCGCCTCGCGCACCCGCTGCACCACGGCCAGCATCAGATCAGGTCCTCCTCGTCGCTCGTGTGCGCCTCCACGTCGCTGGGCAGCAGCTGGATCGTGGCGCGCAGGCCCGGCACGGCGCTCATGAGCGCCTGCTCCACCGCGGCGCGCACGGCGGCGGCGCGGCCGAGCGTCCAGTCGGCCGGCATGTGCATGTGCAGGTCCACGAAGCGCCGCTTGCCCGAGCGCCGCGTCGACACGTGGTCGAAGCGGATCGTGTGGTGCTGGAACTCCGCCAGCGTCTTCTCGATCTGGGCGATCACCTCCGGCTCCAGCGCCTCGTCCATCAGCCCGCCGGCGGACTTCCACATCAGGTGCACGCCTTCGCGCAGGATGTTGGCCGCCACCGCGATCGCCACCACCGGGTCCAGCCACAGCCAGCCGGTGGTGGCGACCAGCCCCACGCCCACCACGACGCCCGCCGAAGTCCAGACGTCGGTCAGCAGGTGGCGGCCGTCGCCCTCCAGCGCCATCGACCGGTGCGTGCGCGCGGACTGCAGCATCGCCCAGGCCAGCGCGCCGTTGATGGCGGAGCTGAGGACCGACAGCACTAGGCCGATGCCCAGCTGCTCCAGCGGCTGCGGGTTGCGCAGCCGCAGCAGCGCCGCCCACAGGATGCCGGCGGCGGCGATGATGATCATCAGCCCCTCGAAGCCCGAGGAGAAGTATTCGGCCTTGTGGTGGCCGTAGGGATGGTCGGCGTCGGCCGGGCGCAGCGCGATCTTCACCATCAGCAGCGCGAAGGCGGCGCTCGCCAGGTTGACGAGCGACTCCATCGCGTCCGACAGCAGGCCGACCGAGTCGGTCAGCCACCAGGCGAGCGTCTTCAGGGCGATCGTGACCACCGCCACCGCGATGGACCAGCGCAGCAGGACCTGCGGGGGGATGCGTTGCGCGGCGGCGGCCAGGGACATGCGGCGATTGTGCGGCAGCCGCCGCGCAAGCTCAGTGGGGCCCGCTGGGATAGATCATGAGCGCCGGTTCGGCCTGCGCCAGCGCGAAGAAATCGCGGTCGTTGTGCACCAGCAGGGCCCCGTGCTCCAGGGCGATCGCCGCGATCAGGCAGTCGTTGGGCTTGCGCACCGTCAGGCCGGCACTGCGCGCGCGCCGGTACAGGATGGCGGCGATCTCGTACGTGGACCATTCCCGCGGCTCGAGGAGCAGCATGGCCGAGAGCATCTCCCGGAGCTGCTCGAAGCCGCGCTCGCTGCGCGCGCCCTGCAGCACTTCCTGGTAGACGATGCCGGTGACCGCGATCTCTTCCCGGTCCTCGTGCATGTCCACGTAGCGGGTGGCCTGCGTTTCGGCCCCGCGCGAGCGGTCGATCCAGACCGAAGAGTCGAGCAGCAGCATCAGCGCTTCCGCTTCTTCGAAGGCGGTTGCTCCGGCGGCGGCACGGGAACCCGGTACGAAGCCCGCGGCTGCTCGACGCGGTACTTGCCTGCTTCCTCCGGGGTTTCGGCCTTCGGGTCGTAGGCCGGATCGATGTCGCCGATGCCCTGGAAGTCCCGGAACCGGGGGCGGCGGGCGCGGGCCACCATCTCGCGCAGGGCGCGGTCGACCACCTCGCGCTTGGTGCGCGCGCCAGACACCTTCATCGCGTCGGCGACGAGGTTTTCGTCGATGTCGATGTTGGTGATCATGGGGCGTATTGTACATGGCACATACAAATACGCCACACCACCTATCCGACCGTCACCCGCGCGAACTTCCGCTTCCCGACCTGCACGACGTACGTCCCCGCGCCGAGCTTGAGGCCCTTGTCGCCGACCGTGGACGAATCCACCCGCACGCCGCCGCCCTCGATCAGACGGTTGGCTTCCGAGGTGGAAGGCGCCAGCCCCGCCTGCTTCAGCAGCTGCGCGATCCCGAGCGGCGCGCCGGAGAGCGTCACCTCCGGGATCTCGTCCGGGATGCCGCCCTTGCTGCGGTTCACGAAGTCCTGCTCCGCCGCTTCCGCCGCGGCGGCGCTGTGGAAGCGCGCCGTGATCTCCTTGGCCAGCAGCACCTTGGCGTCGCGCGGGTTGCGTCCGCCCGCGACTTCGGCCTTGAGCTTCTCGATCTCGGCGGCGCTGCGGAAGCTCAGGAGCGTGTACCAGCGCCACATCAGCGTGTCCGAGATCGACATCACCTTGGCGAACATGGTGTTCGGCTCCTCGGTGACGCCGATGTAGTTGTTCTTGCTCTTGGACATCTTCTCGACGCCGTCGAGGCCTTCCAGCAGCGGCATGGTCAGGATGCACTGCGGCTCCTGCCCGTACTCCGCCTGCAGGTGGCGGCCCATGAGCAGGTTGAACTTCTGGTCCGTGCCCCCGAGCTCCAGGTCCGCCTTCAGCGCCACGGAGTCGTAGCCCTGCATCAGCGGGTAGAGGAATTCGTGGATGGAGATCGGCCGGCCTTCGCTGAAGCGCTTGTGGAAGTCGTCGCGCTCCATCATCCGCGCCACGGTGTACTTCGCGGCCAGCTGGATCATGCCGCGCGCCCCCAGCGGGTCGCTCCACTCGCTGTTGTAGCGAAGCTCGGTGCGCGCCGGGTCCAGGATCTTGTCGGCCTGGGCGCGGTAGGTCTCGGCGTTGGCCTTGATCTGTTCGGCCGTGAGCGGCGGCCGGGTCGTGTTGCGCCCCGAGGGGTCGCCGATCATCGAGGTGAAGTCGCCGATCAGGAAGATCACCTGGTGGCCCAGGTCCTGCAGCTGGCGCATCTTGTTCAGCACCACGGTGTGGCCGATGTGGATGTCCGGCGCCGTGGGGTCCAGCCCCAGCTTGATGCGCAAGGGCACGCCCGTCGCCTCCGACCGCGCGAGCTTCGCCTGCCAGTCCTCCTGCGGGATCAGTTCCTCCGCGCCCCGCAGGCTCACGGCCAGCGCTTCCCGCACCCGCTCGGTGACCGGGAATTTTTTTGTAACAACGTCTTGATTCATAAGGGGTTTTGCAGGGGAACTTCCGGCTGGGCTGGCTATACTCCGGCTCGTTTTCCCGCTGGATTCTAGTTCCGGCCCTTTTTTCGACCCTGCCGCCATCGGCGCGCGCCGCGCCAGTGTGCAGGGGACCACCTGATCGAGCCGTAGGACAAGAGCCTACGCCGCAGGCAAAGGACAAGAATTGAAGCAAACTTGGATGAGCCTGGGGGAGCAGCTTGTCGCGCGCACGACGGATGTGCTGCAGAAGCATCCCCGCCGGGTGACGGCCGCCGTCGCAGCCCTGATGATCACCACCGGCGGCGGCGCCTTCGCCGTCGCCTCCCTCGGTCCGGACCCGTCCGCCCTGCCGGTGCGGGAGATCCTGGAATCCGTCCAGCCCCTGCCCATCGAACAGCAGGCCGACGCGCTCGACGCCCACCATTTCAGCCTGTTCACGGCCGAGGCGGTGCGTTCCAGCGACACCGCGGAATCCCTGCTCGGCCGCCTGGGCATCAACGACCCGGCCGCCGCCGCCTTCCTGCGCCAGGACCCGCAGGCGCGCCGCCAGGTGCTGGGCATCGCCGGCCGCACGGTCAGCGCCGAGGCGAGCGATTCCCGCAACCTCCTGCGCCTGTCGGTGCGCTGGGCGGTGGACGACAAGAGCTTCCAGCGCCTGGTCGTCGAGCGCCAGCCCTCCGGCCAGTTCGCCAGCCGCATCGAGACGGCGCCCCTGGTCGCCTCGCTGCGCGTGGGCAGCGGCACGATCCGCAGCTCGCTGTTCGCGGCCGTGGACGAGGCGGGCCTGCCGGACGCCGTGACCAACCAGATGGTCGACATCTATTCCGGCGAGATCGACTTCCACCGCCAGCTGCGCGTGGGCGACCGCTTCGCCGTGGTGTACGAGACGCTGGAGGCCGACGGCGAGCCGATGCGCACCGGCCGCGTGGTTTCCGCGCAGTTCATCAACGCCGGCCGCACGCTCGAAGCCCTGTGGTTCACGCCGCCCGGCGAACGCCCCGGCTACTACGACTTCGAAGGCCACAGCCTCGAGCGCGCCTTCCTCGCCTCGCCGATGGAGATCACCCGCATCACCAGCGGCTTCTCCATGCGCTTCCACCCGATCCTGCACAAGTGGCGCGCCCACAAGGGCGTGGACTACGGCGCGCCCACCGGCACGCCGGTGCGCACGGTGGGTGACGGCAAGGTGGAATTCGCCGGCCAGCAGAACGGCTTCGGCAACGTCATCTACATCGACCACGGCAAGGGCGACACCACGCTCTATGCGCACCTGAGCCGCATCTACGTGCACAAGGGCCAGGTGGTCGAGCGCGGCGAGCGCATCGGCGCGGTGGGCTCCACCGGCTGGGCGACCGGCCCGCACCTGCACTTCGAGTTCCACGAGAAGGGCGTCCAGCGCGACCCGATCGAGGTCGCCAAGCGCCAGGCGCCGCGCGCCGAGCTGACCGCCCAGGCCCGTGTCCAGTTCGACCAGCTGGCGCGCAGCATGCGCACCCAGCTGGCCGTGGCCGCGACGGCCAACATGGTCGCCACCGCGCGCTGAGCCTTCCCGGGGCGCTAGGATGCGCCCCATGCAGGATCTCTTCATCGGCCTGATGTCGGGCACCTCGATGGACGGGGTGGACGGCGTCGTCGCCGACTTCTCCTCGGGCGTGCGGGTCCTGCAGCACGCCAGCGCGCCCTTCCCCGATGCCCTGCGCGCCGAACTGATGGCGCTCAACGCCTCCGGCCCGGACGAACTGCACCGCGCCTGGCTGGCTGGCAATGCCTTGATGCGCGTCTACGCGGAGGTCGTGGGCCGGCTGCTGGCGCAGTCCGGCTGCCCGGCCGCGCAGGTCGCGGCGATCGGCGCCCACGGCCAGACCGTGCGCCACCGCCCGCAACTCTTCGACGGCACCGGCTACACCATCCAGCTCGCCCAGCCCGCCCTGCTGGCGGAGCTCACGGGCATCCGCGTGGTGGCCGACTTCCGCAGCCGCGACGTCGCCGCGGGCGGCCAGGGCGCCCCGCTCGCGCCCTTCTTCCACCAGGCCGTCTTCGCGCGGCCCGGCGAGACCGTGGGCGTGCTGAACATCGGCGGCATCTCCAACGTCACCCTGCTGCGGGCCGACGGCGCCATGCAGGGCTTCGACTGCGGCCCCGGGAACGCGCTGATGGACGCCTGGTGCGCCGAGCACACCGGCCAGCCCTACGACGACGACGGCCGGTGGGCCGCCGGCGGGCGCGTGCTGCCGGACCTGCTGGCTTCGCTGCTCGCCGAGCCCTATTTCGACCAGCCCCCGCCCAAGAGCACGGGCCGCGACCTGTTCAACCGGCCGTGGCTGGCCGCCCACCTGCAGGGCTTCGCCGGCGCCGCCCCGCGGGACGTGCAGGCGACGCTCACGGAGCTCACGGCGCGGGCCTGCGCCGGCGACGTCACCCGCCATGCGCCCGGCCTGCAGCGGCTGATCGTCTGTGGCGGCGGCGCCCTCAACGGCCACCTCATGCGGCGCCTGCAGGCGCTGTCGCCCGGCGCCCGGGTCCTTTCGAGCGCCGACGCGGGACTGCCGCCGCTGCAGGTGGAGGCGGCCGCCTTCGCCTGGCTGGCCATGAAGTGCCTGCGCAACGAAAAGCTGGACCTGGAAAGCACCACGGGCGCCAGAGGCGCCCGTGTGCTGGGGGGAATCTACCCGGCTTAATGGTCGGCCGGCGAGAAGCTCGAGCCGCAGCCGCAGGTGGTCTGCGCGTTCGGGTTCTTGATGACGAACTGGGCGCCCTGCAGGTCTTCCTTGTAGTCGATCTCGGCGCCCACCAGGTACTGGAAGCTCATCGCGTCGATCAGCAGCTGCACCCCGTTCTTGGTCATGACGGTATCGTCCTCGTTGGCGATCTCGTCGAAGGTGAAGCCGTACTGGAACCCCGAGCAGCCCCCACCCTGCACGAACACGCGCAGCTTCAGGTCGGGGTTGCCCTCTTCCGCGATCAGGTCGGCGACCTTGGCCGCGGCGCTGTCCGTGAACAGCAGCGGGGCGGGCATTTCGGCGGTAACGTTCTCGGCAACAGCGCTCATGGGCTCTCTTTCGTCAGGTGCGGCATCATCATATTACGCGGGCCCCGGGGGGCCCGTCGATCAGGCGCTCTTTGCTGCCAGCTTGAGTAAGGGCTTTTCCTCCTCGCCGGCGGCGGAGGCGACCAGCGGCCGCAACTGTCCGCAGATGGTGGCGCCCTGGTGCATCTCAAGCGCGACATAGGACACGTCGCCCTCGATCCGGGCCTTGGGCTGCAGCTCCAGCAGCTCGCGGGCGTGGACGGGGCCGCGCACGGTGCCGTTGATGATCACGTGGTCGGCCTCGATGGCGCCCTGGACCACCGAGGCCTCGGAGATCACCAGCATGCTGCCGGAGTCCTCCGCCATGGCCTGGATGTCCCCGAAGACCTCCCCGTCGACCCGCAGGCCCTCGGTGAACTTCATGTTGCCCTCGATGCGCGTGCCCTGGGCGATCAGGCTCTTGATGGGCGGCTGGGTTTTCTTGCCAAACATGGGATGCTCCTCAACGACTTCACTGACAACGACTCTTCTACAAGGCCTGGGTCACCACGGCATTCTGGACGGCGCGGTTGACCGTGCCCTCCATCACGCGGGCCGAGACATTCTTCACGACAACCTGCGGCGGCAGGACCACCAGTCCTTCGAGCCGGCGGTATTGGCGGAATTGCAACGGTTGGGGCCCGTTGGGCAGGGTCATGGCCCAGGGCTTGCCGTCGCGGGTGCCGGAAAAGCTCACTTCCAGCTTGCCCTTGAATTCGGGAGCGTTCTTCACCGGCTGCATCACCAGCACCTGCCACTTCAGCTGGGCACCGCCCAGCACTTCGGCCTGCAGGCCGCGGATGGCGACGGCTTCGGTGCCGTTGGCGGCGGTGAGCTTCTCGAAGAAGCCGAGGTCCTCGCGCAGGGCGCGGTTCTCGCTTTCGAGCGTGCGGATCTGCTGCGCCAGCCGCTCCTGCGCGGCGCGCTCCACCGTTATGGCGCTGCCGGAGGTGTTCAGCACCGACTGGATGCGGTCGCGCTCGGCGCGCAAGGCGGCGACGTCCTCGCGCAGGCGCAGCAGTTCCTCGCGCGCCCCGCTGTCGACACCGGCGATTTCCTTGCCGCGTTCGAAGGCCCAGAGGCTGATGGCGCCGCAGAAACCCAGGACCAGTGCGGCGGCGGCCCATTGCAGGGGCCAGGGCATGGCGCTGCGCACCTTCATCCGGGGCGCGGTGACGGTGAGCCTCCGCCTGATCAGCTTCCAACGACGCATGGATGAGGATGCTGCCCAAACCGCGGCGCCGGGGCAAGTGCCTTGTTGTGCGGCTTTGTGTCGGACGGAGCCTTGTGGCTGGGTGACGGGCATGAAAAAGCCCGGCGGAGCCGGGCTTTTCCTTGGCAGCAGCGGGCGCTCAGCGCTTGCTGAACTGCTTGCGGCGGCGGGCGGAGTGCAGGCCGACCTTCTTGCGTTCCACTTCGCGGGCGTCGCGGGTGACGAAGCCGGCGGCGGACAGCTGGGGCTTCAGGGCCGCGTCGTAGTCGATCAGGGCGCGCGTGATGCCGTGGCGCACCGCGCCGGCCTGGCCGGATTCGCCACCGCCGTGCACGTTGCACTGGATGTCGAACGCTTCCACGTTGCCGGTCAGCACCAGCGGCTGCTTGGCGATCATGATCGAGGTCTCGCGGCCGAAGAACTCCTGGATGTCCTTGCCGTTGACCGTGATCTTGCCGGAGCCCTTCTTCAGGAAGACCCGGGCCACGCTCGACTTGCGACGGCCGGTGCCGTTGTTCCATTCACCGATCATGCTCGGATCTCCAGGGGCTTCGGTTGCTGGGCGGAGTGCGGGTGCTCGGCGCCCCCGTAGACCTTCAGCTTCTTGATCATCGCGTAGCCCAGCGGGCCCTTGGGCAGCATGCCCTTCACGGCCTTCTCGAGCGCGCGGCCGGGGTGCTTGGCCTGCATTTCCTTGAAGGTCTGGGCGCGGATGCCGCCCGGGTAGCCGGTGTGCCGGTAGTAGACCTTGTCGGTCTCCTTGGCGCCGGTGACACGCAGCTTGGATGCGTTGATGACGACGATGAAGTCGCCGGTGTCGACGTGAGGCGTGTAGATGGCCTTGTGCTTGCCGCGCAGTCGGAGGGCAGCTTCGCTGGCTACCCGGCCGAGCACCTTGTCGGTGGCGTCAATCACAAACCACTCGTGCTTCACGTCAGCGGGCTTGGCGCTGACAGTGGTGGTCATAAGACTCTCGAGTTAGGTTTGGCGGGCCCTTTTCCACGGTCGGTGTCCCTCTGGCGGGGACCTCTTAGGTGGTGAAGAAAGCTTCCGTCGCGGGACCCAATTGCGCTACGGAACCCGGCATTATAGCGGGTGGAGCTGGGGTTCGCTGCGCTCACCGCCAGCCTACGGGTTGGATGGGCGCCGTTCATGTAGGCTGGC
The DNA here is from genome assembly GCF_054956735.1 of Ramlibacter sp. bp-362. Lineage (NCBI taxonomy): Bacteria > Pseudomonadati > Pseudomonadota > Betaproteobacteria > Burkholderiales > Comamonadaceae > Ramlibacter > Ramlibacter sp. bp-362. The sequence goes on from NZ_JBUDXE010000020.1 coordinate 9,020, forward strand.
GGTGAGCGCCAGCGAACCCCAGCTACGATCCGCCCCCTATGTTCAGCTACCGCCACGGCTTCCATGCCGGCAACCACGCCGACGTCCTCAAGCACATGGTGCTGGTCGCGGTCCTGAAGCACCTGGTGGCCAAGCCCACCGCGATCACGGTGGTCGACACCCATGCCGGGGCCGGCCTTTACCGTCTGGACAGCGATTTTGCCGGGACCTCGGGCGAGGCGCAGGACGGCATCCTCAAGCTCCTGGCCAGCCCGCTGGCCGCCGAGCCGCCGCCGCTGCTGGCCGACTACCTGGAGTTGCTGGCCAGCTTCAACCCCTCCGGCCGCACGAAGATCTACCCCGGCTCGCCCTTCGTCACGCAGGCCCTGCTGAGGCCCGACGCCAAGGACAAGCTCTGGCTGTTCGAGCTGCACCCCACCGACAGCAAGGCGCTCTCCGGCCACGTCGACCAGCTTCCCAACAAGCGGCAGGTCGTGCAGAAGCGCGAGGACGGCTTCGAGGGCCTGCGGGCGCTGCTGCCGCCGCCTTCGCGCCGCGGGCTGGTCCTGATCGATCCCAGCTACGAGATCAAGAGCGACTACGCCCGCGTGCCGGCGTGCATCCAGGAATCGCTGAAGAAGTTCGCCACCGGCACCTACATGGTCTGGTACCCGGTGATCCCGCGGCCCGAGGCGCACGAACTGCCACGCCGACTGAAGACCCTCGCGAACCAGGCCGGCAAGCCCTGGCTGCACGCCACGCTGAACATCGGCCAGTCGCCGGCCAAGGCGCCCACGCACACGCCCGGCGAAGCGCCGCCCCGCCCGGGGCTCACGGCCAGCGGCGTGTTCCTGGTGAATCCACCGCACACGCTCAAGGCGGCTCTGCAGGAGACCTTGCCGCCGCTGCTCGAAGTGCTGGGCCGCGGCAAGGGCCAGGCGCAGTTCGTCGAAGCCGGAGGGTAGTTGGCGGTCGTAGGCTGGCGGTGAGCGCCAGCGAACCCCAGCTCACTTCCTCCCCAGCACCATCGTCCAGTAAGTCCCCCACTCCGTCCCCGGCTGCGCCACGCAGGCCACCGCGACATCCACGAACTTCGGATCCATCAGGTTCTCGCAGTGGTCCGGGCTGTTCAGCCAGCCCTGCACCGCCTCCGCGATGCTGCGGTCCCCGCCGGCGAGGTTCTCCCCCACGCTCTTCCACCGGTAGTGGCTGGCCGAGACCCGCTGGCTCACCTCCCGCCCTTCCGGGCTGCGGTGCTCGAAGTAGTTGCGGCGCGCCATGTCCTGCGAGTGCCCTTCGGCGGCCGACTGCAGCTGCGCGTCCCAGCGCAGGGGCGGCGCCGGCGGCATGCTGCGCGCGCCGCAGCGGTGGCCCGCCGCCCGCGCGGCATTGATGCGCTGCAAGGCCTCCTCGCTGCGCATGCCGCAGCTGGCCACGGGCCCCGCGCCCATGGACTGCGTGTCCGGCGCGCCGGCGAGCGGCGACGGGCTCTCGGCCGCGTGGCGATGCCCCAGGGGCGGCGGCGTGGTGACGTCCCGCTCGCCGCAGGCGGACAGCAGGGCCAGCGAGAACGCGGCGGCCGCCCAGGGCGCCGCGCGGAAGGAGGAGGCGTGCATGGCCGCAGGTTGCCACGGCCGCGCACAGCCATTGTGTAGGTTGGCAACGCATGGCGGGGGCGCCGACACAAAGCCGCGCCGGAGATACATTCGGCCGCGCCGCCGCCCTTCCAGCGGCCAGAATCCGGTCATGGAAGCGATCGCAACGCAGGTGCCCCTCGCGGGCGTGCTCGGCGGACGCTGGGAGCTGCAGCCCCTGGGGGCCAGCGCCTTCTGCGACACCTGGCTGGCGCGCGACGGGCGCACGAAACTGTTCGTCAAGAGTGCCGGCCACGGCGGCGCCGGCATGCTGCGCGCCGAAGCCGACGGGCTGCGCGCGCTCGCCGCCACGGGCACCATCCGCGTGCCGGCCGTGGACGCGCTGCGCGACCTGCCCGGCGGCGGCGCCGTGCTGGTGCTGGAATGGCTGGACTTCGCCCGCCCCGACGCGGACTTCGGCCGGCGCTTCGGCCGCGCGCTGGCCGCGCTGCACGCGCAGCCCTGCCCGCTGGAGCCGCCCTCCTTCGGCTGGCGCGCCGACAACTACATCGGCGCCACGCCCCAGCGCAACACGCCGCTGCAGCCCGCCACCCGCGCCGGCTGGCTGGCCTTCTACGGGCGCTCGCGGCTGTGCTGCATGCGCGACCGGCTCGCGCCTTCGGCCTCGGCGCTGCGCGAGGCGGTGGATGCCGTGGTGGAGGCGCTGCCGGTGCTGCTGGCCGACGCGCCGGCGCCGCGCCCGGCGCTGATCCACGGCGACCTCTGGCAGGGCAACTGGGACATGCTGGCCGACGGCTCCCCGGTGATCTTCGATCCGGCCGTGTCCTGCTCGGCGCCGGAGGCGGAGATCGCGATGATGGAGCTGTTCGGCAGCGCGCCGGCCGGCTTCCGCGCCGGCTACGAGGAAGCGGGCGGCCACTGGCCGGCGCCGCAGCGCATGCGCCTGTACCAGCTGTACCACCTGCTCAACCACGTGGTGCTGTTCGGCGGCGGCTATGCCACGCAGGCCCTGCGGGTCGCGCGGTCGCTGGCCTGACGCGGCCGGCGCCCGTGGTTTGCGGCATCATTGGACGGCAAGGAGACCGCATGGAGCACCCCGATCCCGAAACCCCGGCCGCCACGGCCGAACCCCGCAACGCCTTCCTGGAAGAGAAGGCCTTCAAGTCCCGCACGGTCCTGCTGTTCGGCGCGATCACCGACGGCTCCGCCAGCGAGATCGCCCGCCGCCTGATCGCGCTGGACGCCGATTCCATCGCCCCCATCGACATGCTGGTGAGCTCGCCCGGCGGCCACCTGGAGTCGGGCGACGCCATCCACGACATCATCCGCTTCATCGCCGCGCCGGTGAACATGATCGGCACCGGCTGGGTGGGCAGCGCCGCGACGCACCTGTACCTGTCGGTGCCCAAGGAGCGGCGCTTCTGCACGCCCAACACGCGCTTCCTGATCCACCAGCCGTCCGGCGGCGCCGGCGGGCCGGCGAGCGACATCGCCATCCACGCGCAGGAGATCATCAAGGCCCGCGAGCGGGTGGCGCGCACGATCGCCCGCGAGACCGGCCGCCCCTACGACAGCGTGCTGGAAGACATCGAACGCGACCGCTGGCTGTCGGCCGAGGAAGCGATCGACTACGGCCTGGTGGGCCGCATCATCCAGAGCAAGAGCGACATCAAGCGCTGAACGCGCGGCACAAGGCGAGGACCGCCGGCGCCTGGTTCATCGTGTAGAAGTGCAGCCCCGGCGCGCCCCCGCGCGCCAGGCGGTGGCACAGGTCCGCGACCACGTCGTGGCCGAAGGCCTTGATCGAGGCCGCGTCGTCGCCGAAGCTCTGCAGGCGCAGCCGGACCCAGCGCGGCACCTCGGCACCGCAGCTGTCGGAGAAGCGCAGCAGCTGGCTCGAGTTGGTGATGGGCATGATGCCCGGCACGATCGGCACGTCCACCCCCTGCCTGCGCGCCTCGTCGACGAAGCGGAAGTAGGAGTCCGCGTTGTAGAAGTACTGCGTGATCGCCGAATCGGCGCCCGCGCGCACCTTGCGCACGAAGGCGTCCAGGTCGGACTGCGGCGACTTCGCCTGCGGGTGGACCTCGGGATAGCAGGCCACCTCGATGCGGAAGGCGTCGCCGGTCTCCTCGCGGATGAAGGCGACCAGCTCGCTCGCGTACTGGAACTCGCCGCCCATGCCGTAGCCGCTGGGCAGGTCCCCGCGCAGCGCGACGAGGCGCTTCACGCCCATGGACTTCAGCTGCGCCAGCTGGTCGCGCACCCGCGAGCGCGTGGCGCCGATGCAGGAGAAGTGGGACGCCGCGTCCACGCCCTCGGCGAGGATCTCGCCGACGGTGGCGAAGGTGCCGGCATGGGTCGAGCCGCCGGCGCCATAGGTGACGGAACAGAACTCCGGTTTCAGCGCATAGAGCTGCTGGCGCGCCGCGCGCAGCTTCTCGCTGCCTTCCGGGGTTTTCGGGGGGAAGAATTCCAGGCTGATGGGAAGCATCAGTGGCTCCTCGGCTGTGCATGGATGAAGAATTCGCGGTTGCCGTCGCCGCCCGCGATGGGGCTGTCGAACCAGCCGGTGACAGCCAGCCCGAGCGGCGCGCAGCAATCGCGCAGCCGCTGCTCCACCTGCCGGTGGAGCGCGGGGTCGCGCACGAGGCCGCCCTTGCCGACCTGCGCCGGCTGCAGTTCGAACTGCGGCTTGGCGAGCATCAGCAGGTGCCCGCCCGGCTTCAGCAGCGGGACGAGCGCGGGCAGCACGAGCGTGAGCGAGATGAAGGAGAGGTCGCCAGTCACCAGGTCGAAGTCGCCACCGACCTGCTGCGCCGTGAGTTCACGGGCGTTCAGCTTCTCGATGGCGATGACGCGCGGATCGCGCCGCAGCCTCTCGTGCAGCTGCCCGTGGCCGACGTCCACGCCCGTCACGCGCGCGGCGCCGTGCTGCAGCAGGCAATCGGTGAAGCCGCCGGTGGACTGGCCCACGTCGAGGCAGGTCCAGCCGGTGACATCGAGCCCGGCCGCGCGCAGGGCGCCTTCCAGCTTCAGCCCGCCGCGCGAGACGTAGCGCGACTCGGCCGCGTCCAGCAGTTCCAGCGGGGCGGCTTGCGGCAGCTCGTCGCCGTTCTTGGCGACACGCTTCCAGGCCGCGCCGTCGAACCACTGCACGCCAGCCGCGATGAGGCGCTGCGCCTGCGAGCGGGAGGCGGCAAGGCCGCGTTCGACGAGCAATTGGTCGGCACGCATGGCGTAGGCCTGTCAGGAATGTTATCATCCCGGGCTTGACCCGGGATCCACCGTGGCGAGGCGCCGCCGTGGATTGCGGCTCAGGGCCGCAATGACATGGTCCCCGTCAATACCGATACGTGTCGGGCTTGTACGGACCGGCCTTGTCCACCCCGATGTACGCCGCCTGCGCGTCCGTCAATTCCGTCAGCTGCGCGCCCAGCTTCGAAAGCTGCAGCCGCGCGACCTTCTCGTCCAGCAGCTTGGGCAGCACGTAGACCTGGCCCACTTCGTAGTCGCCGGGCTTCGTGAACAGCTCGATCTGCGCCAGCGTCTGGTTGGCGAAGGACGAGGACATCACGTAGCTCGGGTGGCCGGTGCCGCAGCCCAGGTTCACCAGGCGGCCCTTGGCCAGCAGGATGATGCGCTTGCCGTCCGGGAAGATGATGTGGTCGACCTGCGGCTTGATCTCCTCCCACTGGTACTTCTCGAGCGACGCGACGTCGATCTCGTTGTCGAAGTGGCCGATGTTGCAGACGATCGCCTGGTCCTTCATCTTCACCATGTGCTCGTGGCGGATCACGTCGCGGTTGCCCGTCGTGGTCACGAAGATGTCGGCCTTGTCGGCCGCGTACTCCATGGTCACCACGCGGTAGCCTTCCATGGCGGCCTGCAGCGCGTTGATCGGGTCGATCTCCGTCACCCACACCTGCGCCGACAGCGCGCGCAGCGCCTGCGCCGAGCCCTTGCCCACGTCGCCGTAGCCGGCCACCAGGGCCACCTTGCCGGCGACCATCACGTCGGTCGCGCGCTTGATGCCGTCGACCAGCGACTCGCGGCAGCCGTAGAGGTTGTCGAACTTGCTCTTGGTGACCGAGTCGTTGACGTTGATCGCGCGGAACTTCAGCAGGCCCTTCCTGGCCATGTCCTGCAGGCGGTGCACGCCGGTGGTGGTCTCCTCGGTCACGCCGATGATCTGCGCCGACTTGCGGCTGTACCAGGTCGGGTCCTCGGCCAGCTTCTTGCGGATGGCCGCGTGCAGGATGCGCTCTTCCTCGGAGGAGTGCGTGTCGATCAGGGAGATGTCCTTCTCGCAGCGCTGCCCCAGGTGCATCAGCAGCGTCGCGTCGCCGCCGTCGTCCAGGATCATGTTGGGGCCCTCGCCCTCGCTGCCCTTGGGGCCGAAGTCGAAGATGCGGTGCGTGTAGTCCCAGTACTCCTCCAGCGACTCGCCCTTCTTGGCGAACACGGGCGTGCCGCCCGCGGCGATGGCGGCGGCGGCGTGGTCCTGGGTGGAGAAGATGTTGCAGGAGGCCCAGCGGACCTGGGCGCCGAGCGCCTGCAGCGTCTCGATCAGCACGGCCGTCTGGATCGTCATGTGCAGGCTGCCGGTGATGCGGGCGCCCTTCAGCGGCTGGCTCTTCGCGAACTCCTCGCGGATCGCCATGAGGCCGGGCATCTCGGTCTCGGCAATGCGGATTTCCTTGCGGCCCCAGTCGGCGAGCGACAGGTCGGTGATGGCGCAGTCCTGGGCGGGGACGGGCTTGAGAACGGCGTTCATGGTGGCTCCGGGATCTGATGGTGGATGGCCCACGCTCGCCGGAGGTCTCACCGCACGGACAGCGTGGGTGAGCGTCGTTGCAATGGATTGCCGAGCCTCGCGTCCTGGGCGGACGCTGCAACGCTCCTCGGTTGGGGCGAATTATAGCGATTGCCCCCCGCGCGCTCCTCCCCGGGCGCCGTCATGCCGAGCTCTCCCGGTGAGAAAAAATACAGCTCGTACCGTCAGCTGTCGCTGGGGCTGGAGCCGGCAGCACTGTACCGTTTGCAGTAAACTTTCGGGCACGACTTCCCTGGTGGCTTCGGCTGCCAGGCGCACGGCCCCTCACGGGGCCGTTGCTTTTTGGGGCGGAGAAATGAACGAGAAGCGGCTCCGGACCATCGTCTACATCGACGGCTTCAACTTCTACTACGGGCTGCTCAAGGGTACCCCGTACAAGTGGCTCGATCTCCAGGTGCTGTTTCGCAGGGTGCTGAGCGAACGGAACCAGGTGGTCGCCATCAAGTACTTCACCGCCCGGGTGCAACCATCTCCAGCGAATCCCCGGGTCCACACACGGCAAGACACCTATCGGTGCTGGGGCTGATCACGCCCGGTGCACCTGTGCGCAAGACGTCCACGCAGTTGAAGCAGTACGCGGACTTCGTCCGGCCGATTCGCCTCGCTGCATTGCAGGAGAGTCAGCTCCCCTCGCCCGTTCCCGGCACAAGGATCACCAAGCCGGCGAGTTGGTGAAGGCTGGTGACGGAAGAGAAGCCCGCAAGAGGTTCCACGCCCATCTCTGGCCCCGGCAGGTTTTCGACCCGCTCCGCTTCGCCGTTGGTGCTCTCGCCGCCCCACGGCGCGCCCGGGAACCGTTACAAACGCGCATGGCCGCCGCCGGACCCCCCACGCCCCCCATCGAGCCCATGCTCGCAAAGATCGCCGATGCGCTGCCCACCGAGGCCGGCTTCCTGTTCGAGCCCAAGTGGGACGGCTTCCGCGCCCTCGTCTTCCGCGGCGCCGAGCAGACCTACCTGCAAAGCCGCGACCTGCGGCCGCTCAACCGCTACTTCCCGGAGCTGGAGAAGGCCCTGCACGAGGCGCTGCCGAAAGGCTGCGTGCTCGATGGCGAGATCGTCGTCGCCACGCCCTCGGGCCTGGACTTCGACGCGCTGCAGATGCGCCTGCATCCCGCCGCGTCGCGCGTGGCGAAGCTCTCCAAGGAGACGCCCGCCAGCTTCGTCGCCTTCGACCTGCTGGCCGCGGGCGGCAAGTCGACCATGGCGCTGACGCAGGGCGAGCGGCGAACGCGGCTGGAGCGGCTGCTCGGGCAGGCCAAGCCGCCGCTGCACCTGACGCCCGTCACGCGCGACCGCGCCGAGGCGGAGAAATGGCTGCAGGAGTTCGAGGGCGCCGGACTCGACGGCGTGATCGCCAAGCTGGAGTCCGCGACCTACCAGCCGGGCAAGCGGGCGATGCTCAAGATCAAGCACGTGCGCAGCGCCGACTGCGTGGTCGCCGGCTTCCGCTGGTACAAGGACCGCGACGACGCCGTCGGCTCGCTGCTGCTGGGCCTCTACGACGACGGCGGCGTGCTGCAGCACGTCGGCGTGACCTCGTCCTTCACGATGGCGATGCGGCAGGAGCTGGCGAAGGAGCTGGAGCCGCTGCGCAAGGGCGCGCTGGAGAACCACCCCTGGCGCGAATGGGCCGGCGCCAGCGTCGGCGATGCGCAGCGCATGCCCGGCGCGCAGAGCCGCTGGAGCGGCGGCAAGGACCTGAGCTGGGAGCCGCTGCGGCCCGAGCGCGTCTGCGAGGTCAAGTACGACCACCTGCAGGGCAACCGCTTCCGCCACGCCGCCGTGTTCCTGCGCTGGCGTCCCGACAAGCCGCCCCAGGACTGCCGCTACGACCAGCTGGAGGTGACGACCCCGTTCGAGCTGGCGAAGGTGTTCGGGGCCTGAAGCGGAAAAAGGGGCCGAAGCCCCTTGTTGCCGGTCCTGCGCTCAGTCGACGTTCTTCCTGCCCTTGTTGTCCTTGTCGTGGCCCTTGGCCTTGCCCTTGCCGTGCTTGCCCGGGCCGTCCGCATTGATCTGGCTGGCGACGGAGCCGGCGCTGATCGCGGCGTTGCCGCCGGCGCCTGCGCCCGCAGCGGCAACGCCGCCGAGGGTCGTGGTCGTGCTGCCGGACCCGCTGGCGCCTGCCGTGGTGTTGCTCGTCGTGGCGGTGTTCTGCGTGGCCGACGTGGTCTGGTTGGTCGTCCCGCTCGGGCTGATGACGACGTTGCTGTGCGGCAGCGCCCTGAACGTGGCATCCGTGTCCACCGACGTGCTGGCCGTGGGAGCCACCGACTGGGCGGCGGTGGTGCTGGTGGTGCTGCCGGCCGTGCCGGTCGTGCTACCGCTGTCGCCCACCTGGGTGTTGCTCGTCGTCGCGGTGTTCTGCGTGGCCGACGTGGTCTGGTTGGTCGTGCCGCTGGGGCTGATGGTCACGGTGCTGTGCGGCAGGGCCCGGAAGGTCGCGTCGGTGTCGACCGAGGTGCTCGCACTGGGGGCCACCGACTGGGTGGACAGCGTGCTGGTGCCGCTCGTGGCCGTGTTGCCGGTTTGCGCCAGGACCGAGCCGCCGGAGACGGCGAAGACTGCAGCAGCGATGAGGCCGAGTTTGGATTTGTTCATGGGTCATGCTCCTAGGTTGGATGACCAATGTTTGGGGGCCTGCGCGGCCGGAGGTGTCGGTTGCGGGACGGAACGGTCGACGGCCTTTTCCTACGGGCCCACCCGTGCCTCATCCGACACTCCGGGTCGGATCCGGCCTCTGATCAGGGCACCGGGTGGTCCGCCAGCGGCGGCGCGATGTCCTCCAGCGAGCGGCGTTCCGCGGCGACGGCCCAGCGCCAGGCGATGGCCGCGGCGATCACCACCAGCACCGCGCCGAGCAGGTAGCCGGCGAACACGTTCGCGCGGCTGCCGCTCGCGATCAGCGCGCCGAACAGCGCCGGCGCCGCAAAGCCGCCGACGCCGGTGCCGACCGCGTAGAAGATCGAGATCGCCAGCGCCCGCATCTCCAGCGGGAACACCTCGCTCACGGTCAGGTACGCGGAACTGGCGGCCGCCGAGGCGAGGAAGAACACGGCCGACCAGCACAGCGTCATCGTCGTTGCGTCCAGCCACCCCTGCACGAAGCCCACGCCGGTGAGCGCGAGCGTCACGCCCGAGAGCGCATAGGTCGCGGCGATCATCTGCCGCCGTCCCCAGTGGTCGAACAGCGGGCCCAGCAGCAGCGGCCCGAGGAAGTTGCCCAGCGCGAAGGGCAGGATGAACAGCCCCACCTGCTCCGCCGCCACGCCGTAGAAGCGCGTGAGCACCAGCGCGTAGGTGAAGAAGATCGCGTTGTAGAAGAAGGCCTGGGAGATCATCAGCGCCAGCACGACGGCGCTGCGCTTGGGGTAGCGGCGCAGCAGCACGTGCGCGACCTCGCGCATCGTCGGCACGTGCGGGCGCCGGAAGCCGGGCCGCGCGGCGCAGGCCGGCTCCGGCAGCGCGCCGTGCTGTGCCTCCACGCGCGCCTCGATGGCGGCCACGATGCGCTCCGCCTCTTCGGCGCGGCCGTGCGCCACCAGCCAGCGCGGGCTCTCGGGCACGTGGCGGCGCACGACCAGGATGGCCAGGGCCAGCACGGCGCCGAGCAGGAAACCGGCGCGCCACCCCAGCTCCGGCCCGAGGACCTGCGCGTCCAGCAGCACCAGGCTCAGCAGCGCGCCGAGCGCCGCGCCGACCCAGAAGCTGCCGTTGATGGCCAGGCTGACGCGGCCGCGCACGCGCGCCGGGATCAGTTCGTCGATGGCGGAATTGATCGCCGCGTACTCGCCGCCGATGCCGATCCCGGTGAGGAAGCGGCACAGCGCGAAGCTGGTGAAGCCGACCGACAGGGCCGTGGCCACCGTCGCCACCATGTAGACGGCGAGCGTCAGCAGGAACAGGCGCTTGCGCCCCAGCCGGTCGGCGAGGCGGCCGAAGAACAGCGCGCCCAGCACGGCGCCGCCGACGTAGAGCGAACCGGTCCAGCCGACCTGGGTGGCCGTGAGCCCCAGCGTATCGGGACGTTCCAGCACGCTGGCGACGGAGCCGACGATGGTGACTTCCAGGCCGTCCAGGATCCAGGCGATGCCCAGCGCGAGCACGACGCGCCAGTGCCAGGCGGACCAGGGCAGCCGGTCCAGGCGCGCGGGGATGTCGCCGCGCGGGGCCGCTTGTTGTTCCTGCATCGGGGGATGATACGAACCCCGCTGTCCGCTATTTCGGCTTCTCGCCCTTCGGCCGCAACCGCGCCGGCACGTGCTCCAGGTTGATGCGCACGCGGTACCACAGCGACGAACTCCCCCGCATGCGGTCCACCAGCACGTCGGCGGGTTCGAGGTGCGCCGCGGCCTTCGGGTGCTTCGCCTTCCACGCTTCCGCCGCCGCGACCGCCTCGGCTTCGCGGTCGGCGCGCGCCACCTCGATCAGCGGCTTCTTCTGGCGCGCCGCCGTCGAGGGCGGCGCCCGCCTCGGCTCGCCTGCCGCCTTGCGGTAGTGCGGCGGCCAGGGCGCATCGCCCTGCCCTTCGGCTTCCTGCCGGCGCGACAGCTCCAGCAGCGGCTCCAGCGAACAGGGGTGCGCATCGATGCCCGCGTGCGGGTCGCCGATCTTCCGGAAGCGCTTGGGCATCGTGTGCAGCGTGAAGTCCGCCGGATCGCAGGCGTCCAGCTCCTTCCAGCTGACCGGCGCCGACACCCGCGCATCGGGCTTCGGCCGCACCGAGTAGGCGGACGTCACGGTGCGGTCCTTCGCGTTCTGGTTGTAGTCCACGAAGACGCCGCGCCGCTCCTCCTTCCACCAGCGGCTCGTGGCCAGGCCGGGTGCGCGCCGCTCGACCTCGCGCGCGAGCGCCAGCGCGGCGCGCCGCACCTCGTCGAAGCCCCACTTCGGCTGGATCCGCACCAGCACGTGGATCCCGCGCGAGCCCGAAGTCTTGGGCCAGCCCTTCAGGCCCAGTTCGGCCAGGACCTCGTGGACCATGCCCGCCACCTGCACGATCTGCGGCCATTCCACGCCGGGCACCGGGTCCAGGTCCACGCGAAGCTCGTCCGGATGCTCCAGGTCCTCCGCCCGCACCGGATGCGGATGCAGTTCCAGGCAGGCCAGGTTGGCCATCCAGGCCAGGTCGGCCGGATGGCGCGGCACGACCTCCTCGGCGCTGCGCCCGGACGGGAAGCGGATCTCCGCCACCTCCAGCCAGTGCGGACGCTTCGCGGGCGCCCGCTTCTGGAAGAAGAACTCGTCGTCGACACCATTGGGGTAGCGCACCAGCACGCAGGGCCGGCCGCCCGCGCCGCGCAGCGCCCCCTCGGCGACGGCCAGGTAATAGTTCACGAGGTCGAGCTTGGTCACGCCCGCCGCCGGAACCAGCAGCTTGCCGGGATGGGTGATCACGACCTCGCGGCCGCCAATCTCCAGCGTCGTCTCGTCCTTTGCCGTGGCCATGCCACCCACGCTACACCGCCGTGGGACAATACGAGGTCAGACACGGCCGTGACGCAGCGCGGCCGTTTCCTATTGGAGCTCTCCTTGTCCGCCTCGCCACTGGCCGCCGAAACGAAGCGCCGCCGCACCTTCGCCATCATTTCCCACCCGGACGCCGGCAAGACCACGCTGACGGAAAAGCTGCTGCTGTTCTCCGGCGCGATCCAGATCGCCGGCGCCGTGAAGGGCCGCAAGGCCTCGCGCCACGCCACCAGCGACTGGATGGAGATCGAGAAGCAGCGCGGCATCTCGGTCGCCTCGTCCGTGATGCAGATGCTCTACCGCGACCACGTGGTGAACCTGCTCGACACGCCCGGCCACAAGGACTTCTCGGAAGACACCTACCGCGTGCTCACGGCCGTGGACGCGGCCCTGATGGTGATCGACGCGGCCAACGGCGTGGAAGCGCAGACGCGGCGGCTGATCGAGGTCTGCCGCCAGCGCGACACGCCCATCATCACCTTCGTCAACAAGATGGACCGCGAGGTGCGCGAGCCGCTGGACATCCTGGACGAGGTGGAGCGCGAGCTGGGCATGCCCTGCGTGCCGATGACCTGGCCGGTGGGCAAGGGCAAGAGCTTCGGCGGGATCATGAACCTGCGCACGCAGGCCATGACGGTGTTCGAGTCGGGCAGCGAGCGCCGCCCGCAGGACTTCGACACCATCCCGCTGGCGGACGCGGAAGAACTGCGCAAGCGCTTCGGCGGCGAGTACGAAGCCGCCGCCGAGAGCATGGAACTGGCCGCCGGCGCCTCGCCGAGCTGGGACCACGCCGCCTTCCTGGCCGCGAAGCAGACACCCGTGTTCTTCGGCTCGGCCGTCAACAACTTCGGCGTCATGGAAGTGCTGGACGCGCTGGTCGACCTGGCGCCCTCGCCGCAGCCGCGCACCAGCCACGTGATCGTCAACCGCCAGACGCAGGAGAAGATCGTGAAGCCGGAAGACCCGGCCTTCTCCGGCGTGGTGTTCAAGGTGCAGGCCAACATGGATCCCTCGCACCGCGACCGCATCGCCTTCGTGCGCATGGCCTCGGGCAAGTACACGCCGGGCATGAAGCTGAAGGTGCAGCGCACCGGCAAGGAGCTGCGTCCGACCTCCGTCGTGACCTTCCTGTCGCAGCGGCGCGAGGCCGTGGACGAGGCCTACGCCGGCGACATCATCGGCTTCACCACCCACGGCGGCGTGCAGCTGGGCGACACCATCACCGACGGCAGCGTGAACCTGCAGTACACCGGGCTGCCCTTCTTCGCGCCCGAGCTGTTCCAGGTGGTGGTGCTCAGGAACCCGCTGCGCACCAAGCAGCTGCAGCAAGGCCTGGAGCAGCTGGGCGAGGAAGGCGCGATCCAGGTGTTCCGGCCCGAGATCGGCGGCCCCATGCTGCTGGGCGCGGTCGGCCAGCTGCAGTTCGAGGTGGTGCAGCACCGCCTGAAGACCGAATACGACTGCGACGTGCGCCTGGAAGGCTGCCCCTACACGGGCGCGCGCTGGATCACGGCGGACACGCCGGCCGAGCTCAAGGCCTTCACGGACGCCTATCCGCAGCGGCTGGCGCTCGACGCGGCCGACGCGCTGGCCTTCCTGTGCACTTCGCCGTACGACGTGCGGCTGGCGCAGGAGCGCTTCCCGAAGATCCACTTCCACCTGCTGCGGGAGCATGCGGGGCTCGCGTTACAAAAAGCGGCCTGAGCCCCATGGCCGCGTGGGGCCCGGCAATAATCGCCGCTGTCGGAAGTGAACCCCACACCATGAAAAAGCACTCCCTCCGTTCCTTGGGCATCCTGGGCGCCGCGGCCCTGCTGCTGGCCGGCTGCGGCGGCGGGGGTGGCGGCGGCGACGCGGCCAGCACCCACGTGCAGTTCTCCGAGCCGGTGGCCGGCTGTTCGGTGGCGACGCAGAAGAAGTTCGTGCGCGCCTACCTGGACGACGTCTACCTCTGGTACCGCGAGATCCCGGAGGTGGACGCCTCCAGGTACACGACCACGGGGCAGATCGACGACTACTTCGACGCGCTGACCGACCTGCCGCAGGACCGGTTCAGCACGGCGCTGTTCACGGACAAGCATGCGAGTTCCGTGGAGGCCTCGCAGCAGCTCGACCTGGGCGACCTGCTCGCGACCCACTCGGTTCCCACCGGTCCGAAGTTCGCCACGACGCCCGGCGGCCGGGAGATCGCCTACCTGCAGCTGCGCAACGAGGACGAGGGTTCGCAGGACGAGCTGATCGCGGCCTTCCGGCAGATCCAGGCGCATGGCGCCGTGCAGGACCTCGTGCTGGACCTGCGCGACAACCTCGGCGGCTTCGTCTACTCGGCGCTGACGGCGGCGTCGATGATCACGGGGCCGGCCAACGACGGCAAGATCTTCGAGCGCCTGGTCTTCAACGACAAGCGCGGGACCAGCAGCCTGTTCTTCTCGGGGCAGGTGCAGTTCACCGACGGCAGCGCGCCGCGCTTCCCGGTGGGCACGGCCTTGCCGCGCCTGTCGCTCGATCGCGTGTTCATCCTGACCGGCGGCGACACGGAGACGGGCGCCGTCACCTGCTCGGCCGCGGAATCCATCATCAACAGCCTGCGCGGCGTCGGCGTGCAGGTGATCCGCGTGGGCGAGACGACCTGCGGCAAGCCCTACGGCTTCAGCGAGAAGGTCAATTGCGGCTACTCGTTCTACGCGATCGAGTTCCAGGGCTTCAACGCGAAGGGCTTCGGCGACTACGCCAACGGCTTCGAGCCGATGTGCCGGATTTCGGACGAGGTGCCCTTCGCCAATCGCGGCACGAGCTCGGACCCGGTGTACGAGGGCGCGCTGCACTACGTCGACGCCGGCGCCTGCCCGGCCGGCACCACGGTCTCGGGCGTGCAGAGCGCCGCGCGGCCGATCGTGAGCCCGGCGCGCAAGCCGCCGCCGCTGGCCGCCACGCGCCGGCTGTCCCCCGGGATGCTGCCCCGTTGAGCGCCGCCGCCTCCATGCAGCCGCTGCGCACGTGGCCGGCGGCCGCGCGCGCGCGCATCGCCGGCGTGCTGACCGACATCGACGACACGCTCACCACCGAAGGCGCCGTCACGCCCGACGTGCTGCAGGCGCTGGATGCGCTGGCGCGCGCCGGGCTGCACGTCATCCCGATCACCGGGCGGCCGGTCGGCTGGAGCGAGCCCTTCGCGCTGCAGTGGCCGGTCGATGCGATCGTGGCGGAGAACGGCGCGGTGGCGCTGACGCGCGGCGAGGGCGGCGCGCTGCGCAAGATCTACATGCAACCCGCGGCCGAGCGGGAGGCGAACCACGCGCGCATGCAGCGGGTGGCGCAGCGCGTCGTGCGCGAGGTGCCGGGCGCGACCATCTCGCGCGACAGCGGCGGCCGCGAGACCGACATCGCGATCGACCACAGCGAGTTCACGCACCTGCCCCAGGAGCGGATCGACGAGGTGGTGGCGGTGATGCGCTCCGAGGGCATGCACGCCACGGTCAGCTCGATCCACATCAACGGCTGGTACGGCGACCACAACAAGCTGGTCGGCGCCCGCTGGATCGTGCGCGAGCTGCTGGGGCGGGATCTCGAGGCGGAGCTGGACCGGTGGGTCTACATCGGCGACTCGACCAACGACGTGCTGATGTTCCAGCACTTCCCGCACAGCGTGGGCGTGGCGAACATCCGGAGGTTCGAGAGCCAGCTGGCGTTCAAGCCGAGGTATGTGACGGAAGGGGAACGAGGGGCCGGGTTCGCGGAGGTGGCGCAGGCGATTCTCCACGCCTGAACGAGGGTCAGGCCACGATCGGCTGCAGCGGCAGCTCCCGCGCCGTCGTGCGTTCCGCCAGCCGCTCCCAGCACGCCCGCACGAAGGCGTTCATGATGCGGCCGTAGGCCGGGTGCCAGCGCCAGCCCCATTCCGGGTGGAACTGGAAGCCCCACACGAACAGGCTGGCGTCGCGCCAGCGGAAGGCCTCCACCAGTCCGTCGTCGGCGTGCGCTTCCGCCACCAGGCCTTCGCCCAGCCGGTTCGCGCCCTGCGAATGCAGCGAGCTCACGGGGAAGCGGCCCATGCCCGCCATGCGTTCCAGTTCGCCACCGGGCAGGCAGGTGACGAAGTGGCGTTCCACGTACTGCTCGTCGATCGACTCCTCGGGCTCTTCCCAGTGCTGCACCCCGCCCGGGCGGTCGCGCAGCCACTGGTGCAGGCTGCCGCCCAGCGCCACGTTGATGTCGTGCGAGCCGTGGCAGAAGCCGATCACCGGAACCCGCCGCGCGATCGCCAGGCGGATCAGCGGATGCGCGAGATCGTCGCGCTCCGTATCGAACTGGAACTCGGGGCGCAGCGGCTCCTCGCCCCACAGGCGCGGGTGCACGTTCGTGTCGGAGCCGCCCAGCAGGATGCCGTCGACCGTGCCGAGGAGCGCCTCCAGCCGCTCCGGCGGCACGCGCGGGTAGCAGACCGGCTGCACGCCCATGTTCAGCAGCGTGCGCTGGCCCGCTTCGTCCATCACGGTGTAGAGCTGCGTGTGGCCGGAAGGGCCGGTGAGCAGGCGGTGGCTCGCCACCACCCAGACGTTCGGGACGCGCGTGCCGCCCACCCTCAGTCCTCCCGCGCCTCGCGGTGCGCGCGGCACGCGTCGGCGAAGGCTTCCAGCGTGCGCCGGTAGAACGGATGCTGCGCGTGCTGCCATTCGGGGTGCCACTGCACGCCGTAGGCGAAGGCGTCCGCGCCCCGCACCCGCACGCCTTCCACCAGGCCGTCGGGCGCATGCGCTTCCGCGACGAGGCCCTCGCCCAGCCGCTTGATGCCCTGGCCGTGCAGCGAGTTGACCATCGCGCGGGTGCCGCCCGCCCACTGGGCCAGGGCGCTCCCGGGTTCCAGGATCACCTCGTGGCGTTCGGCGAACTGCACGGCCAGCTCCGCGTCGCGCGGCTCGCGGTGGTCCAGCATGCCGGGCTCCTCGTGCAGCACCTGGTACAGGCTGCCGCCCAGCGCGACGTTGATCTCCTGCAGCCCGCGGCAGACGCCGAACAGCGGCACCGCCTTCACCAGCGCCTCGCGCACCAGGTGCATGGTCAGCTGGTCGCGGCGCGGATCGAGCAGGTCGGTGGGCAGCGCCGTCGCGCCGAAGTGCGTGGCCTCCACGTTCGACGGCGAGCCGGTGAGCAGCACGCCGTCCACCAGCGGCAGCAGGCAGCGGATGTCCTCCGCCTCCGCCATGGGGAACAGCACCGGCTGCATCCCCAGTTCCGTCACCGCCATCGCGTAGCGGTCCGCCAGCACCGTGTAGCCGCCGGGATCGTCGAGGTCCAGGTGGCGGTGGCAGGCGGGCAGCCACACCAGCGGCTTGTGCGGGATCTTGGCCATGGCTTGCGCCATCCTGCCAAGCTGCCGGCGGCCGCGCTGGCCGCCGGCGCGCCTTGCGGCGTCGGAATCCGACTACGCTCAGTTGGCCTTGGCCAGGCCCAGCTTCTCCACCAGCGCCTTCTCGCTGCGGAAGGTCTCCTGCGCGAAGCGGGTGTACTGCGCCGAATCCATGTAGATCGGCAGCATGTCGTAGCGGGCCAGCGCCTGCACGTAGCTGGGTTCCTCCATCGCCTTCTTGAAGGCGTCGTGCAGCTTCTTCACCACCTCCGGCGGCGTGCCGCGCGGCGCGCCGATGCCGAAGGGCGAGTTCTGCACCACGTCCACGCCCAGTTCCTTCAGCGTGGGCACGTCGGGGAATTTCTCCAGGCGCTTCTCGCCCCAGGTGTTCAGCACGCGGATCTTGCCGGCCTGCACCAGCGGCGCGAAGCCGGTGGAATCGGCGGCCGCCATGATGTGCCCGCCCGTGATGGCGAGGGCGAGGTCGGCGCTGCCCTTGTACGGGATGTGGTTCAGCTGGATGCCCAGCTTCTGCGCCACCAGTTCGGTGGTGAGGTGCGGGCTGGTGAGCGTGCCGGTGGAGCCGTAGCTCAGCTTGCCGGGGTTCGCCTTCGCGTAGGCGACGAAGTCCTTCCAGTCCTTGAGCGGGCTGTCGGCCGGCACCACGATGCCGAAGGCGTAGCCGGTGACGTTGATGACGTAGCTGATGTCCTTGACCGGATCCCAGCTGATCTTCGTCGTGTACGGCAGGCGGAACACGCCCAGCGGGATCTGCGCCACGGTGTAGCCGTCGGCCGGCGTGGTCTGCAGCAGCTGCGCGGGCAGCGTGCCGCCGGCGCCCGGCTTGTTCTCGACGATCACCGGCTGGCCCAGGATCTTGCCGGCGTTCTCGGCGAGCTGGCGCATGGTGATGTCGGTGGGCCCTCCCGCCGGGAAGGCGATCACCAGCCGGATCGGCTTGGCGGGGAAGGACTCGGCATGGGCGCCCATGCCGGCCGCCGCGAGGGTGGCGGCGGCGAGCTGGACGAAGTGACGGCGAAGCATCGGGACTCCTGTGGGTTGCGGGACAAAGGCCGCATTGAAGCCCGGGCATCGGCACGCGGCCATCGGGCGGAACCCGGCAGGAGTAACGCAGGCGACAGCGTCAGCAGCCGCTGGGGCGCGAGCCGCGCATCTGCAGCGTGCCGTCGAGCGTGAGCTGCTGCACGGTGCTGCCGGGCGTCCGCAGCACGGCGCCGGTGTAGCGCACGCGGCCCGTGTCGCGGTCCACGGAGGCGCCGGCGCTTCCGTCGAGGCGGTATTCGATGCCGTCGATGAAGACGAAGGTGGTGCGCAGCTCGCTGGTGCCGGGCAGGTAGCGGATCTCGCCGTCCATGCGCCTGTCGCCGGGCGACTGGATCAGGCCGTCGAAGCGGAAGCGGCAGGTCTCGGGGTCGCGGCTGGTGGCGAAGAAGAACAGCACGTCGCCCAGCATCACGTTGGTGGAGCGGTAGGTGCCGTCCAGGGGCGAGGGATTCGCCTCGCTCACTGTGAGGGTGGCGCTGCGGCCGCTTGGGTAGGGATCGAGCTCGCCGAAGTCGGGGTCGAAGTCGTCATCGCCGAAGCCGATGCTGATGCCGCCGCCGCAGGCGGCCAGGAAGCTGGCGCACAGCGCCGGCGCGAGCAGGGAGCGGACCACAGAATGCATGGCGAATCCCGGAGTGATGCCGCGATCCTAATTCAGGCGCCGCGCTGTTCGAAGCCTTGCAGCACGTTCACCGCGTTGATGCCGACTTCCTTCACGGCGTAGCCGCCTTCGAACACGAACAGCGTGGGCAGGCCGGCCGCCGCGATGTCCTCGCCGACGCGCAGGTAGTCGTCGCTGCGCAGGCCGAAGCCGGCGATGGGGTCGCCCTCGAAGGTGTCGACGCCCAGCGACACCACGAGGGCGCCGGCGCCGAAGGCGGCGATGCGCTGCAGGGCATGGGCCAGCGCCTCGCGCCAGCGGGCGAAGCCGGTGCCGCGCGGCAGCGGGAGGTTCAGGTTGCAGTCGAGGCCGGCGCCGGCGCCGCGCTCGTCGGCGTAGCCCAGGTAGTAGGGGTACTCGGTGTGCGGGTCGCCGTGGACGCTGGCGAAGAACACGTCCGGGCGGTCGTGGAAGATCGCCTGCGTGCCGTTGCCGTGGTGGAAGTCGATGTCGAGGATCGCGACCTTCTCCACGCCGCCGTCGCGCAGGCACTGGGCGGCCACGGCGGCGTTGTTGACGAAGCAGTAGCCGCCGAAGAAGTCGGGGCCGGCGTGGTGGCCGGGCGGGCGGGTGAGGACGAAGGCGCTGCGCTGCCCTTGCAGCAGGTGGCGCGCGCCGGCGACGGCGCAGGCGCCGCCCTGGCGCGCCGCCTGCCAGGTGCCCGCCGTGATCGGCGAGCCGGCATCGAAGGAGAACAGGCCCATGCGGGCGGGGAAGCTCGCCGGCAGGACGTCGCTGCGGAAGGTGCGGATCGGCCAATAGGAAGGCAGCGCGTCCCGCTCCGCATTGGCTGGGTCGATGGCGATCCACTCGTCCCAGGCGGTGGAGAGGAAATCGAGGTAGCGGGGGGCGTGGACGCGCTGGAGCGGCGCGAGGTCGACTTCAGGCGCTTCGACGATCTCGCCGAGGGCGCGGGCGCGCAGCTCCTGCAACACGAAGTCCGCGCGCGCCGGCACCTCGAAACAGGGCACCAGCTGCCCGCGGAACATCTCGTGGCGGCCGTGGTGGAGGGCGTGGCGGGCGTTGAAGAAGGTGCGCATGGGGGGATGATGGCATCTTGGAGACATGTCATTGCGGCCTTGAGCCGCAATCCATTGGCGGCGTGTCGACACGCAACCGTGGATCCCGGGTCGAGCCCGGGATGACAAGTCTTCTTCCGGCTCAGGCCCGCAGGGGCACGGTCTCGCCTTCGCCTCGCGCCAGCACCGGCGCCAGCACCTTCCCCGTGTGCGTGCCCTTCGCCACCACCGCCTCCGGCGGCGCGGCGGCGACGATCCTGCCGCCGGCGGAGCCGCCGTCGGGGCCGAGGTCGATGATCCAGTCGGCTTCGGCGATCACGTCGAGGTCGTGCTCGATCACCACCACGCTGTGGCCGCCGTCCACCAGGCGGTGCAGCACGCGGATCAGCTTTTCCACGTCCGCCATGTGCAGGCCCACGGTCGGTTCGTCCAGCACGTACAAGGTGTGCGGTGCCTTCTGGCCGCGGCGCGTGACGTCGTCGCGCACCTTCGACAGCTCGGTCACCAGCTTGATCCGCTGCGCCTCGCCGCCCGAAAGCGTGGGCGAAGGCTGGCCCAGCGTCAGGTAGCCGAGCCCCACGTCGCGCAGCAGCTGCAGCGGGTGGCTGATGTTGGGCATGGACGCGAAGAACTCCACCGCCTCGTCCACTTCCATGCGCAGCACGTCGCCGATGTTCTTGCCGCGCCAGGTGACGGCCAGCGTCTCCGGGTTGAAGCGGGCGCCGTGGCAGGCCTCGCAGGGCACCTTCACGTCCGGCAGGAAGCTCATCGCGATGGTGCGCACGCCCTGGCCTTCGCACAGCGGACAGCGGCCCTCGCCCGTGTTGAACGAGAAGCGGCCCGGGCCGTAGCCGCGGGCACGCGCCTCCAGCGTGTCGGCGAACAGCTTGCGGATCGTGTCCCAGAAGCCGATGTAGGTGGCCGGGCAGGAACGGGGCGTCTTGCCGATGGGCGTCTGGTCCACTTCCAGCACGCGGTCGATCGACTCGTAGCCGGACAGCGACTTGCAGCCCACCCACTTCGGGTGCTTGCCGGCGGCGTCGGCGTCGCGGCCGGCCTTGGTGGAGCGCTGCTGCACGGCCGCCTGCACGTTGGCCAGCAGCACGTCGCGGGCCAGCGTGGACTTGCCGGAGCCCGAGACGCCGGTGACGACGACCAGGCGCTTCAGGGGCACGTCGACATCCAAGTCATCGAGGTTGTGGAGGTCGGCGCCGCGGAGCTTCAGGAAGGGGGTGCCCCCGCTTTCGCCCACCGACGTGGGGAGCGCGGAAGCGATCTGGGCGAGCAGCGAGCGCGGCTTCTTCGGCTTGATGGCGGGCGTGGCCACTTCGGCGACGGGCACGCCCACCGGCTTCGTGAAATCCACTTCACGGCGCGGCTTCAGCGGGTGCTTCATCGCGTGCAGCAGGTAGCGGCCCGTCAGCGAGCCGTCTTCCTGCGTCACTTCCTCCGCCGTGCCCTGCGCGACCACGCGGCCGCCGCGCTTGCCGGCGCTGGGGCCGATGTCGATGATGTGGTCGGCGCGGCGGATCGTGTCCTCGTCGTGCTCCACCACCACCAGCGTGTTGCCCTTGTCGCCCAGCTTGTGCAGCGCGTCCAGCAGGATCTGGTTGTCGCGCGCGTGCAGGCCGATGGTGGGCTCGTCCAGCACGTAGCAGACGCCCTGCAGGTTGGAACCGAGCTGCGCGGCCAGCCGGATGCGCTGCGCCTCGCCGCCCGAAAGCGTCGGCGCGCCGCGGTCCAGCGTGAGGTAGCCCAGGCCGACTTCCTCCAGGAATTCCAGCCGCGACTTGATCTCGGGAATCAGGTCGCGCGCGATGCCCTGCTCGCGCGCGCTCAGCACGTCGCGCTGCTGCAGGCTCTCGACCCAGCGGCGGACGTCGCGCACGGACAGCGCCGCGATGTCGGAGATGGCCGTGGCGTCGAAGCGCACGGCGCGCGCCTGCGGATTGAGGCGCGTGCCCTGGCAGGTGGGGCAGGCCTCGTCGGAGACGTCCTCCACTTCGGCTTCGGCGAAGGTCTGCTCGCGGCCTTTCTCCTCGCCGGCCAGCACGGTGTCGTCCAGCGCCTTGCGCTGCTCGCGCGTGAGGCGCACGCCGGTGCCCACGCAGTCGGGACACCAGCCGTGCTTGCTGTTGTAGGAGAACAGGCGCGGATCCAGCTCGGGATAGCTGGTGCCGCACTCGGGGCAGGCGCGCAGGGTGGAGAACACCTCGACCTGGCCGATGCCGTCGTGCTTGGCGACGCCCTGGCTGAAGGCCGTGCGCAATCCGTCCAGCGGCGCCAGGACGTGGACCACGCCCTTGCCGTGCTCCAGCGCCACGGCGAGCTTCTCGCGCAGCAGGGCTTCGTTCGCGGGCGTCACGTCGAGGTCGCACACCGGCAGCTCGATCGTGTGCTCCTTGAAGCGGTCGATGCGCGGGAAGCCCGTGGTCGGCAGGAAGTTGCCGTCCACGCGCAGGTGCGTGTAGCCGCGCGGGCGCGCCCAGTCGGCGAGCTCGGTGTACACGCCCTTGCGGTTCACCACCAGCGGCGCCAGCACGCCGACGTGCTGGCCGCGGTAGCGCTTCATCACCTGGGCGACGATGCTGTCGGGCGTCTGCGGGCGGACCTCGGCGCCGTCGTTCACGCAGTGCTGCACGCCCAGCTTCACGTACAGCAGGCGCAGGAAGTGCCAGACCTCGGTGGTCGTGCCCACCGTGGACTTGCGGCCGCCGCGCGAAAGGCGCTGTTCGATGGCGACCGTCGGCGGGATGCCGTACACCGCGTCGACCTCGGGACGGCCCGCCGGCTGCACGATCGAACGCGCATAGGCGTTGAGCGATTCCAGGTAGCGCCGCTGGCCTTCGTTGAACAGGATGTCGAAGGCGAGCGTGGACTTGCCCGAGCCCGACACCCCGGTGATCACGCTGAACTTGTTGTGCGGGATGTCGACGGAGAGGTTCTTGAGGTTGTGTTCCTTCGCGTTGACGATCTGGATGGCGTTCGGCCTGGCGGCGGCCCTCACCCCTGCCCTCTCCCGCTCGCGGGAGAGGGAGTCGGGCAGGGACTCGGCGACGCCGAGGGTGCCGTCGTACTCGCGCAAGGCCTTCGCCGTGTGCGAGGTGGGATGCAGCTTCACTTCCTCGGGCGGGCCTTCGGCGACCAGGAGGCCGCCGCCGTCGCCGCCTTCCGGGCCCAGGTCGATCAGCCAGTCGGCCGCGCGGATCACGTCGAGGTTGTGCTCGATCACGATCAGCGAGTTGCCGCCTTCGAGCAGCTTGCGCAGCGCCCGCATCAGCTTGGCGATGTCGTCGAAGTGCAGGCCGGTGGTCGGCTCGTCGAACAGGAACAGCGTGCCCTTTTTCGCGACGCCCTGGCGCGTGTGCGTCGACGTGCGCGCCGCCTCGGCCAGGAAGCCGGCAAGCTTCAGGCGCTGCGACTCGCCGCCGGAGAGCGTCGGCACCGGCTGGCCCAGCTTCACGTACTCCAGGCCGACGTCCACGATCGGCTGCAGCGAACGGATCACGTCGCGGTCGTTGGCGAACAGCGCCGCGGCCTCGCTCACCGTCAGTTCCAGCACGTCGGCGACATTCAGCGTACGGAAATTGGAATCTGACCCCAATTTGCGTTCGATGGAGACTTCCAGGATCTCCGGCCGGTAGCGCTTGCCGTCGCAATCGGGGCAGCGCAGGTAGACGTCGGAGAGGAACTGCATCTCGACGTGCTCGTAGCCGGAGCCGCCGCAGGTGGGGCAGCGGCCGTCGCCGGAGTTGAAGGAGAACTTGGCGGCGGTGTAGCCGCGCTGCTTCGCGAGCGGCGCGTTGGCGAAGATCTCGCGGATGCAGTCCCAGGCGCCGACGTAGCTGACCGGATTGGAGCGCGCCGTCTTGCCGATCGGCGACTGGTCGACGAAGACGACGTCGGAGAGGTGGTCGGCGCCCAGCAGGCGGTCGTGCGCGCCGGGCGTCTCGGTGCTGCGGCCGAAGTGGCGCAGCAGCGCGGGCGCCAGGATGTCCTGGATCAGGCTGGACTTGCCGGAGCCGGACACGCCGGTCACGACCACCAGGCGCTGCAGCGGGAACTCGACCGACAGGTCCCGCAGGTTGTGCTCGCGCGCGCCTTCCAGCACCAGGCGCGGCGTCGATTCGGTGACGGCGCGCTTGAGCCCCATGCCCACGTGCTTGCGCGCGCCGAGGTAGGCGCCGGTGAGCGTGTCGGCGCTGCGCAGGTCCGCCGTCGTGCCGTCGAAGACGATCTGGCCGCCGCGCTCGCCGGGGCCCGGGCCCATGTCGATGATGCGGTCGGCCGCGACCATCACGGCCGGGTCGTGTTCCACCACCACCAGCGTGTTGCCGGCATCGCGCAGGCGATGCATGGCCTGGGTGATGCGGTTCATGTCGCGCGGGTGCAGGCCGATGCTGGGCTCGTCGAGCACGAACAGCGTGTTGACCAGCGAGGTGCCGAGCGCCGTGGTGAGGTTGATCCGCTGCACCTCGCCGCCGGAGAGCGTGCGGCTCTGGCGGTCCAGCGTGAGGTAGCCGATGCCCACGTCCACCAGGTACTTCAGGCGCGTGGTGATCTCCTCGAACAGCAGCTTCAGCGCCTGCAGCTCGCCGGTGCCGGCGTGCGCTTCCGCCGCGGGCTCGACGCGGTCGAAGAAGCGGCGCAGCCGGTCAATGGGCATCAGCATCAGGTCGTGCAGGCACAGGCCCGGCAGCGCCTCCAGCTGCTCGCGCGTCCACTGCACGCCGACGGGCAGGAAGCGCTGCGACGGCTCCAGCACGGCGTCCGCGTCTTCCTTGCTGCCCAGGCGCCACAGCAGCGACTCGAGCTTCAGGCGGGCGCCGCCGCAGGTCTCGCAGGGCGTGTAGCTGCGGTACTTGGACAAGAGCACGCGGATGTGCATCTTGTACGCCTTGCTCTCCAGGTATTCGAAGAAGCGCTTCACGCCATACCACTGGCGGTTCCAGTTGCCCTCGCGGTAGTTCGGGGCGCCGTGGATGACCCAGTGCTTCTGTTCGGGCGTGAGCTTGTACCAGGGCGTGTCGCGCGGGATGCCGGCGGATTCGGCGTGCCGCATCATGTCGTCCTGGCATTCCTTCCAGGCGGGCGTCTGGAAGGTCTTCACCGCGCCGGCGCGCAGCGTGAGCTTGTCGTTGGGGATGACCAGGCCGTAGTCGACGCCGATCACGCGGCCGAAGCCGCGGCAGGTCTCGCAGGCGCCCACCGGCGAGTTGAACGAGAACATCGACGGCACCGGATCGCCGTAGCGGATGTCGGAGTCGGGGCAGTGCAGGCCGGTGGAGAACTTCCACACCTCCTCGCCCTCGCCGACATACACCGCCAGCCGGCCGCTGCCGCGCTTGAGCGCCACCTCGATCGCCTCGATCGCGCGGACCTTTTCCACGCCCTGGATCCGGAAGCGGTCGGCCACCACGTCCAGCACCTTGCGCGGGCCCGTGGGCGTGGCCACCTCGCGTTCGGCCTGCACGCGGGTGAAGCCGCTGGCCGCCAGCCACTGCTCCACTTCCTCGGGCGTCGTGCCCGCGGGCAGTTCCACCGGGAAGGTCACCACCAGCCGCGGATCGCCTTCCTTCGTGCGTTCCATCAGCTGCTCGTAGATCGTCTCGGGCGAGTCGTGCCGCACCTGCAGCGCCGTCTGCCGGTCGAACAGCTGCGCGGCCCGGGCGAACAGCAGCTTCAGGTGGTCGTTCAGCTCGGTCATCGTGCCGACCGTGGAGCGCGAGGATCGCACCGGGTTGGTCTGGTCGATCGCGATCGCGGGCGGCACGCCTTCGACCCGGTCGACCGCGGGCTTGTCCATGCGGTCCAGGAACTGGCGGGCGTAGGCCGAGAAGGTCTCGACATAGCGGCGCTGGCCCTCGGCGTAGAGGGTGTCGAACACCAGGCTGGACTTGCCGGATCCGCTGGGACCGGTCACCACCGTCAGCTCGCCGGTGTGCAGGTCGAGGTCGAGGTTCTTGAGGTTGTGCTGTCTGGCGCCGCGGATGCGGATCGATCCCTGGGACATGGAGGCTCTTTTCAAACGAGGCCCGACATTCTAGGGAGGGGGTGCCCCGCGCGCCGGCGGGGCGCCTGCATACCCTTGTGGTACCGCGGCCATGCCGGGGAGCGCCATCCGGAAAAGCGAGTGCGTGTTTTCCGTCACGAATGGGTGTAACAAACTTCAACAATCACGCGCGCCTCACTACACTCGCGCAGAGGCGCGGACACGCGCACGTTGAGGAGTGGATCGTGAAGAAAGCCATCGTGGCGGTGCTCGCCGCCCTCGCGCCCGCCTGGGCCCTCTCGCAGATCGTCATCGGCCAGACGGCCGGCATCACCGGCATCGTCGCCACGGGGGTGAAGGAGACCACCGACGGCGCCAAGCTCTGGATCGACCACGTGAACGCCAAGGGCGGCGTGCACGGCCAGAAGATCGAGCTGCTCTCCCTGGACGACAAGTTCGACCCGAAGCTGGCCGCGGCCAACGCCAAGGTGCTGGTGGAGCAGAAGAACGTGCTGGCGCTGTTCCTCAATCGCGGCACGCCGCACAGCGAGGCCATCATCCCGCTGCTGGACGCCAACGGCGTGGCGCTGATCGCGCCTTCCACGGGCGCGATGTCGCTGCGCAAGCCGGTGCAGAAGAACATCTTCAACGTGCGCGCGACCTACCAGCGCGAGGCCGAGAAGGCGGTGACGCACCTGCACACGCTGGGCATCACGCGCATCGCCGTGGTGTACGCGGACGACTCCTTCGGCACCGACGGCCTGCAGGGCGCCCACAACGGCTTCGCCAAGGCCAGGATGGAGCCGGTGGTGGTGATCAAGGCGCACCGCCTGAAGCCGGACTACCCGGCGATCATCTCCGGCATCACGGGCAAGGAGTCGCAGGCCGTGGTTTGGATCGGCTCGGGCAACGCCGTGGCCGAAGGCATCAAGGCGCTGCGCGCGGCCGGCTCGGCGGCCCAGGTGGTCACGCTGTCCAACAACGCCTCGTCCGGCTTCGTGAAGAGCCTGGGCAAGGACGCCCGCGGCGTGATCGTCACGCAGGTGTTCCCTTCGGAGCGCTCGATCGCCTATGGCCTGGTCAAGGAGGGCATGGTCCTGGCCAAGGAAAAGAACATGGAACTGAGCCCCGCGATGCTGGAAGGCTTCGCCGCCGCCAAGGTCCTGGTGGAAGGCCTGCGCCGCGCCGGCCCGAACCCGACGCGCGCGAAACTGCTCGCGGCGCTGGAAGGCATCAAGAAATTCGACATCGGCGGACTGGAAGTCAGCTACGGCCCGGACGACCACACGGGACTGGACTTCGCGGACCTGTCGATCATCGGGGCGGACGGGAAGTTCAAGCGCTGAGGTCGGGGGGCATGGATCCCGGGTCGAGCCCGGGATGACAAGCTCTTTTAGACCACAAGGAGAGGACTTGTCATTGCGGCCTTGAGCCGCAATCCATCTCCGCGCGCCTACCCCCTCCGCGTCTGCCCCGCCGGCAGCGCAGCCGCCTTCTCCCACGCCCCGGACGTGAACCACGGGTCGCCTTCCAGGTAGCCGCGCAGCATCGCAAGCCCGTCGTACCCCCAGAACAGCTTCCCGTCCACCTCGCAGGTCGGCACCCCGAACAAGCCGCGCGCGATCGCCGCGTCGGTGTTGGCCTTCAATTCGGCCTTCACTTCCTCCCCGGAGGGATCCCGCTGGGGCTGCAGCAGCGCGCGCAATTCCTCCAGCCGCTTCGCGTCCGCCGCATCCGCCCCGCCACGCCACACGTGCCGGAACACCGTCTCCGCGACGTAGCGGTTCACCAGCCCGTCCCGTCCGCAAGCCAGCGCCAGCCGCAGCAGACCCAGCGGATTGAACGGATGCGCCGCAGGCATCTGCATGGGAATCCCCGCGGCGTGCGCGAGCCACAGCACCTGCCGGTACGTCCAGTCGCGCTTGGGTGCGATCTCCGCCGGGCCGAGCTGGCCGTGGTGTTTCAGGAAGCCGGCGAACAGCACCGGGCGGTAGTCGACTTCGTAGCTCAGTCCCTTCAGCGCCTCGGGCAGGCGCTCGAACGCCAGGTACGCGTAGGGCGAGATGAAATCGAAATGGAAGGTGATGTGCTTCATGATGCGCGCGCCCTTTCGGCCAGCAGTCGCCACACGGCCCGCTTCTCCTCGTCGGAGGCGAGGCCCCAGCCCGCGACCTCGTCCAGCGTGCGGAAGCAGCCTTCGCACAGGCCCGTCGCCGGGTCCATGCGGCAGACCGAGATGCAGGGCGAAGGCACCGGCTCGGCGGGGTCGAGCGCGCGCGCCCTTTCCAGCAGCAGCTCGCGCGCGGAATTCATGCCGCCGGCGGCTGCACCACGTCGGCCACCGGCGCGCCGGTCAGGCGCTCCAGGTCCTGCGGCCGCAGCTTGAACACGCCGTGCGGATGGCCCGCGGCGGCCCAGATCTCGGCGAAGCGGAACAGCTCGCGGTCGATCAGCGTCACCGGCGGCTGCGCGTGCGCGATCGGCGACACGCCGCCGATGGAGAAGCCGGTGCGGCTCTTGACGAAGTCGGCGTCGGCGCGGCCGGTCTTGCCAACCAGCGCGTCGACCTTCTTCTCGTCCACGCGCCGGTCGCCCGAGGTGATCACCAGCACCGCGGCGTCGTCCGCCTTGCGCCGGAAGATGATGCTCTTGGCGATCTGGCCCACGGCGATGCCCAGCGCGTCGGCCGCCTGCTGCGCCGTGCGCGCGGCGTCGTCCAGCATCACGGGCGCATGCGGATGGCCCGCGTCCTGCAAGGCGCGGGCCACGCGCTGCACGCCGTCGGGGAGGGAGTGGAGTTCGGAACCGCACATGACTAGGCCGCCCGCTTGGTCAGGATGGCCGTGGCGGCGCGCGAGTTGGGCTTGCGGCCCAGGTAGTCGCTGATGTACTTGCCGGCGTCGATCAACTTGTCGAGGTCGATGCCGGTGGCTATGTCCATGCCGCGCAGCATGAACACCACGTCCTCGGTCGCCACGTTGCCCGTCGCGCCCTTGGCATAGGGGCAGCCGCCCAGGCCCGCCACCGAGGCGTCGAACTGCCAGATGCCCATGTCCAGGCAGGCCAGCGTGTTGGCGAGCGCCTGGCCGTAGGTGTCGTGGAAGTGGCCGGAGACGTCGTCGATCGCATAGTGCTTCAGCGCCGCTTCCATCGCGGCCTGCACCTTGCGCGGCGTGCCGACGCCGATGGTGTCCGCCACGCCGCAGTGCTGCACGCCGATCTGCTTCATCAGCCGGGCGACCAGCTCCACGTCCTCGGGCTTCACCTCGCCCTGGTACGGGCAGCCGACCGCGACCGAGATCGCGCCGCGCACGTGGATGCCCTTCGCGCGCGCCGCCTCCACCACGGGCGCGAAGCGCTCGATGCTCTCGGCGATGGAGCAGTTGATGTTGCGCTGGCTGAAGGCCTCGCTGGCCGCGCCGAACACGACGATCTCGTCCGCCCCGGCCGCGAGGGCGCCCTCGAAGCCCTTCATGTTGGGCGTGAGCACCGAGTAGCGCACGCCCGGCTTGCGGCGGATGCCCGCCATCACCTGCGCGGCGTCGGCCATCTGCGGCACCCACTTGGGCGAGACGAAGCTGGTGACCTCGATCTCGGTGAGGCCCGCGTCCTGCAGCCGGTGCACCAGTTCCACCTTCACTTCGGCGGGCACCGGCTCCTTCTCGTTCTGCAGGCCGTCGCGCGGGCCCACGTCGACGAGCTTGACCTTGCTGGGGTATTTCATGGCGTCAGTATCCTCTCTGCCGGTCGACCACGCCGGCGATGGGTTCTCCCCGCTCCAGCGCGCGGATCTTGCGCACGATCTGCGCGATGCTCTCGTCGCGCAGGGTTCGCGCCGAGGTGTGCGGCGTCACCGTGATCTTCGGGTGCCGCCAGAAGGGATGCTCCGCCGGCAGCGGCTCGCTGCGGAACACGTCCAGCGCCGCCCCGGCCAGATGGCCGCTGTCCAGCAGGGCCAGCAGGTCCTCGTCGACCAGGTGCGCGCCGCGCGCCACGTTGACCAGGTAGCCGCCCGGCTGCAGCTGCGACAGCGTGCGCCGGTCCAGGAGGTTCTCGGTCTCCGGCGTCAGCGGCAGCAGGTTGACCAGCACGCGCGTGCCGGCCAGGAATTCGGCGAACTGCGCCTCGCCGGCGAAGCACTGCACGCCGGGCAGGTCCTTGGCGCTGCGGCTCCAGCCGCGCACCGGGAACTCGAAGCCGGCCAGCGCCTGCGCGACCCGCTGCCCCAGCACGCCCAGGCCCAGCACGCCGACGGGGAACTCGGCGCGAGAGCGCGGCTTGCGGAAGGCCCAGCGTCCGGCCGCGGCCTCGCGCTCGTAGGCATCGAGCTCGCGGAAGTGCCGGATCACCGCATGGCAGACGAACTCCGCCATCTGCACCGACATGCCGGCGTCGTCCAGTCGCACGACCAGCGCGTTCGGCGGCAGGCGCAGCTTCATCAGCGCGTCCACGCCGGCGCCGATGTTGAAGATGCCCTTCAGCTGCGGCTGTTCGTCCAGGAACTGCTGCGGCGGCGCCCACACGACGGCGTGGTCCGCCGGCGCGGCGCCGGGGCGCCAATCCTCGACCTCCGCGCCGGGCAGGCCGGCGCGCAGGCCTTCGATCCAGGGGGCGGTCTTGGTGTCGGTGCAGCAGACGGTGAGGCGCATCTTGCCATTGTGCGGGAAGGATGCTGGGGTTCGCTGGCGCTCACCGCCAGCCTACGGGGCCGTGGCGGGTCTCGTAGGCTGGCGGTGAGCGCAGCGAACCCCAGCAACTCTCAGGCGCCGAGCTTCAGCAGCTCCGCCCCCTCGGCCACCTGGTCCCCCGGCGCGTACAGCAGCTCCGCCACCGTCCCGTCCGCCGGCGCGGCGATGGTGTGCTCCATCTTCATGGCCTCCATCACCGCCAGCGCCTGGCCCTTGCTGACCTTGTCGCCGGCCTTCACGGCGAAGGACACCACCTTGCCCGGCATCGGTGCCGTGAGCCGCCCGCCTTCGGCCGCGCCCTCGCCCGCGTGCGCCAGCAGGTCGATCGACGTGATCTGCGCGGCGCCGGCCGGCGTGAACACGTGGTCCGTCTCGCCCAGCGTGTACACCACGGCGCGCGCCTCGCGCTCGCCGAAGCGCAGCACGAGCGTCTCGCCTTCCACGCGATACGCAAGCGGCGCTGCCGCCGCGCCGTTCACCGCCAGTTGCCGGGCGCCGTCGTGCAGCGTGGCCAGGACGGCCTGGGTGTGCTCGCCGCCGAAATCGAACGCGAAGCGGCGCAGCGCCACGCCGTGCGAGCGCCAGCCGTCGCGGCGGCTGAAGGGGTCGTCGCCCGCCAGCGCCTGTTCGTCGGCGAGCGTCTTCGCCACCGCGGCCGCAGCCGCGAGCTCCAGCCCCACCGGCTGCTGGTTGAACAGCACTTCGGCCTCGCGCTGGATCAGCGCCGTGTCCAGGTCCGCCTTCGCGAAGGAGCGGCTGCGCAGCACGTGGCGCAGGAACTGCACGTTGGTGCTCAGGCCGACGATGTGCGTGGCGGCGAGCGCCTCGTCCAGGCGGGCCAGCGCTTCCTCGCGGGTCGCGCCGTGGACGATCAGCTTGGCGATCATCGAGTCGTAGAAGGGCGAGATGGCGTCGCCTTCGCGCACGCCGTCGTCCACCCGCACCGCGCCGCGCGTGAAGGCCGTCGCCTGCGGCTTGCGATAGACGTGCAGCGTGCCGGTGGCGGGCAGGAAGTTGTTGTCCGGGTTCTCGGCGCAGATCCGCGCCTCGATCGCGTGGCCCTGGATGCGCAGGTCTTCCTGCTTGAGCGGCAGCGGTTCGCCGGCGGCGACGCGCAGCTGCCACTCCACCAGGTCCAGGCCCGTGATCGCCTCCGTCACCGGATGCTCCACCTGCAGGCGCGTGTTCATCTCCATGAAGAAGAAGTTCATCTCGCGGCCCTTCTGCTCCACGATGAACTCCACCGTGCCGGCGCCGACGTAGTTCACGGCACGCGCGGCCGCGACGGCGGCTTCGCCCATGCGCTTGCGCATCGCCTCGGTCATGCCGGGCGCCGGCGCTTCCTCCAGCACCTTCTGGTGGCGCCGCTGCACGGAGCAGTCGCGCTCGAACAGGTAGACGTAGTTGCCCTGGGTGTCGCCGAACACCTGGATCTCGATGTGGCGCGGGCGGGTGACGTACTTCTCCACCAGCACGGCCTCGTCCCCGAAGCTGTTGCGCGCCTCGCGCTGGCAGGACGCGAGCGCGGCGGCGAAGTCCGACGCCTTCTCCACGGCCCGCATGCCCTTGCCGCCGCCGCCGGCGCTCGCCTTGATCAGCACGGGGTAGCCGATGCGGTCGGCCTCGCGCTTCAGCAGCTCCGGATCCTGCGCGGCGCCGTGGTAGCCCGGCACCAGCGGCACGCCGGCCTTCTCCATCAGCTGCTTCGATTCGGCCTTGAGCCCCATGGCCTGGATCGCCGAAGGCGGCGGGCCGATGAAGACCAGCCCGGCCTCCGCGCAGGCGGCGGCGAAGGCCTCGTTCTCGCTCAGGAAGCCGTAGCCCGGGTGGATCGCCTCGGCGCCGGTCGCCTTCGCGGCCTCGATGATCCGCTCCCAGCGCAGGTAGCTGTCCTTGGGCGCGCTGCCGCCGATGTGCACCGCCTCGTCGCAGGCCTGCACGTGCTTCGCGTGCGCGTCGGCATCGGAATACACCGCCACCGTGCGGATCGCCATGCGGCGCGCCGTCGCGGCCACGCGGCACGCGATCTCTCCCCGGTTCGCAATGAGGATCTTGCGGAACATCAGCCCAACTCCCGCGGCCATGGCCGCCCCTTGAAAAATTGACCGAGGCCGCGCAGGACGGTGCGCAGCACCTTCACGAGCACGACCAGCAGGACCACGGCGAGCACGATGCTCACCGCCAGGACGATGGCGAAGGCCACCGGATGCGTGGCCGACAGCCACAGCATGAACACGACGAGCCCGTCCTCCGCCAGCGACACCGCCGTGTTGGAGAAGGGCTCGGGCGAGAGGTTGACGGCCGCGCGCGTCGTCATCTTGGTCGCGTGGCTGGTCGCCGCGAGGCTGCCGCCCGCCAGCGCCGCGATCCAGGTGATCGCCTCGCCGTCGGCGCCCAGCGCGCCCGCGGCCAGCGCCGCGCCGGCCGGGATGCGGATGAACGTGTGCACCGCATCCCACATGGAATCCAGCAGCGGGATCTTGTCGGCGAAGAACTCCGCCAGCAGCATCGAGCCGCTCGCGATCAGCAGCGCGGGATGCTGCAGGATGTGCAGACCCGGCGGCAGCTCCACCCATCCCAGCCAGCCGGCCAGCCCCGCCAGGAACACCGCCGCATAGAGGCGGAAGCCGCTCGCCCAGCCGAGCGCCGCCGCCAGCGCCAGCAGCTGCGGCGTGTCGAGCAGGTGGGCCAGCGACTCCGGCATCTCAGCTTCCCGACAACCAGTTCGGCTTGCGCTTGCCCAGGAAGGACTGGATGCCTTCGCGGCCTTCCTCGCTGGCGCGGATGTCGGCGATGCCTTCCACCGTGCGCCGCACCAGGCCCGCCGTGATCTCGTGGCCCGCCACGTCGTGCAGCAGCTTCTTGCAGGCCTTGACCGCCTGCGGGCCGGCACCCACGAGCGCCTGCGTGAGCAGGCCTACCCGGGTGTCCAGGTCGACGGCCGGCACCGCTTCGTGCACGAAGCCGAGGCGCAGCGCCTCCGCCGCGCTGAAGCGCTCCGCGGTCAGGAACCAGCGGTGCGCGGCGCGAGCGCCCATGGCGCGGATCACGTAGGGGCTGATGGTCGCGGGGATCAGGCCCAGCCGCACTTCGCTCAGGCAGAACTGCGCCGTGTCCGCCGCCACCGCCATGTCGCAGACCGCCACCAGCCCGGTGCCGCCCGCATAGGCGTCGCCGTGGACGCGCGCGACCGTCGGCTTGGGGCAGCGGAAGATGATCTCCAGCAGGCGGGCCAGCTTGGATGCGTCCTCGATGTTCTCCTCGCGCGTGTAGCTGGCGATGCGCTTCATCCAGTTCAGGTCGGCGCCCGCGCAGAAGGCCGGGCCGTTGCCCGCCAGCACGATGCAGCGCACGTCGTCGCGCTCGCCGAGCTCGTGGAATGCGAGCGTGAGCCGCGCGATCAGTTCGTCGTTGAAGGCGTTGCGGACTTCGGGCCGGTCGAGCGTGACGGTGGCGACGCCCCCGGCGATGGATTGCTGCAGCATGCGATGGTCTCCTTGTGTGTCGTTGCGCGCTTCAGTAGCGCTTGGCCGCTTCTTCCAGCATGACCTCGGTGGCGCCGCCGCCGATGGCCAGCACGCGGGCGTCGCGCCAGAGCCGCTCGACGGCGGTCTCGCGGATGAAGCCCATGCCGCCGTGGAACTGCTGGCAGGCCTGCACCACCTCGTTGACCAGCTCGCCCGTGAGCGCCTTGAGCATCGACACGTCCTGCACGATGTCGTCGCCCCGGGTCACGCGCCAGGCGCAGTGGTACATGAACTGGCGCGCGGCGCGCGTCTTCGCGTCGAGCATGGCCAGGCGCTGGCGGATCACCTGCCGGTCCCACAGCGGCCCGCCGAAGGCCTGCCGCTGGCGCACGTGGTCCAGCGTGTGCTTCAGCGCCTGCTGGCAGTGGCCCACGGCCATCGCGGCCAATGCGATCCGCTCGGTCTGGAAGTTCTTCATGACCGAGTAGAAGCCCTTGCCCTCCTCGCCCAGCAGGTTGGCGGCGGGAATGCGCACGTTGTCGAACACCAGTTCGGCCGTGTCGGAGGAGAGCCAGCCCGTCTTCTTGAGCGCGCGGCCGACGCTGAAGCCGGGCGTGCCCTTCTCGACGATGAACATCGACACCTCGCGCTTGCCCGGCCCGGTCTTCGCCGCGACGAAGTACAGGTCGGCGTGCACGCCGTTGGTGATGAACATCTTGGTGCCGTTCAGCACCCAGTGGTCGCCATCGCGCTTCGCGCTCGTGCGGATGCCCGCCACGTCGGAGCCGGCGCCCGGCTCGGTGATGGCCACGGCGGTGATGGCTTCGCCCGCGCAGACCTTGCGCAAATACCTGTCCTTCTGCGCCGCGTTGCCGGCATGGTGCAGGTGCGGCCCGGCCATGTCGGTGTGGACCAGCACCGTGATGATGAAGCCGGCGTAGGTGGACTGCGACAAGGCTTCCGCGAACACCAGGTTGGTCAGCGCGTCGGCGCCGCCGCCGCCGTATTCCGGCTCGAACATGAGGCCCAGCATCCCGGCCGCACCCATGCGGCGCAGCACCTCGCGGGGAACGAAGCCCTGCTCTTCCCAGCGGTCGGCGTGCGGCTCGACCTCGCGCGCGATGAAGCGCGCGACCTGGTCGCGCAGGAGCTCGTGCTCGGGGGTGTCGTAGATCGAATGCTGCATGGGGCTACATCCTGAAGACGCCGAACTTCGGCTCGCCGATGGGCGCGTTCATGGACGCGGAGAGCCCCAGCGCCAGCACGCGGCGGGTGTCGGCCGGGTCGATCACGCCGTCGTCCCACAGGCGCGCGCTGGAGTAATAGGGATGCGACTGGCGGCCGAACTGGTCGAGGATCGGCTGCTTGAACGCCGCCTCCTCCTCGGCGCTCCACTGGCCGCCGCGCGACTCGATCCCGTCGCGCTTGACGGTCGCCAGCACGCTGGCCGCCTGCTCGGCGCCCATCACGCAGATGCGCGCGCTGGGCCACATCCACAGGAAGCGCGGCGAATAGGCGCGGCCGCACATGCCGTAGTTGCCGGCGCCGTAGCTGCCGCCGATGATGATCGTGAACTTGGGAACGCTGGCCGTGGCGACCGCCGTCACCAGCTTGGCGCCGTGGCGGGCGATGCCCTCGCTCTCGTACTTGCGGCCCACCATGAAGCCGGTGATGTTCTGCAGGAACACCAGCGGCACCTTGCGCTGGCAGCACAGCTCGATGAAGTGCGCGCCCTTCTGCGCCGACTCGGAGAACAGGATCCCGTTGTTGGCGATGATGCCCACCGGCATGCCCTCGAGGTGGGCGAAGCCGCAGACCAGCGTGGTGCCGTACCGCGCCTTGAACTCGTGGAACTCGGAGCCGTCGACGATGCGGGCGATGATCTCGCGCACGTCGAAGGGCTTGCGCGCGTCCGTCGGGATGACGCCGTACAGCTCGCGGCCATCGTACTTCGGCGCGACCGGCTTGCGCAGTTCCACCGGGGGCACCTTGCCGCGGTTGAGCGTGGCCACGGCCTGGCGCGCCAGCGCCAGCGCGTGCGCGTCGTTCATCGCCAGGTGGTCGGCCACGCCCGAGAGCCGCGTGTGCACGTCGCCGCCGCCCAGGTCCTCGGCGCTCACCACCTCGCCGGTGGCCGCCTTCACCAGCGGCGGGCCGCCCAGGAAGATGGTGCCCTGCTCCTTGACGATGATCGTCTCGTCGCTCATCGCCGGCACGTAGGCGCCGCCCGCCGTGCACGAGCCCATCACCACCGCGATCTGCGCAATCCCCTGCGCCGACAGGTTGGCCTGGTTGTAGAAGATGCGGCCGAAGTGCTCGCGGTCGGGGAACACCTCGTCCTGGTTCGGCAGGTTGGCGCCGCCGGAATCCACGAGGTAGATGCAGGGCAGCCGGTTCTGCGCGGCGATCTCCTGGGCCCGCAGGTGCTTCTTCACCGTCATCGGGTAGTAGGTGCCGCCCTTCACCGTGGCGTCGTTGCAGACGATCATGCAGTCGACGCCGCTCACCCGGCCGATGCCCGCGATCATGCCGGCGCAAGGCGCGGCCATCGTGCCGCCCTTTTCCAGGTACATGCCGTGCGCGGCCAGCGGCGCGATCTCCAGGAAGGGCGTGCCGGGGTCGAGCAGCAACTGCACGCGTTCGCGCGGCGGCAGCTTGCCGCGCGCCTCGTGCTTGCGCCGCGCCGCCTCGCCGCCGCCGGCCGCGTGCAGCGCCACCTGCGCGCTCAGGTCCTCCACGAGCGCCTGCATCGCGGCCGCGTTGGCCTGGAACTCGGCGGACCGGGGATTGAGCTGGGTCTCCAGGATCGTCATGGGGCGAGCTTAGCCACTCCCTCCGCCCAGCGCTTGCCCGGCGAGTTGCAAATCCTGCCAGCCAGCTACACTTGGCGCCATGTCCGCGCCCCGCCGCAGCGCCACCCCGGCCGCCGCCACGCCCATGGCTTTCGCCCGAGCCATCGCGGCGGCCTACCGGCGCCACGGGCGCAGCCCCGAACAGGCGCTGGAACTGGCACAGATCACGCCAGCGCAACTGGCGAAACCGGACGCGCGCATGACCTCGCGCCAGATGGAGATCCTCTCGGCCGCCGCCATGCAGGAACTGGACGACGAGGGCCTCGGCGCCTTCCGCCGCCGCCTGCCCTGGGGCAGCTACGGCATGCTGGCCCGCGCCTCGCTCACCGCGCCCGACCTCGAAGTGGCGCTCAAGCGCTGGTGCCGCCACCACGGGCTGCTCACCGACGACGTGCAGCTCGCGCTGCAGGTCGAGGGCAGCAGCGCCATCATCAGCCTGCAGGAGCACATGCCGCTGCCGCCCGAGGTGCGCGAGCTGGGCATCGCCTTCATCCTGCGCAACATCCACGGCCTCGCCTGCTGGTACGTCGATTCGCGCATCCCGCTGCAGGGCGCGCGCTTCCCCTACCCGGCGCCGCCGCACGCCGACGCCTACCGCCACATGTTCCCCGGTCCGCTGCAGTTCGGCGCGCCCGCAGCCGGCATCGCCTTCGACGCGCGCTACCTGAAGCTGCCGCTGCGCCGCGACGAGAAGGCGCTGGCGCAGATGCTGCAGCGGGCGCTCGCCATCACCGTGCTGCAGTACCGGCGCGACCGCCTGCTGGTGCCGCAGGTGCGCCAGGCGCTGGCCGCGCACCCGGAGCGCAGCCACAGCGCCGAGGCGCTGGCGCAGTTGCTGCACGTGTCGGCCCGCACGCTGCACCGGCAGCTGAAGGAGGAAGGCGCCAGCCTGCAGCAGCTGAAGGACGAAGTGCGGCTGGAGCGCGCCCGCGACCTGCTCTATCGCACCGACCGGCCGCTCAAGCAGGTGGCCGCCGCCGTGGGCTTCCGCAACGAGAAGAGCTTCGGCCGCGCCTTCCGGCAATGGGCGGGCGTGACGCCGGCGGCCTTCCGCGAAGCGCGCTGAGCGCCCCGCCGCTACACTGGCGGGCGTTTTTCCCCCGCGGTCCGCTCTTGAAAATCTTCTACGGCTGGCGCATCTCCCTCGCCGGTGCGGCGATGCAGTTCCTGCTTTCGTCGTTCCTGGTGCAGGCCTTCGGCGCCTACGTCGCCGTGCTGTCGGAGCAGAAAGGCTGGAGCAAGACGGTGCTCGCCGCGGGCGCCGCGCTGCAGTCGGTGGAAGGCGCGGTGCTGGGGCCGGCGCTCGGCTGGATGGTGGACCGCCTCGGGCCCCGCTCGATGATGCAGATCGGCGTGTTCGTGCTGTCGCTCGGCTTCTTCTGCTTCAGCCAGCTCGATTCGCTTCCCGGCTTCTACGGCTCGGTGCTGCTGATCGTGATCGGCGGCAGCCTGTGCGGCTACTTTCCCTTCTCGGTCACCCTGGTGCACTGGTTCCGGCGCCGGCGCGCGCGGGCGCTGTCGCTCATGGGGCTGGGCCTCGCCTTCGGCGGCATCTCCGCCCCGCTGGTGGGCTGGGCGATGCAGAACTACGGCTGGCGGCCGGTGGCGTTCTGCTCGGGGCTGATCCTGCTCGTCGCCGGCCTGCCGCTCGTGCGCGTCGTGCGGCGCAACCCGGCCGAGATCGGCGAGACCATCGACGGCGTGCCGCCCGCGCCGGCGCCCGAGCCCACGCTGGGCGGCAGCCTGCCGCCGGCCGAACGCTCGTTCACGGCGGGCGAAGCGCTGCGCACGCGCGCCTTCTGGCTGCTGGGGCTGGGCCATGCGTTCGCGCTGCTGGTGGTGACCTCGGTGAACGTGCACGCGATCTCGCACATCAAGGAAGGCCTGGGCTACTCGCTCGCGCAGGCCGGCTTCGTGATCACGCTGATGACGCTCTCGCAGGCCTGCGGCGTGCTGCTCGGCGCCGCGATGGGCGACCGCTGGAACAAGCGCTACGTGGCCGCCGGCTGCATGCTGTCGCACATGGTGGGCCTGCTGATGCTCACGTGGGCCGTGCACCCGCTGATGCTGGGCGGCTTCGCCATCTTCCACGGCGTGGCCTGGGGCCTGCGCGGGCCCTTCATGCAGGCGCTGCGGGCGGACTACTTCGGCCTGCAGGCGATCGGGATGATCCTGGGGCTGTCCGGGATCCTGGTCTCCATCGGCCAGGTCGCCGGGCCGCTGATCGCGGGGGCGTTCGCGGACGCGACGGGGAACTACCGCATGGGCTTCACGCTGCTGGCGCTGGTGGCGGGGTCGGGGTCGGTGCTGTTCCTGATGGCGAAGAAGCCGACGTAGGCGCCGGCGCGGCACAACCCGGTCTTCCTCCCTCTCCCTCTGGGAGAGGGAGCAGGCCCGATCCTGGCGCTGGACGTAGCATGCGATGTCGCCCAGCCGCGTGTCACAAGTTGCACTATCCATCCGTCTTGGGATGAGATCGTCCCCACCGGAGCCCCCATGTCCGCCACCGCCACCCACGACACCTTCCAATCCCTGCGCCCGCGGCTCTTCGGCATCGCCTACCGCATGCTCGGCGTGCGCGCGGACGCGGAGGACGTGGTGCAGGAGGCCTGGCTGCGGTGGCAGGCCGCGGACACGGCCGGCCTGCAGTCGGCCGAGGCGTGGCTCGTCACCGTGACCACGCGGCTGGCCATCGACCGGCTGCGCGCCGCCAAGGCCGAGCGCGAGGCCTACGTCGGCTGGTGGCTGCCCGAGCCGCTGGTGGAAGTGGACGAGCGCACACCCGAATCGGCGGCGGAGCTCGCGGGCGACCTCTCGGTGGCCTTCCTGCACATGCTGGAGCGCCTCGCGCCCGAGGAGCGCGCGGCCTTCCTGCTGCGGCAGGTGTTCGACTACGACTATGACGAGATCGCCGCGATCCTCGACAAGAGCGAAGCCGCCGTGCGGCAGAGCGTGCATCGCGCGGGCGAGCGCGTGCGCGCCGAGCGGCCGCGCTTCCAGGTGCCGGCGGAAACGCACCTGCGCCTGCTGGAGAAGTTCGTGCAGGCGGCGCGCAGCGGCGAGCGCAACGCGATCCGCGCGCTGCTGGCCGAGAACGCACAGACCATCGGCGACGGCGGCGGCAAGGTGCCTTCGGTGCCGGGCGGCATGCACGGCGCGGAGCGGGTCACCAACCTGTACTGGGCCCATGCGCTGAAGTTCGGCCCGCGCATCACCTACCGCATCGCCACCGTCAACGGCGAGCCGGGGCTCCTGCGCTACATCGACGGCCGGCTCGAATCGGCCCAGGCCGTCGTGACCGACGGCGAGCGCATCGTCTCCATCTACGTGGTGCGCAACCCCGACAAGCTCGCGAACATCCAGGCCTGACGCACGCGGGCTGTCACAAGCGGCTGGCCCGCGTCGTCTAGGAGGTATTCCCACAACCTTCCAATGACATGGAGCCCACGATGACCGCACCCCGACTGAACTACCACGCCCTCGCGCCCAAGGCCGCCCGCGCCGCCAGCCAGTTCTCGCATGCCGCCGGCAGCTCGCTGGACAAGCGCCTGAAGGAACTGGTGAACCTGCGCATCAGCCAGATCAACGGCTGCGCCTTCTGCATCGACATGCACTGGGCCGACCTGCTGAAGCAGGGCATGGACCCGCGCCACGTCAACGCCGTCGCCGGCTGGCGCGAGGCCACGCGCTTCTTCTCCGAGGCCGAGCGCGCCGCGCTGAACTGGGCCGAAGCGGTGAACGCCGTGCCGCACCGCACGCCCAGCGACGCCGACTTCGAGGCCGTGAAGGGCCACCTGACGGACGAACAGATCGCCGACCTCACCTTCTCCGTCGGCGCGATCCGGAACTGGAACATGCTCAATGCGAGC
The DNA here is from genome assembly GCF_054956735.1 of Ramlibacter sp. bp-362. Lineage (NCBI taxonomy): Bacteria > Pseudomonadati > Pseudomonadota > Betaproteobacteria > Burkholderiales > Comamonadaceae > Ramlibacter > Ramlibacter sp. bp-362. The sequence continues at coordinate 49,859 of NZ_JBUDXE010000020.1, forward strand.
TTCCACATGCCGGTGCCCGAAACGCCGTACACGGGGGGCTGAGGCGCGGGCGTCTCCCCGGGACATCCACTGTTGACAAGCCACGCCTCGGTGGCCTACCCTTGGTAAGACCACGGTCAGGCAGCCCCGCGAGCGGGCTGCGCCGTGCCACAAGGGGGCCAGCTGCATGTCACGGGACGAATCACGCTCACCGCACGCGATCGCGGTGCCACGATGGCCGGCGATCGGCCTCGCGAACGACCACGCTGGATTCCTCCTGAAGGGCTTCGTCAAGGACGTCCTCGCGCAGCACTGCGACCAGGTGATCGACGTCGGCCCGAATTCCGATGCGCCGGTCGATTTCCCGGACGTCACCCGCCAGGCGATCGACCTCATTCGCCAAGGCAAGGTCAGGCGCGTGATCCTCGTCTGCGGCACCGGGGCGGGCGCCTGCATCGCCGCCAACAAGATCCCCGGCATCCGGGCAGCGGTCTGCCACGACACCTTCGTGGCGCGCCAGGCCGTCGAACACGACGACGTCAACGTGATGTGCCTGGGCGCCTGGATCATCGGGCCGCAGGTGGCGCGCGACGTCATCGAGACTTTCCTGGCCTCGGAATTCAGCACGGAAGAACACTTCCGCCGCCGCGTCGAAAAGCTGGGCGACCTGGAGCGGGAATCCGCGCGCGCCCTGCTGCAGGGCACGCCGAAGGCGTGAACCGGTCGCCGCGATGACCCAGCCGATCCGGATCACCCAGCAGGCCGACGAGCACGAGGACGGGTACGACCGCGTGCTGTCCTTCCTGCGCGACGAGCTGATGTCCGGCCGCCTGAAGGCCGGCGACCGCCTGCTGCCGGAACGCGACCTCGCCGGCGCGCTCGGCGTCAGCCGGCCGGTCATCCGCGAGGCGCTCACGGCGCTGTCCACGCTCGGCGCGGTCGAGACGCGGCGCGGCTACGGAACGGTGGTGCGCGAGCCGAACTTCACGGCGCTCGCGGACTACTTCAGCCTGGTCCTCGCCCAGCAACCGGGCGCCGTGGACGACGTGATGCAGGCCCGCATCGCCATCGAGCGCCAGGCGATCCGCCTCGCGTGCGTGCGTGCGCTCGCGCCGGACCTGGAACGGCTGTCGCAGGCCCTGCAGGCGATCAAGGAAACCATCGACGACCCGGCGCAAGGCGGTACGGCGGACTTCCACTTCCACTCGATGATCGTGGAGGCGGCCCACTCGCCGGCGCTCTCCAGCGTCTACGCCGCCGTCGCCAAGCTGCTCCAGGCCTCGCACCTGGAGCGCAGGAAAGTGATCGCGGGCGTGCCGCAGGTCGATGCGTACCTGATCGACCACCACGAGTCGGTCCTGATGGCGATCCAGCGCCGGAACCCGGACGAGGCGGACCGGCTGCTGGCGGAGCACTTCGAGATCGGCGCGAACCTGCGCGCGGATGCGGAGGCGGCGCAAGAGAAAGCGCGCGGCGCCAGGCGCAGCGCCCAACGGGCATGACCCCGGAGATCGTCGTCTTCGGCAGCATGAACATGGACCTGATGGTCCGTGTGGCACGCGCACCGCGCGGCGGCGAGACGCTGCAAGGCCTCTCCTTCCTCGCCAACCCCGGCGGCAAGGGGGCGAACCAGGCCGTCGCCTGCGCCCGCCAGGGCGCGCGCGTCGCCATGGCGGGATGCGTCGGCGAGGACGATTTCGGCAGGACCTTGCGCCAGGCGCTCGCCGACGACGGGATAGACACCGCGAACATCCGCACCGCCCCCGGCAGCACCGGCGTGGCCGTCGTGATGGTCGACGACGCGGGCGAGAACCGCATCACCATCATCCCCGGCGCCAACGCCCTGCTGAAGGCGGACCCGGAGGCGCTCGCCGGCCAGTACCTGCTCCTGCAGTGCGAAGTGCCGATGGACGAAGTGGTGACGGCAGCCCGCATCATGCGCGCGAAAGGGGCGACAGTGGTGATGAACCCGGCGCCGGTCTGCCAGCTGCCGGAGGCGCTCTGGTCGCTGGTCGACATCATCGTGACGAACGAGATCGAGGCCGCCGAGCTGGCCGGACGTGAGGTGACCGATCCCGCCAGCGCGGCGGCGGCCGCGTATTCGCTGCAGCGGCGCGGGCCGGCGACGGCCATCGTGACGCTGGGCCCCCAGGGCGTGGTCGTGGCCGACGAGGCCGGCTGCCGCCACTTCCCCGCGCTGTCCGTGCCGGTGGTCGACACCACGGCCGCGGGCGACACCTTCATCGGCGCCATGTGCGCGGCGCGCGTCGCCGGCGAGTCGACGGACGCCGCCGTGATGCGCGGCATCCAGGCGGCCACGCTGTGCGTCACCCGGGCCGGTGCGCAGGCGTCGATCCCGCGCCGCCACGAGCTGGAGGCCGTGCAGGCGGTGGCCGGCCCTTCCTCCCTGCCATCGCGATGACCTACAAGTTCGACTTCAGCAGCGTGCTCGCGTACTGGCCCCTGTTCCTGCACGGCGCGTGGCTGACGCTCAAGCTGTCGGCGGCCGCGACGCTGCTCGGCCTGCTGCTCGGGACGCTGTGCGCCATCGGCCGGGGCAGCCGCAACGCCTTCGTGGCGCGCGCCTGCACGGCCTACGTCGAGGCGATCCGCAACACGCCCCTGCTGGTGCAGATCTTCCTGGTGTACTTCGGGCTCGCCAGCATCGGCCTGAAGGTGCCCGCCTTCGTCGCCGCCGTGCTGGCGATGGTCATCAACGTCGGCGCCTACACCACCGAGATCATGCGCGCCGGCATCGAGTCGATCCACCGCAGCCAGATCGAAGCCGCGGAATGCCTGGCGCTTTCGCGCGTGCAGATCTACTGGCACGTGATCCTGCGGCCGGCGATGGAGCGCGTCTATCCCGCGCTCACCAGCCAGTTCGTGCTGCTGATGCTGGCCACGTCGATCACGTCCGTGATCTCGGCCGAGGAGCTGACGGCCATCGCCAACCGGATCCAGTCGGACACGTTCCGGTCCTTCGAGACCTACGCCGTCGTGGCGGTGTTCTACCTGCTGCTGTCGCTCGTGATGCGGACGGCCTTCTGGGCCGCCGGCCAGGCGCTGTTCACGCGCCGCCGCAAGCTGGGGACGCCGCTGTGAACGGCGCCTTCAACGCGAACCACTTCGTGTTCCTGCTGCAGGCGGCGGGCTGGACCCTCGTGCTTTCGCTCATGGCCTTCGTGGGCGGCGGGCTGGTGGGCTTCGTCGTGGCCCTGTGCCGCATCTCGCCGCTGCGCTGGCTGCGCTGGCTGTCCATGGGCTACGTGCAACTGGTGCAAGGCACGCCGCTGCTGATCCTGATGTTCCTGGCGTACTTCGGCCTGAGCATCGCCGGCCTGACGCTGCCCGCCCTGGTGGCGGCCGGCCTCGCGATGACGATCTTCGTCAGCGCCTACATCGGCGAGATCTGGCGCGGCTGCATCCAGTCGGTGCCGCGCACGCAGTGGGAAGCCGCCGAGTGCCTCGCGCTGTCGAAGGCGCAGCGCATGCGCCTCGTGGTGCTGCCGCAGGCCCTGCGCATCGCCACGCCGCCCACGGTGGGCTTCATGGTGCAGATCGTCAAGAACACCTCCCTGGCCTCGGTGGTCGGCTTCGTCGAGCTGGCCCGCGGCGGCCAGGTGGTGAACAACTCCATCTTCCAACCCTTCCTGGTCTACATGCTCGTCGCCGGCCTCTACTTCCTGCTCTGCTTCCCCTTGTCGTGGTGGAGCCGGCAACTCGAACGCCGCCTGCTGGTGGCCCATCGCGTGGAGGTGGCGGCGACATGAGCATGATCGAGCTCGAGAACGTCCATAAAAGCTTCGGCGCCCTGAAGGTGCTCGACGGCGTGAGCTTCAGCGTGGACAAGGGCGAGGTGTTCGCCATCATCGGCCGCAGCGGCTCCGGCAAGAGCACGGCGCTGCGCTGCATCGACCGGCTGGAGCGCATCGACCAGGGACGCATCCAGGTGTGCGGCCACGACGTGAGCAGCCCCAAGCTGGACCTGCGCCAGCTGCGGCTCGACGTGGGCATCGTGTTCCAGAGCTACAACCTGTTCCCGCACCTCACCGCCGCGGAGAACATCGCGCTGGCGCCGCGCCACAGCCGGGGCAAGACGCGCGCCGAGGCCAGGGAGCTGACCGAGCGCGTGCTCGCGCAGGTGGGCCTGTCCGACAAGGCCGACAGCTACCCGGAGCAGCTGTCGGGCGGCCAGCAGCAGCGCGTGGCGATCGCGCGCTCGCTGGCGATGGAGCCGAAGGTCATGCTGTTCGACGAAGTCACGTCCGCGCTCGACCCGCAGCTCACGGGCGAAGTCCTGAAGGTGATGGCCGACCTGGCCGCCGGCGGAATGACCATGGTGCTGGTCACCCACGAGATGGCCTTCGCGCGCAACGTCGCCAACACCACCCTCTTCATGCACAAGGGCCGCGTCTGGGAACAGGGCGGCCCCGGCATGTTCGACCGGCCGGAGACGGCGGAACTGCAAGAGTTCCTCGGCACCGGCCTCTGAGCTTTCCCTGTCCGCAACCACTGGAGACACCATGAGCCCGAAGAACCTGTTCCGCCGCGCACTGCTGCTGGCATCCCTGTCCATGGCGTTCGTCGGCGCCCACGCCGACACGCTGGACAACATCCGCGCGGCCAAGAAGATCCGCGTGTCCATCGACCTGGCCGTGCCGCCCTCGGGCATGACCGACGCGAACATGAAGCCGACGGGCTCGGACTACGACGTGGCGGTGCTCCTGGCCCATGACCTCGGCGTCGCCCTCGAAATCGTGCCCACGGTCGGCGCCACCCGCATCCCGAACCTGCAGACCGGCAAGGCGGACATCATCATCTCCACGCTGGCCTGGACGCCCGAGCGGGCCAAGGTCGTCGACTACTCGATCCCCTACGCGCCCCAGCTCTCGGTGGTGGGCGGCATCAAGAGCATCAATGTCAAGAGCATGGCGGACCTCGCCGGCAAGAGCATCGCCGTCAACCGCAGCACCACCCAGGACAAGGACCTGACGGAGAACGCGAAGGGTGCGACCGTCGTGCGCTACGACGACGACGCCGGCGTGATCACGGCCATCGTCACCGGCCAGGCCGACCTGGTGGGCACCTCCAGCGCCCTGTTCAAGACCATGCAGGAAAAGGCGCCCCAGCGCCAGCTGGAGCAGAAGTTCGTGCTGCGCGTCAACGACCTGGGCATCGGCGTGCGCAAGGACGACCCCAAGCTGCTGGCCTGGATCAACGACTGGGTGAAGGCCAACCACGCCAACGGCAAGCTGAACGCGATCTTCAAGAAGTACCACGGCGCCGACATCCCGAAGGATGTGGTGCAGAAGTGGGTGAGCAAGTAAGGGCCATGCTGGCCCTGATCGACACCCACCACCACTTCTACGATCCGGAAGCGCACTACTACCCGTGGCTGAACGATGCGGGGCACGCCCCGCACCGCTACGGCGACCACTCCGCGCTGAAGCGGCCCTACCTGCCGGCCGACTACCGCCGCGACACGGCCGGCGTGGACCTGCTGGGCAGCGTGCACGTCGAGGCCGAGTGGGACCCGAGGGACCCGGTGGGGGAGATGCGTTTCATCGCCTCCCTGCGTGAGCAGTGCGGCCTGCCCTCCGTGGCCGTGGGGCAGGCCTGGCTGCACCAGGCGGACGCGGCCGCCACGCTGGAACAGCTGGCCGCTTTCGATTTCGTGCGCGGCGTGCGCCAGAAGCCGCGCGCGAACGCGGCGCCCGGCGGCCCGCCGGGCGGCATGACGGATGCGGCCTGGCTGCAAGGCTATGCGCGGCTGGCGCCCCTGGGCCTGCACTACGAACTGCAGACGCCCTGGTGGCACCTGCACGAGGCGGCGCGCGTGGCCGCCGACTTTCCGCAGACGCGCATCGTCATCAACCATGCGGGCATGCCGTCGGACCGCAGCGAGGAAGGTTTGCGGGCGTGGCGGCTGGCCCTGGCCGGCATGGCCGTCCATCCCCATGTCGCGATCAAGATCAGCGGCATCGGCGAAGCCGGCTACCGCTGGCGGCCGGACGCCAACCGGCGCGTGGTCTTGGACGTGATCGACATCTTCGGCGTGGACCGCTGCATGTTCGGCAGCAACTACCCCGTGGACAGCCTGTGCGTGCCGTACCGGAGCATCTTCGAGAACTTCGCCGCGTACGTCGCCGACTTCAGCGAGCAGGAACGCGCGCAGCTGTTCGTGGAGAATGCCCGGCGGATCTACCGCATCGCGGCCTAGCACCACGAACAACAAGGATGGAACGATGAGTGGAAGAACGAGCCTCCTCGCGCGTGGCGTCGCGCTGGCCGGCCACGCCGCCCTGACCTGGCGGCGCTGGACGCAGGGCCCCATGCCGCCGGCGGCGGTGGGCGGTGCGCCGCAGATCCCGCCGGGGCGGCCGCAAGGCGCCGTGCCGACGCTCAAGATGCCGACGGCGCGCGGCTGGACCGAAGGGCAGCTTCCCGTCGCGGCGCCCGGATTGAAGGTGAACGCCTTCGCCGCGAACCTGAAGCACCCGCGCTGGATCCACGTGCTGCCCAATGGTGACGTCACCGTGGCGGAGGCCATGCAGCCGCTGCGGACGCCGAAGAACGTGTTCGACCACGCGATGGTGGCGACGCTGCAGCGAGCGGCCGCCATCGGCACCAGCCCGAACCGCATCACCTTGCTGCGCGACGCGGACGGCGACGGCGTCGCCGAGACGCGCGAAACCTTCCTGCAAGGCCTGCGCCAGCCCTTCGGCATGGCGATGATCGACGGCACCTTCTACGTCGGCAACACGGACGGCGTGGTCGCGTTCCCCTACACCACCGGCGCGACGCGCATCGAAGCGGAAGGACGCAGGCTGACCACGTTCAAGCCCGGCGGCCACTGGACCCGCAGCCTGCTGGCGAGCCCCGACGGTCGGCGCCTGTACGTGGGCGTGGGATCGCTCACCAACATCTGCGATCTCGGCCCCGAGGTGGAGCAAGGCCGCGCCTGCATCGTCGAACTGGACCTGGTGACCGGCGAGTACCGCCCGTTCGCCGAGGGCCTGCGCAACCCCGTGGGCATGGCGTGGGAACCGCACACCGGCGCGCTGTGGACGGTGGTGAACGAGCGCGACGGCCTGGGCGACGAGACGCCGCCCGACTACCTGACCTCCGTGCGCGAAGGCGGCTTCTACGGCTGGCCGTATTGCTACTGGGGCCAGACCGTCGACGACCGTGTGCAGCCGCAGGATGCGGCGCGCGTGGCATCGGCGATCACCCCGGACTACGCGCTGGGCGGACATACGGCGTCGCTGGGGCTGTGCTGGATGCCGAAGGGGACGCTCCCCGGCTTCGACGAGGACGGCATGGTGATCGGGCAGCACGGGTCGTGGAACCGGAGCGTGCTGAGCGGCTACAAGGTCGTGTTCGTCCCGTTCGCGAACGGGAAACCGACGGGTGCGCCGCCGCGGGACATCCTGTCGGGGTTCCTGGCGCCGGATGAGAGCGAGTCTTACGGCAGGCCCGTGGGGGTGGCGGTCGGGCCGGACGGGCACTCGCTGTTGGTGGCAGATGATGTGGGAGATGTCATCTGGCGGGTCGGCCGCCGGTAGCCGACGCGGTCAGCGGGCGGGCCCTTGCCAAGGTAGCTGCTTATGACCGATTGTGTTGAAAAACTCCCCGATGCCGCCTAGATTTGCGCGGACCAGGTGCGGGGGTGCTGAGGATGATGGGGAACCAAGGCGGAGCGCAGGAGCGGCTGTTCTACTCGTTCAACCTTGACGACCACGTCCCCAAGGACCATCTGCTGCGAGGCGTCGACCGGTTCCTCGACCTGGGCGAGCTGCGCAAGCAGCTCACCCCGTTCTACAGCCACACCGGTCGCCCCTCGATCGATCCGGAGCTGATGATCCGGATGCTGGTCATCGGCTACTGCTTCGGCATCCGCTCCGAGCGCAGGCTGTGCGACGAAGTGCACCTGAACCTGGCGTATCGCTGGTTCTGCCGCCTCGATCTGGAGCAGCGGGTGCCGGATCACTCGACCTTCTCGAAGAACCGCCATGGGCGCTTCCGCCAGAGCGATGCCTTCCGGCATGTGTTCGAGATGGTGCTGCGCCGATGCATGAAGGAGGGACTCGTGGCCGGCGAGGGCTTTGCAATTGACGCCAGCGTGATCAAGGCTGACGCCAGCCGCGCCTTACGCTGGACGGAAGGGGAGGCACCAACCCGCGCGGTGCGCGAGTACCTCGAAGCGCTTGATGCCGCGAATCCCGCGGCAGAAGACCAACCGTCGGAGGGACCACCTGACCCTCCGCCGAGGCACATCTCGCCGACCGATCCTGAAGCTCGGTGGACCGCAGCACCAGGTGGGCCAGCCTTCTACGCCTACTCCAGCAACTACTTGATCGACTTGGAAGCCGGGATCATCGTGGATGTCGAGGCCACGCCGGCCAACAAGACCGATGAAGTGGAGTCGACCAGAACAATGATCAATCGCGTCGAGCGGCTCGTTCACCTGAAGCCAAAGCGGCTCCTTGGCGACACCGCGTACGGGGCCGCGCCGCTGTTGAACTGGATCGTCAACGAGAAAAGGATCGAGCCGCACATCCCTGTCTGGGAGAAGGCGAATCGCGACGACGGCACCTTCAGCCGCTCGGATTTCACCTTCGACGCGCAAGAGCAAACGTATACCTGCCCTGGGGGCAAAAAGCTCCGGACCACTGGGCGAGCGACCTCCGCCGACACGCTTCTGTTTAGAGCAGCAAACAGCGACTGCAGTGGCTGCCCGCTGAAGCAGCGCTGTTGCCCCAACACACCACACCGGAAGGTTCCGCGCAGTGTCTACGAGGACGCGCGCGACAAGGCGCGTACTGTATGCGCCAGCCCCGCATATGAGCAGTCTCGCAGGGACCGCAAGAAAGTCGAGATGCTGTTTGCGCACCTCAAACGGATCCTGAAGCTCGATCGGCTGCGACTACGCGGCCTCAAGGGCGCCCGAGACAAGTTCCTGATGGCCGCAACAGCGCAAAACCTGCGACGAATGGCCAAATGGCTCGCGCCAGAGCAGGAAATGGGAAGGGCAGTAGCTGTATGAGGTCACTGGGCGGCTAAGCGCCCCGAAACCGACCCCGCTTGCTGAAGCTACGGAATGTCCGCCGCGACCAACCCGTCCCGGCGGCTGCGGCCAGATCCGAGTTTTTCAACAGAATCGGTCGGAAGCGGACGTGATTGCGATGCACCACGCGCCGGAGGCGCAGCACTTACCTCCCTCGATTCAGCTGGTCAACGGCGATGTGCGAGCACCAGCCTGACTGAGTTCGCCGAGAGCAAATCCAGCCGCAACGAGTCACCCTCTTTGCCCGCGCGCCGGAACCAGTCACGAAGCTCCACACCGCCCATGATTCTTGGCGTCTGGTTGGCGTTGGCCCTGCGATTGATTGTCGCCAGCACCGGCAGAGCCGCGCCCCCAAGGTACAACTCGATAGTCTCACCGTCCGATCCGAAAAGGTCCGCCTGCGCCGCCGGAATGTTGAAGAAGCCTTTTCGGTAGTACGTGGGCGCGAGGGTGATCTCGAAGGACGACTGCACGGGAAGTTCCACCTTTTCGGCAATCGCCGGTACCGCGATTTCCGGGCGTTCTTTCTCTCCACCGTTCCAGGGTGGACGCATGACTCCAATGATGCTGTCTTCAAGACCCGCCGCGAGGTTCAGGTGGAACTCGCCGTAGCGGTGCAATCCTGTATCGGGCAGAGCGAATACTTCGACAGTTGCACCGCTGTCGAGCGCTTGTTTGATCCGTGCATTGTTGCGGACATTTGTCGTCTGCGACGGTGCCGGATTGCTGTAGCCAGCCATGCGCGCTGCGAGCGGCTGGATCGTCTTACCGACGTACATCAGTTCCCCGTCAACGACGAATGCATAGAGGATGTTTGGCAGGGTTGCGAACCGTGACAGGTTACAAGCGAGGCGGGGGCCGACCATGGCCCAGTGACCGCATGGAGCGAAGCCGATCTGTAGGAGCTGATTCACGCGGGACGCCTTCTCTCGGGGTTGCTGTTGCCGAGACGCCGCAAGATCGTGCCGGCAGCCGCGAGCACTTCCGGGAGTGTCCGAATTTCCGTGTGTGAGGCGCTGAGACTTTTCCAGGGCGGCGGTCGGCGCTTGCGACGAACCGACCGACGCGGTGGGAAAGTCGGTCCTCGATCTTACGAGACCCCTCTGGT
>NZ_JBUDXE010000021.1:0-59982 GCF_054956735.1 Ramlibacter sp. bp-362
GCTCACCGCCACCCTACGAAAACCCGGACTTCGTAGGGTGGCGGTGAGCGCAGCGAACCCCACCATCCCCTCCCCGGATCTCGTAGGGTGGCGGTGAGCGCAGCGAACCCCACCGCCCGCCTCATCCGATCATCGGCAGGTTCAACTGGTGCTCCCGCGCGCAAGCGACGGCCTCTTCGTACCCCGCGTCCGCATGCCGCATCACCCCCGTCGCCGGGTCGTTCCACAGCACGCGCCCGATCCTCTCCGCCGCTTCCGCCGTGCCGTCGCACACGATCACCACGCCGGCATGCTGCGAGTAACCCATGCCGACGCCGCCGCCGTGGTGGAAACTCACCCAGCTGGCGCCGCTCGCGGTGTTGAGGAGCGCATTGAGCAGCGGCCAGTCGCTCACGGCGTCGCTGCCGTCGCGCATGGCCTCGGTCTCGCGGTTGGGCGACGCGACCGAGCCGCTGTCCAGGTGGTCGCGGCCGATCACGATCGGCGCTTTCAGCTCGCCGCGCTTCACCATCTCGTTGAAGGCCAGGCCCGCGCGATGCCGCTCGCCCAGGCCGATCCAGCAGATGCGCGCCGGCAGGCCCTGGAAGGCGATGCGCTCGCCGGCCATGTCGAGCCAGCGGTGCAGGTGCCTGTTCTGCGGGAACAGCTCCTTCATCTTCGCGTCGGTCCTGCGGATGTCCTCCGGGTCGCCGGACAGCGCGACCCAGCGGAAGGGGCCGATGCCGCGGCAGAACAGCGGCCGGATGTACGCGGGCACGAAGCCGGGATACGCGAACGCGTCCACCACGCCGAAGTCGTGCGCCACCTGGCGCAGGTTGTTGCCGTAGTCCACCGTCGGCACGCCCATCGCGTGGAAGGCGAGCATCGCGCGCACGTGCCGCGCGCAGGATTCGCCGGCGGCCTGCTTCAGGCGCGCGTGTTGCGACGGGTCCTTCTGCGCGGCCTGCCACTGCTCCACCGTCCAGCCCGCGGGCAGGTAGCCGTTGATGATGTCGTGGGCCGAGGTCTGGTCGGTGACGATGTCGGGGCGCGGTCCGCCGGCCTGGGCGCGGCGCGCGAGTTCCGGCACGACCTCCGCGGCATTGCCGCACAGGGCGATCGACACGGCCTCCTTGCGGCTGGTGTGGTGCTGGATGAGCGCGAGCGCCTCGTCGAGGTCCTTCGCCTGCTGGTCGAGGTACTTGGTGCGCAGGCGGAAATCGATGCGCGACTGCTGGCACTCGATGTTGAGCGAGCAGGCACCGGCGAAGGAGGCCGCGAGCGGCTGCGCGCCGCCCATGCCGCCCAGCCCCGCGGTCAGCACCCAGCGGCCGGCAAGATCGCCGCCGTAGTGCTGCCGGCCGGCCTCCGCGAAGGTCTCGTAGGTGCCCTGCACGATGCCCTGCGTGCCGATGTAGATCCAGCTGCCGGCCGTCATCTGCCCGTACATCATCAGGCCTTGCCGGTCGAGCTCGTTGAAGTGCTCCCAGGTTGCCCACTTCGGCACCAGGTTGGAATTGGCGATCAGCACGCGCGGTGCACCGGCGTGCGTGCGGAACACGCCCACCGGCTTGCCGGACTGGATGAGCAGCGTCTCGTCCGCCTGCAGGCGGCGCAGCGTCGCGAGGATGGCCTCGAAGCAGGGCCAGTTGCGCGCCGCCTTGCCGATGCCGCCGTACACGACCAGCTGGTCCGGGTTCTCGGCCACGGCCGGGTCCAGGTTGTTCTGGATCATGCGGTAGGCCGCCTCGACCTGCCAGTTGGCGCAGCTCAGCTGGCTGCCGCGCGGCGCCTGCACGGGCCGCGGCCCGGCGGCGAGGAAGGGGGTTTCGGACAGGTCGGACATGGCGTGCTCCCCGGGGCGCGAGCTGTGTACACAAGCTGGCGTTCCGGGAGCAGCATAGCGCCGATGCACCTCTTCGGGACCGGCCACGACGCACCGCGCCAGCTCTGCCGCGTCTGGACGAACGCGCGCATCGCCACGATGGCCGCGGACGCGGCCACGCCCTACGGCCTCATCACCGACGGCGCGCTCGCGGTGCAGGACGGCCGCATCGCCTGGGTCGGGGAGCGCGCTGCCTTGCCCGAGGCGCTGCGCCGCGGCGCGGCGGAGCACGATGCGCAGGGCGCCCTCATCACGCCCGGCCTGGTCGACTGCCACACCCACCTGGTGTACGGCGGCGACCGCGCCGGCGAGTTCGAGGCGCGGCTGAACGGCGCCAGCTACGAGGAGATCGCGCGGGCCGGCGGCGGCATCGTGTCCACCGTGGCGGCCACGCGCGCTGCCGACGAGGCAAGCCTGCTGCATGCCTCGCGCCGCCGCCTGCGCGCGCTGCTGGCCGAGGGCGTGACCACGCTCGAGGTCAAGTCGGGCTACGGCCTGTCGCTGGAAGCGGAGGCCAGGTGCCTGCGCGTCGCGCGGCAGCTGGGGCGCGAGGAGCGCGTGGACGTTCGCACCACCTTCCTCGGCGCGCACGCGCTGCCGCCCGAGTTCCGCGATCGTGCCGACGACTACGTCGACGAGGTCTGCCGCATGCTGCCGCAGCTGCACGCGCAGGGGCTGGTCGACGCCGTCGATGCGTTCTGCGAATCGATCGCCTTCTCGACTGCGCAGGTGCGCCGCGTGTTCGAGGCGGCCCACGCGCTGGGCCTGCCGGTCAAGCTGCACGCCGAGCAGCTGAGCGACAGCGGCGGCGCAGCACTCGCGGCCTCCTTCGGCGCGCTCAGCGCCGACCACCTGGAGTGGCTCGGCGAGGCCGGCGCGCAGGCCATGGCGGGGGCGGGCACCGTCGCCGTGCTGCTTCCGGGCGCCTTCTATTTCCTGCGCGAGACGCGGCTGCCGCCGGTGGCGCTGCTGCGTTCGCACGGCGTTCCCGTCGCGATCTCCACCGACTGCAACCCGGGCAGCTCGCCCTGCACCTCCCTGCTGCTGATGCTGAACATGGCCTGCACGCTGTTCCGGCTCACGCCCGAGGAAGCGCTGGCCGGGGTCACGCGCAACGCCGCCCGCGCACTGGGCCTGCCGGACCGCGGTACGCTCGCGCCCGGGCTGCGCGCCGACTTCGTCCTCTGGGACGTGCGGCAGCCCGCCGAACTGGCCTACGCGATCGGCCTCAACCCCTGCCGCGCCACCTTCGTGGAAGGACAAGAACGATGACTTGCAGCCTGCACCGCGGCTCCGTTCCGCTGCTGGTGAGCATTCCCCACATGGGCACCGACATCCCGCAGGAACTGCGGGGCGGCTACGTCGAGCGCGCGCTGGAAGCGGAAGACACCGACTGGCACCTGGACCGGCTGTACGCGTTCGCGCGGGAGCTGGGCGCGAGCATCCTGCAGCCCACCGTGTCGCGCTACGTGATCGACCTGAACCGGCCGCCGGACGACACGCCCATGTACCCCGGGGCGTCCAACACCGAGCTGTGCCCTTCGCGCTTCTTCACCGGCGATCCGCTGTACCGCGAGGGCGCCGCGCCGACGCCCGAGCAGCAGCGCGAGCGCCACGCCCGCTGGTGGGTGCCCTACCACCAGGCGCTGCAGGCGGAGATCGCCCGCCTGCAGGCGCAGCACGGCTACGCGCTGCTGTGGGACGCACACAGCATCCGCGCCGAGATCCCGTGGCTGTTCGAGGGCCGCCTGCCGGACCTCAACATCGGCACGGCCGACGGGCGCAGCGCCGACCCGTCCATCACGGCGGCGGTCGCGGCCGCCGCCGCGCGGCATCCGGAATTCACGCACGTGGTCAACGGCCGCTTCAAGGGCGGCTACATCACGCGCCAGTACGGCCGTCCCGCGGAGCGGGTGCACGCGGTCCAGCTGGAGATGTGCCAGTGCACCTACATGCGCGAAGCCCCGCCCTGGGACTACGACGCGGCGCGCGCCGCGCGCGTGCAGCCGGTCGTGCGGGCCATGGTGCAGGCGGCGCAGGAGGCCGCGCGTTCGCTCCATGGCTGAAGCACGCCGCTTCTTCGCGCCGCTCGCCTGGATCGACGGCGGCTGGGCACGCGACGTGCTGCTGGTTGCGGCCCCCGACGGCGCATGGTCGCAGGTGCGCCCCGGCTGCCCCGCAAACGAACGTGCGGGCGCGGAGGTCCTGCCCGGCCCCGTGCTGCCCGGGCTCGTGAACGGCCACAGCCATGCCTTCCAGCGCGCTATGGCGGGGCTCGCCGAGCGCGCCGCGCCGCAGCGCGAGGACTTCTGGAGCTGGCGCGACCGGATGTACGCGGCGGCCCTGCGCATCGGCCCCGCGCAGCTGGAGGCGATCGCCGCCTTCCTGTACGCCGAGCTGCGGGCCGCCGGCTTCACGCAGGTCTGCGAGTTCCACTACCTGCACAACGACGCCGACGGCCATCCCTACGCGGACCCGGCGGAGATGGCGCTGGCGCTGGTGCGCGCGGCGCAGCGCGCGGGCATCGGCCTCACGCTGCTGCCCACCCTGTACATGCGCTCCGGCTTCGGGGCGCGAGGGCTGCGCGAGGACCAGCGGCGCTTCGCGTCCACGCCGGAAAGCGTGATGCGCATCGCGGAGGCCGTGCAGCGCCTGGGCGCGAGCAACGTGAACGCCGGCATCGCGCTGCATTCGCTTCGCGCGGTGGACGATGGCGCGCTGCGCGAGTGCGCCGCGGCGGCGCGCGCGGGCGGCCTGCCGGTGCACATCCACGTGGCCGAGCAGCAGCTGGAAGTGGACGACTGCCTGCGGCACCATGGCCTGCGCCCGGTCGAATGGCTGCTGCGGCATGCGGGCGTGGATGCCGGCTGGAACCTGGTGCACGCGACGCAGGCGCAGCCGGACGAACTGGCTGCGCTGGCGCGCACCGGCGCGAGCATCGTGCTGTGCCCGAGCACCGAAGCCAACCTTGGCGACGGCGTGTTCGACCTGCCCGCCTGGCTGGCCGCGCAGGGGCGCTGGACGATCGGCTCCGACAGCCACGTCACGCGCAGCTGGATCGGGGAGCTGCGCCTGCTCGAATACTCGCAGCGCTTCGTGCTGCGTCGGCGCAATGTCGCGGCCCGCGAAGGCGGCGCGGAAAGCACGGCGGGCGTGCTGCTGCAAGGCGCGCTGTCGGGCGCGGGCACGGCGGCGGGCCTGCCCTGCGCGGGGATCGCGATGGGGCAGCGCGCGGATTTCGCGGTGATCGACTCCAGTGCGCCGGCAGTGGCCGGTGTCCCCGAAGAGGCGCTGCTCGATGCGCTGGTGTTTTCCGCGCCGGCGCCGGCGATGGCGCGCGTGGTCGTGGCGGGGCAGGACGCGGGCGATCCGCTGCCGCGGGACGAATACGTCGCCGCGATGCGGGCGATCTGGGCGAGGTGATTGCTGGGGTTCGCCTGGCGGCTCACCGCCAGCCTACGGCTTACGGTTCGTCGAGTGCCGGTCTTCGTAGGCTGGCGGTGAGCCGCAGGCGAACCCCAGCAACCCTCAAACCATCAACTCGATCACGAACGGCGCCTGCTGCCGCAGGCTCGCCGCGAACAGGTCGGCGCATTCCTCCATCGTCGTCGCCCGCGCCGCCTCCACGCCCATGCCGTTGGCGAGCTGCACCCACGACAGCTCCGGATCGCCGAGGTCCAGCATGCGCAGCGCCGTCGGCCCGGGCGTCGCGCCGACGCCCTTGTACTCGCCTTGCAGGATCGCGTACTTGCGGTTGGCCAGCAGGATGGTGGTGACGGGCAGCCGCTCGCGCGCCTGCGTCCACAGCGCCTGCAGCGAGTACATCGCCGAGCCGTCGGCCTGCAGGCCGATCACGCGCCTTTGTCCGCCCGCGCCGATCGCGGCACCCGTGGCGACCGGCAGGCCGTCGCCGATGGCGCCGCCGCCCAGGTGCAGCCAGTCGTGCGGCGGCGCCGCGTGCGTGGGCCCGTAGAAGCCGCGGCCGTAGGAGACGCTTTCGTCGGACACGATCGCGTGCTCCGGCATCAGCGCGGCCAACGTCTGCGCCAGCTTCTCGGGCGTGGGCGCGCCGCTCGCGACCTGCGGGCGCGGGCCGGCGTCGGGCAGCGGCGCCTCGGGCGCAGCCAGTGCTTCGACCAGGGCGCGCAGCGCGGCCACCGCGTCCTGGCCCGGGCGCGACAGGACGTGCAGTTGCGCGTCGGGCGGATACTGCGTCGACGGCAGGCCCGGATACGCGAAGAAACCGACCGGCGCCTTCGCATGCACCAGCACGATGTGCTCGAAGCCCTGCAGCGCCTCGATGGCCATCTGCGTCTTGTACGGCACGCGCTGCAGCGGCAGGCGGCCGCGCCCGCGGGCGACGCTGGCATTGACGTAATCGGCCATCAGCCGCGCGCCCGTCGCCTGCGCGATGCGCCAGGCGAGCGCCTGCGCCTCCGGCTGCACGGCCTCGCCGGCCAGCAGCAACAGCACCTTGCGGCTCGCACGCAGCACGCGCGCCGCCCGTTCGACGCACGAGGGGTCGAGCGGCACGCAGGCCGGCACCGGCAGCGGCGCGGCCACCACGCCGCCCTCGTTCCACGAGGCGTCGGAAGGCAGGATCAGCGTGGCGACCTGTCCCGGCGGCGTGCGCGCCGCCTGCACGGCCGCCGCCGCGTCGCGGCCCACGTCCTCGGCCCGGCTGCTGGTGCGCACCCACGCGGACATGGTGCGCGCGAGCGCATCGGTGTCCGCCGTCAGCGGCGCATCGTGCGGGCGATGGAAGGTCGCCTGGTCGCCGACGATGTTGACGATGCCACTGCGCGCGCGCCGCGCGTTGTGCAGGTTGCCCAGGCCGTTGGCCAGGCCCGGCCCGCAGTGGAGCAGCGTGCAGGCCGGCTTGCCCGCGATGCGCCAGTAGCCGTCGGCCATGCCGGTGACCACGTTCTCCTGCAGGCCCAGCACGCAGCGCATGCCGGCGCCCTGGTCCAGCGCCGCGACGAAGTGCATCTCGCTGGTGCCGGGATTGGCGAAGCAGGTGTCCACGCCCGAGGCGAGGAGCGTGTCGACGAGGCTGCGGGCGCCGTTCATGGCGGGTTCCCTGGGCTGCACATCCTGCGGATGGTAGCCGCAGCCCGGCGCCGGCGCCGCCGTCAGAGCAGCGGCGCGTCCTTCTCCTTCTCGCCGGCGATCAGGAAGGACTGTTCAGGGTGCCGGCGAGCGCGAAGCCGGCGGCGAGGCCGCACCCGTCGAGGGCCTGCGCGAGCATGCCGAGCGTGACCGGGGTGCCCTCGCTCGTCTCGCTCGTCGCTTCCATTCCTACTCCAGGCCGTTCACGACCTGCAGTTCCACCTCCGCCCCGATGTCGCGGTCCTTCGCGATCTCCAGGTACTCGGGCGACCGGAACAGCCGCAGGGCCGCGTCGGCGTCCGGGAATTGCAGCAGCACGACGCGGTCGCACGGCGGCCCCGCCAGGGCGACCGGGTGGTTGTCGCCGGCCAGCAGCACGCCGCCGTAGGCCGGCAGCAGGGGATTCAGGGCCGTGGAATAGCGCTGGTAGGCGGCGGGGTCCTTGTAGCGCAGGAAACCGAGGGCGTAGGCGGGCATGGGTCGTTCCTTCCTGCTGCGAGAATAACGCCAGCAGATCGGCGGCCGGCCAGCGGCCGCGGCAATCACCCCGGAAGTCCACAGGATGATCAGCATCGACACCGTCTTCGGCCCCACCGGCCACACCAACTGGCTGCAGGAAAGCGCGCGCGCCGCGGTCGTCTTCGTTTACGGCCTCGTCCTGGTCCGCGTCGCCGGCCGGCGCGTGTTCGGGCAGTGGACGGCCCTCGACATCATCGTCGCGATCGTCACGGGCTCCACCCTCAGCCGGGCGCTGACGGGCAACGCCGACCTGTTCGGCACGCTTGCCGCCACCACCCTCCTGATGGTGCTGCACTGGGCGCTGTCCCGCGCTTCCTCGCGCTGGCCTTCGGTGTCGCGCCTGCTGGAAGGCGGGCCGGTGCGCCTTGCGCACGAGGGCCGCGTGGACGGCGCCATGCTGCAGCGGCACGCGGTCAGCCAGGCGACCCTGCAGGAAGCGGTGCGCCGCGCGGGCCTGGACCATGCCGAGGAGGCGCGCCTGATCGTGCTGGAAGCCAGCGGGAACATCACGGTCGTGAAGAACTGAGCGCGCGCGACGGAGGATGCACTAGGCGTCGACCAGGTAGCCGCGCACCAGCACGGTCTGGCGGCCTGGCCGCAGCGACTGCAGCGTGCCGACGAACAGCCGGCGGTTCAGCCAGGCATGCGGCCCTTCGGGCGCGGTCACCTGGATGCGCGACATGGCATAGCGCTGCGGCTGCACCGTGTCGTCCACCAGCACCTGGTTCAGCACGGTCAGGACCGCGCCATCGTCCGTCTCCATCTCGTACTCGGCGCGCAGCTCCTTGATGCCGTCGGCGCGCAGCAGCTGCCGGTCTGCCCCGCCTGCGCGTACGCGTCCACCTAGTGCTTCGTAGCCCGGCGCTCCCCAGAAGCGGCCGCCCGTGATCGGCACGATCCAGCGTTCGCCCAGGGGCGAACTGCCCAGTGCCTCCCGTTCCGCCACGTCGACAGCGGCGCTCCACACCAGCGTGGCGCGCGGCTGCGGCACGGGCAGGGCCGCGGCCAGCGCCTGCAGCGGCGCGAGATCATCGGTGGGGTCCACCTGCATTCCTTTCCTTGCTTCGGGGGTTCGCAGCGTACTTCAGCAGGAAATCCGCCAGCCGCGTCGTCGCCGCGCCCACGTCCTGCTGCGGCAGCATCAGGCCGATCGGCTCGAAGGGCATCGCCTCGCGCATCTTCAGCACCGCCAGCTCGCCGCTGTCGACGAGGTGCGCGACCACAGAATAGGGAACGATCGTCAGCAGCGGCTGGCGGCGCAGCAGCGCCCAGGTGAGCGCGGGGATGCGCGTGATCACCTGGCAGATGCGCAGCTCGCCCGCGAAGGGCTCCATGATCGCGTCGAAGCGCTTGCGCGCCGCCGCGCCGGCCGGGGACGGCAGCCAGGTCTCGCCGGCCACGTCGTCCCAATCGAGCTGGCGCCGGCGCACCAGCGGATGGTCGGCGCTGCAGGCGACGACGAAGCGGTCGGGGACGAGGGCGCGGAAGTCCCAGCCCTCCGGCAGCACCGCGGGCTGCCGGCAGCTGACCATGTCGACCTCGCCGCGCGAGATCGCGAGCATCTGGTCGTCGATCTCCGCTTCCTTCATCTGCACCTGGATCGCGGGCACGGCGCGGTTGAAGTCGGGCAGCGCGCGCACCAGCAGGCCATTCACGGCCGCCGTCGTCGCCATCAGGCGTACCACGCCCTCGCCGGCGCCGTGCCGCGCCGCCACCGCTTCCGCGCTGGCCGCCAGCCCCAGCAGCATCTGCCGGGCGAGCGGCAGCACGTCTGCGCAGGCGGGCGTGGGACGCACGCCGCGCGCGTGCCGGTGGAACAGCGGAACCTCCAGCATGCGCTCGAGGTCGGCCAGGACCTGCGTGACCCCCGGCTGCGTCATGCCCACCGCTTCGGCCGTGCGGCGCACGCTCCCCAGCTCGCCGAGCTGCACGAGCACCTGCACGTGGCGGAAGCGCGCGCGGGCCAGCAGCCGGTTCAGGAGGACGGAGGCGGGTTGGTGCAAGGTATAAGCAACCGTGATCGCAGAGGCGCCGATTCTATTGGCCGCTGAAGGCTGGCGCACCCAGAATCCCGCCACCACTGAAGGAGACAAGATGACCGTGCGACTCACCCGCCGCCAGTTGCTGGCCACCTGCGCCGCCGGCGCCGCCCCCTGGCTTGCGAGCGCCGCGCCGGCGGCGGGCTATCCCACGCGGCCGGTGCGCCTGCTGGTCGGCGCGCCGCCCGGAGGCCCGTCGGACTTCCTGGCGCGCATCTTCGGCGACAGCGTCGGTCCCGTGCTCGGTGGCAGCTTCGTGGTGGAGAACCGCCCCGGCGCCAGCGGCACGCTCGCCGCCGACCTGGCCGCGAAGTCCGCGCCCGACGGGCACACGTTGCTGGTCTCCGGCCCGTCGGGTATCAGCGTCGCGCCGCACCTGTTCCCGAAGCTGCCCTACGACCCCGCCGCCGATTTCGCGCCGATCAACATGCTGGGCGCGGGCGCCTTCGCGCTGGTGGTCCATCCCTCGCTGCCGGTGAAGAACGTGGCCGAACTGATCGCCTACGCGAAGGCGAAGCCGGGCGCGATCTCCTTCGGCTCCGGCGGCAACGGCTCCTCCGGCCACCTGTGCACCGAACTGTTCTCCTCCCTGGCCGGCGTGAAGATGCTGCACGTGCCGTACAAGGGTGACGGCCAGGCCGTCGCCGACCTGCTGGGCGGCCAGATCCAGCTGATGTTCACGGCGCCCAACGTCGCGATGGCCAACGTGAAGGCCGGCAAGCTGCGCCTGCTGGCCGTGACCACGCGCGACCGCGTTTCGTCCATGCCCGACGTGCCGACCGTGCACGAATCGGGGCTGCGCGACTTCGAATACCTCGGCTGGATCATCACCTTCGCGCCGGCGGCCACGCCCAGGCCGGTGCTGGAGGCGCTCTCCGCGAGCTGGCAGAAGGTGCGCACCACGCCCGCCGTTCGGACGAAGCTGGAGGAACTGGCGATGGTCGCGCCCGACCGCCTGGTGGCGGGCGAGCCGCTGCGTCAGTTCCTGCGGGCGGAGAGCACGCGCCTGGGCAAGGTGATCCGGGACGCCGGCATCCGGGTCGAGTGATGGAGCGCGCGCTGCTGCCCAACGGGGTGGAGCTGCACTACCAGCGCGCCGGGGCGGGCACGCCGCTCGTGTTCATCCACGGCGCCATGGGCGATTGGCGTTCCTGGGAGGCGCAGTGGTCGGCCTTCACCGCGCGCTACGATTGCGTGACCTACAGCCGTCGCTACAGCCATCCCAACCGCAACGACATGCCTTCGCCGCGCCATTCGGCGCTGGACGAGGCGGAGGACCTCCGCCTGCTGCTGGATGCGCTCGGCTGGCAGCGCGCCATTCTCGTCGGCAGCTCGTACGGCGGCTTCACGGCGCTGGCCCTCGCCGTGGCCCACCCGCAGCGCGTGCAGGCGGTGGTCGCGGTGGAACCGCCGATGATGCGTTACGCGGAGCTCACCGAAGCGGGCCGGCAGGCGCGTGCCGCGTTCCGCCGCGACACCATCGAACCCGCGAACGCGGCCTTTCGCGCCGGGCAGGACGAACTGGCCGGCCGCATCATGACCGGTGGCATCAACGGCGCGGGCGCCCCGGCCGGCAGCACGGAGGCGATGCAGCGGCGCCTGCAGAACCTGCGGGCGATGAAGATGCTGGCCTTGTCGGAGGACGAATTCCCGCTGCTGCCGCCGACGGCCTTGGCGGCGCTGGAGATGCCGGTGCTGCTGCTGTCGGGAGAGGACACGCCGGCGATCCACCGCGAGATCTTCGCCAGCGTGGCCGCACACATGCCGCGCGCCGAAGCGCGCCGGGTGCCCGGGGCCGGGCACGGCGTGAGCCGCGAGCAGCCGCAGGTGTTCAATGAACGCGTGCTGGAGTTCCTGCAGCGTCGGGTCTGAGCCGCCGGGGGCGCGGGCCGGCGACCGGACTAGACTGCGGCGCTCATGAACAACACCTTGCTCAAGGGCCTGGCGGTCCTGGAACTCCTTTCGCGCAGCCCCCGGCCGCTGACGCTGACGCAGATCGGCAAGGAGCTGGGCATGGGCAAGAGCAACGTGCACCGCCTGATGCAGGCCCTGGTGGACACGCGCTTCGTGCTGCGCGACGAGGAAAGCGCCACCTACACGCCGTCCATCAAGCTGTGGGAGCTCGGGTCCGCCGTCCTCGGCAAGCTGGACCTGCGGCGGCACGCGGAACGGCAAATGGAAAGCCTGATGGAGCTGACGGGCGAGAGCGTCCACCTCTCCGTGCTCGACGGGATCGAGGTGGTCTACGTGCACAAGGTCGACAGCGCCAGCCCGGTGCGGGCGTACACGCAGATCGGCGGGCGCGTGCCGGCCTACTGCGTGGCCACCGGCAAGGCGCAGCTCGCGTTCGCCGGCGACCACGTGCTCGAGACCGCCTGCGCCGCGCTGCGCCGCCACACGGACAGCACGATCACCGAGCGCGGCGCCTTCCTGAAGGACATGCAGAAGGTGCGCGAGCGCGGCTACGCGACCAACCGGGCGGAATGGCGCGAAGGCGTCTGGGGCATCGCGGCGCCCATCATGGACATGCGCGGCTTCGTGATCGCCGCCGTGGGCATCTCCGGGCCCGCGGCGGGTTTCCGCAAGTCGGTGCTGCCGGCCTGGGCCGATGCGGTGATGGCGACGGCCTCCGCGATCTCCGACGCGCTGGGCAGCGGCCATCCGCGCACGACGCTGAACCGCGTGCGCCTGGCCGCGCCGCTCAGCCCCCGGCGCGCCGCCGGCGGCGCAGCGACTTCACGGCCTCGGTGACCGCCGACGCGAAGGCGGTCGGCCGCTGCGCGAACGACAGCAACGTGAACTCCACGCCCGGCAGCGCGGGCCGGACCTGCAGGACTTCCAGCTTGCCGAGCGAGACCTCGGCGCCGTAGTAGTCGCAGGGCAGCCAGCCCACGCCCTGCCCCTGCGCCACCAGGCGCGCGATGACTTCCATGCTGTTGCAGGTGATCGCGGGCTCGAAGCGGGCGCCGCCCGCCTTGAACCACGCCTTGAGGCCGGCGTGGTGGATGGAGTCCGGCGGGAACGAGATCACGGGATGGGCCGCGATCTCGCGGGGCCCCAGGTCCGCGCCGCCCGCGCCGAGCGCGGGACTCGCCATCCACGCGAACCGCTCCTCGCCCACAGGCTCGCAGCGCAGTTCGTCGTCCTCCAGCCGGCCCGCGACGATGGCGACGTCGAGGTGGGACGAGCGCAGTTTCTGCACCAGCGTCTTCGACAGGCCGACGTCCACTTCCAGCTGCAGGGCGGGATGGCGCGCGCGCAGCTCGCGCAGCAGCGCCGGCAGCCAGGTCCCCGCGACCACGCCGACCGCGCCCAGGCGCAGCGTCCCGGTGAGCGAGGACCGGTCCGAGATGCGCTCGCGCAGCTGCTCCAGCGCGCCCACCACCTGCCTGGACATGCCGAACAGCTCGCGCCCCTTGGGCGTGAGCTGCGCGCGGTGGGCGCTGCGGTCGAACAGCTCGACGCCGAAGAAATGTTCCAGGTCCTTGACGCGCGCCGAGACCGTGGACTGCGTGGTGTGCAGCGCATCGGCGGCGGCGGCGAAGCTGCCCTGCTCGACGATCTGGACGAAGGTTTCCAGTTGCTTGAGGTTCATCGCTGGCGGCGATGAAACCCCATCGCCCGAATTCGTTGGCAAGTCTAGCGGGCGCTTCCTAGACTGTCCCCGTCCCATCCCATCGCCCACCCAGGAGACCCCATGCAGGCCAGCGCCACGATCCTCGACGAGACCCACGACAGCCCATCCGCCATCCCGCGCGAGCCGCTTCGCGGCGCCATTGCCTGGACGGCGGCGACCCTGAAGCCGCAGGACGGCATGGTGAAGATCGGCGAGGAGGCCCTGCGCGAGCTGCGCGGCATGGTGGCGGTGCTGCGGGACAACCCGCTGCCGATCCAGATGCTCGAGCCCGGCGCCTTCCGCATCGACGCCTGCCGCCGCATGATGGCGACCGTCAAGGAGACGCTGGAGAACGGCGTCGGCTTCGTCATCATCGACAAGCTGCCGATGGACGAGTTCTCCAAGGAGGAGGCCAAGGCCGTCTACTGGGTCCTGTCCCAGCTCGTCTCGCGCCCGGTCGCCCAGAGCTGGGACGGCAAGATGGTCTACGACGTGACCGATCTCGGCAAGCCGCCGGGCAACGGCGTGCGGCCCGACGTGACCAACGCGGAGCAGAACTTCCATACCGACAACAGCTACAACCTGTGCGCGCCGGACTACGTGTCGCTGCTGTGCCTGCGGCCGGCGAAGGAAGGCGGCATCAGCAGCATCGTGAGCTTCCACTCCGTCTACAACGAGATGCTCGCGAAGCACCCGAAGCTGGTCGACCGCCTGTTCGCGCCCTACCTGTTCGACCGCAACAAGGAACACGCGCCCGACGCGCCGCCGGTGATCAGCCATCCGCTGATGCAGGTCGTGGGCGGGCGCCTCACCAGCCGCCTCTCGCACCGGCACGTGGTCAACGGCTACAGGATGGCCGGCGTCGAACTCGACCCGCTGGGCGAGGAAGCCCTGGAGACGCTCGAGGCGACGATGAACCAGGCGCACCTCATCCGTGAGTTCTTCTTCGAACCGGGCCAGATCCAGATCGTGGACAACCGCCGCCTCGGCCACCGCCGCACCGGCTACACGGATTTCGCCGAGGCCGACCGCAAGCGCCACCTGGTGCGCCTGTGGCTGCGCACCGAAGGCCGCCGCTTCTACAACGGCTAGGGTTCCCAAATGCGGAACAATTGACCCGTCTCCGGGAACGGTGGGACAGTCGTCGCGCCCTGTGACGACATTCCAACCCACGGAGACACCATGCAACGACGCGACCTCCTCTGCGCTGCACTCGCCACGCTGGCCGCCGGCCCCTCCCTCGCCGAGGACTGGCCGGCCAAGCCCATCCGCATGATCGTGCCCTACCCGCCCGGGGGCGCCAACGACATCACCGCGCGCATCTACGGGCAGCACCTGTCGGACGCGCTGGGCCAGTCGGTCGTGATCGAGAACCGCGCCGGCGCGGGCGGCGAGATCGGCGCGGACCTCGCCGCCAAGGCGCCCGCCGACGGCTACACGCTGCTGTTCGCCGCGATCGGCAGCCTCACCATCCACGCCGTCGCCGCGACCCACAAGCCCTACGACCTGAAGACCGACCTGCTGCCGGTCTCCATGGGCGCGGGCGTGCCGCTGGCCCTGGCCGTGCGCTCGTCGCTGCCGGTGAACAGCGTCAAGGAGTTCATCGCCTACGCGAAGGCCCAGAAGAAGCCGCTGACCTACGGCTCGGCCGGCAACGGCTCCACGCAGCACATGACCGGCGAATACTTCAAGCAGGCCGCGGGCGTCAAGCTCGTGCACGTCCCGTACAAGGGCAGCGGCCCCGCGATGACGGACCTGCTGGGCGGGCAGATCGACGTCGTGTTCGAGACGCTGCCGGCCCTGAGCGCCCACTACAAGAACCCCAAGATCAAGATCCTGGCCGTGACGAGCGCGAGCCGCAGCGACATGCTGCCCGACCTGCCCACGCTGAGCGAATCCGGCGTGCCCGGCTTCGACGTCACCACCTACTACGGCCTGCTGGCGCCCAAGGGCACGCCCAAGGCGATCGTCGACCAGGTGTCCGCCGCGATGCAGGCCGCCGCGAAGAAGCCGGAACTGCTGGCCGCGATGACCAAGGCCGGCGCGCAGGCCGTCGCGACCACGCCCGAGCGCATGGACATGATGCTCAAGGGAGAGATCGCGAAATGGGGGCGCGTCCAGGAGACGGCGCAGGTGAAGCTTTGAAGGAAAAGGCAACGATGCTCCCGGTTCCCCTGCCGCTGAAGGGCGTGCGCGTCATCGAGGTCTGCAACGTCGCGGCCGGCCCCTTCTGCGGCATGCTGCTCGCCGACATGGGCGCCGACGTGGTGAAGGTCGAGAACCCCGAGGGGGGCGACACGCTGCGCAGCTGGCCGCCCATCAACGACGGCTACAGCGAGAACTTCGCCTCCCTCAACCGCAACAAGCGCTCCGTCACGCTCAACCTCAAGGAGCCCGCCGACGTGGAGGTCTTCCGCCGGCTGGCGCAGGAAGCGCAGGTGGTGATCGAGAACAACCGGCCGGGGGTGATGGACCGCCTCGGCGTCGGCTACCAGGCCCTGCGCGAAGTCAACCCCGCGCTCGTCTACTGCTCGATCTCGGCCTACGGCCAGAGCGGCCCGCGCTCGCAGGAAGGCGGCTTCGACCTGACCATCCAGGCGATGAGCGGGATCATGAGCGTCACCGGCGAGCCGGGACGCCCGCCGGTGAAGTGCGGCGTGCCCCTGGCCGACTTCTCCGCCGGCCTGTACGGCGCGCTCGGCATCGTCGGCGCGCTGCGGCACGCCGAAGCCACGGGCGAAGGCACCCACCTCGACGTGCCCATGCTGGGCGCGACGCTCGGCATCGCCGCGCTGCAGACCTCGGAATACTTCGGCAGCGGCCGCGATCCCGTGCCGCTCGGCTCGGCCCACCCGCGCAATGCGCCCTACCGCGTGTTCCGCAGCAAGGACGGCTTCTTCGGCATGGCCGCCGGCAACAACGCCCTGTGGAAATCCGTGTGCGAGGTGGTCGGCCGGCCCGACCTGCTGGCCGACGAGCGCTTCGGTTCGCCGACGCTGCGCGCGAAGCACCAGGACGCCCTGCTCGCGATCCTCGAGGAGGAGTTCGCGCATGCCGACACGGCCACCTGGCTGCAGCGCTTCCGCGACGCCGGCGTGCCCAGCGCGCCGATCAACAGCTATTCGCAGGTCCTGGCGGATCCGCAGGTCGAACACATGGGGTGGGTGCAGCCGCTGGAACTGCCGAACGGCGTGCGCACGCGCACCTTCGCCTCGCCGCTGCGCTATTCCGGTCGCGGCCTGCCGGTGCGGCAGCGCCCGCCCGCGCTGGGCGAGCACAACGACGAGGTGCTGGGCCCGCTGCGCGCGGATGCGGAGGCGCTGCGATGAGCGCCGCCAGCCTGCAGCGCGACGGCGAGGCCTGGACGGTTTCGCTTGCGCGGCCCGAGAAGCGCAATGCGCTGTCCGCGGAGCTGGTGGAGGAACTGATCGCCATCGTGGAGCGCGCCCCCGCCGAAGGGGCCAAGGTCCTGGTGTTCCGGGGCGAGGGCAAGAACTTCAGCGCGGGCTTCGATTTTTCCGACTGGGAGCAGCAGACCGAGGGCGACCTCGTGCTGCGCTTCGTCCGGCTGGAGATGCTGCTGCAGGCGGTCGCCGCCTCGCCCTGCCTCACCGTGGCGCTGGCCCACGGCCGCAACTTCGGCGCGGGCGTGGACCTCGTCGCGTCCTGCCGCCAGCGCCATGCCACGGGCGACAGCAGCTTCCGCATGCCGGGCCTGAAGTTCGGGCTGGTGCTCGGCACGCGCCGCTTCGGCGAGATCGTGGGCCGCGAGCAGGCTTCGGCCCTGCAGGAAGAAGCGGCGACGTTCGACGCGGCGCGCGCGCAGCAGCTCGGCTTCCTGCACGGGATCGCCGAGCAGGACGCGTGGCCGCAGGTGGTGGAGCGGGCCCGTGCCAAGGCCGCGGCCCTGCCGGAATGGAGCCGCAACGCACTCTACGATGTGCTCTCTTCGCGCGAGGCGGACACCGACCTCGCGTGGCTGGTGCGCTCGGCGGCGCGGCCGGGATTGAAGCAGCGGATCGCGGACTACCTGCGCGCCGCATAGGAGATAGACATGGGCAGTGGATTCGGAGCTTCCGCCAAGCAGCGGGAACTGAAGGACCTGGTGGCGATGGTGCCGGACGGCGCCTCGCTGGCGCTGGGGGGCAGCTTCCTGCACCGCGGGCCGTTCGCCTTCGTGCGCGAACTGATCCGCCAGGGCAAGACGGACCTGGAGATCGTGAAGCAATCGCCGGGCTACGACATCGACATCCTGTGCCGCGCGGGCAGCGTGCGCAAGGTGCGCGCCGGCATCGTGGCGATGGAAGGCAACTTCGGCCTGGCGCCCTACTACCGGCGCGCCATCGAGAGCGGCGCGGCGAAGCTCGAGGAGCATGCCTGCGCCAGCCTCACCGCCGGCCTGCGCGCGGCGGCCTTCGGCATTCCCTTCCAGCCTTGCGGCGGCCTGCACGGCAGCGACATCCCCGCCCTCAACGGCTGGAAGTGCCTGGAGGATCCTTACGGGGAAGGCCCGCCGGTGTGGGTGATCCCCGCGATCCAGCCGGACTTCGCGGTGATCCATGCGACCGAGGTCGACGCGCAGGGCAACGTCCGCGTGGCCGGCACCCACCACTGGGACCGCATCATGACCCGCGCCGCGAAGAGCGTGCTCGTGGTCGCCGAGAAGCTCGTCGACACGTCCGTGTTCACCGCGCAGCCCGAGTCCACGCTGGTGCCGCACTTCATGGTGCAGGCCTTCGCCATCGTGCCGCGCGGCGCCTGGCCCGGCTCGTGCTGGCCGCTGTACGAGATCGACTATCCCGCGGTGGAGGCCTACCTGCCGCAAGGCGACGCGATCCTGGCCGAACATCTTTCGCAGGCCCCCGAGGCCCAGGAGGCAGTCCGTGGCTGAGTGGTCCCCCTTCTCCTTCATCGTCACCAACCTGGCGCGCTTCATCCGTCCCGACGAGATCACGTTCAGCGGCGTCAATTCCACGATGCCCATGCTGGCCTGCCTGATGGCCAAGCGCGCCTACGACTTCGACTTCACGTACATCAACGTCGCGGGCGGCGTGGACCCCGTTCCCTCGAAGATCCCGATCTCCAGCTCCGATCCCGTGCTCGCGGAGCAGTCCGCCTCGATCTTCGCGAACGAGGATTTCTACGACCTGTGCACGCGCGGCCGCATGGACCTGACCTTCCTCGGCGCGGCGCAGATCGACGGCGAGGGCTGCGCCAACAACTCCGCCATCGGCGACTGGCACCACCCCAAGGTGCGCCTGCCCGGCGGCGGCGGCGGCGCCGTGATGCTGCCCACCGCCCGGCGTTCGTGCACCTGGCGCACCGAACACTCGCGGCGCACGCTGGTGGAGAAGCTCGACTTTCGCACCTCCTGGGGCGGTTTCCACGGCGTGGTCACGCCCATCGCCGTGTTCGTCAAGCGCGAAGGCCGGCTGGCCCTGCAGTCCTGGCACCCGGAAGCGAGCCTCGATGAGGTGCGCGACCGCACCGCCTTCCGCTTCGACGCCACGGGCGCCGTGCCGACGCCGCCGCCGACGCAGCGCGAACGCGAGGCGCTGGCCTCGCTGGACCCGCAGGGGCAGTTCGAGCGCGACGCCGCCGTCAAGCTGCGATGAGCATGGCCGCGGCGCCCGCGCACCTGGTCGAGATCTTCCGCACGGCCTGGACGGAGCCTTCCCGCGCGGACCTGCCCGCGCTGGAGGACGAGGACCGCCGCTACACCTACGCCGGACTGCACGACGCGGTCGGCCGGCGCGCCGGCTGGCTGCGCGCGCAGGGCGTGCGCGAAGGCGACCGCATCGCCATCGCCATGGAACGCGGCGCCGATCTCGCCCTGTGCATCCTCGGTGCGATGGCGGCGGGCGCCTGCCCCTGCCCGCTGGAGCCGAAGCTGGGGGCCGAGGAAGCGCAGCGGCGCACGCGCGTCGCGGGACTGAAGTGGATCGTGTTCGATGGGGCCAACGCCGCGGACGCCGAATGCGCCGGCATCGCGCCGGAGCGCCGCCTCCCGTTCGCCGCCGATCCCGGGACTGCCGCGTACTGGACGCAACGGCTCGCGCCGGACAGCGACGGCTTCCTGCTGTTCACTTCCGGCAGCAGCGGCAAGCCCAAGGGCGTGCTGCAGAACCATCGCGGCATGCTCGCGAACACGCGGGGCATCATCCGGCACACCGGGCTCGGGGCGGCGGACCGGCTGCTTCACGTCATGCCCCTGCACCACACCAACGGCGTCAACAACCAGCTGCTGGCGCCGCTCGCGGCCGGCAGCAGCGTCGTGCTGGCCAGCCGCTTCAAGGCGGAGCAGATGCCCGGGCAGCTGGCGCGCCACCGGCCGACGATCGTCACGGGCGTGCCGACCATGTACTCGCGCATGCTGCCGCTGGACTTCCCGCGCGAGACGCTCGCCTCGCTGCGCATGCTGCGCTGCGGATCCGCGCCGATCACGGCGGAACTGCACCGCCGCATCGAGGAGAAGTTCGGCCTGCCGCTGGTGATCTCGTACGGCCTGTCCGAAGCCACCTGCACTTCCACGATGAACCCGCCGGACCGGCGCAAGCTCGGCTCCGTGGGCACGGTGCTCGACGGCCAGTCGGTGTTCCTGCGCGCTGCCGACGGCAGCACCATCTCGACGCCCGACACGGACGGCGAGATCTGCATCGCCGGCCCCACGCTGATGACCGGCTACCTGCTCGACGACGGCGACGGCAGGCCGCAGGCGGCAAGCGAAGCGCTGCGCACCGGCGACCTGGGGCGCTTCGACGACGAGGGCTACCTGTTCATCACGGGGCGGCTGAAGGACGTGATCATCCGCGGCGGCGAGAACCTGTCGCCCAACCTGATCGAGGAGGCCATCGCCACCGTGCCCGGCGTCGCCGCCTGCTGCGTCGTCGGCAAGGCCCATGCGGACCTCGGCGAGGTGCCCGTCGCGGTCATCGTGCGCCAGCCCGGACCGGAAGGCAGCATGCTGGCGGCGGAGGCCGTGCGGCGGGCCGTGGAATCGGCGCTCTCGCGCATCCACCAGCCGGCCGAGACCTACTTCGTCGATGCGCTGCCCGAGAACGGGACGGGCAAGGTGGATCGCAAGGCGCTGCGCGAGAGCGTGGCAGGCTGGGCGCCCGATGCTCACATGGAGCGGCCCGCCATCGCGCGCAGCAGCGTGTAGTGCGCCCGCAGGGGACGAAGCGCCCTCCTGCGTGGAGGGCTCACGCTTTTGCCACCGGCAGGAACACGAGAAGGCATGCGCCTCCCAAGGCCATGCCCGCCACCACGTCGGCCGGGTAGTGCACCCCCAGATACACGCGGCTGAAGGCGACCAGCAGCACCATGCCGAGGGCGGCCGCGGCGGCGAGTCCGCGCGCGAGCGGAGCGCGGATGTGCTCCAGCGCCAGCACGCAGACGGTCCCGTAGAACAGCGTCGAGGCCACCGCATGGCCGCTCGGGAAGCTGTAGGTCGCCAGCTGCACGGCCGGATCGGCCCAGGTCGGGCGCGCGCGCTGGAACAGGTGCTTCACGCCCACGTTGAGCAGCATGCCCGCAGGGACGACCAGCAGCGCGCGCGCCGAAGCCCGGTCGCGGCGCGCGAGGCGCCACAGCGCCAGCGCCGCGGTGACGGCGAGCAGCTTGACCGTCTCGTGCAGCTCGCTCACCAGCACCATGGCGTGCGTGAGCCCCGCATCGCGGTGCGCCGCGAACCAGTTGCTCGCGTCCTGGTCCAGCTCCAGCATCGGCCCGTGCAGCAGCACCTGCGCCGCCAGCAGCGCGAACACCGCCAGGCAGAAGCAGGCGAGCCCGAGCTGCCGCCTGCGCCTCAGGCGCCGGCCGGGAAGGGAAGCGTCGGGTGCGGCCATGCCGGCAAGTCCTGCAAGGGGCGCGCGCGGCCGGCCGCCAGCGCCGCGGCGAAGGCCGGCAGCGTGCGCGACGGGTCCTCGCCCAGGCCGCGCACGATGCAGACGCCGTCGCAGCCGGTGGAGGCCGCCGCCTCCACTTCGCGCGGGCCGAGGATGCCGCCGATGGCGGTCACCGGCACGCCGGCCGCGCGGCGCCACCAGGCCAGGTTGTCCAGGCCTTGCGGCAGCCAGGGCATGTCCTTGGTGAGCGTCGGCCACACCGGCCCGCACGCGATGTAGCGCGGCGACAGCGTGCGGGCGCGCGCCAGCTCCCACAGGCTGTGCGAGCTGATCCCCAGGTCCATGCCGCTCGCGCGCAGTTCGGCGCGGCCCGCGTCGCCGAGGGCCAGCAGGTCCTCCTGGCCCAGGTGCACGCCGCCGGCACCCAGTTCGCGCGCGAGCCGCCAGTGGTCGTTGACGAACAGCTCGGCGCCGCACGCGGCGCAGTCTTCGATGGCTTGCCGCACCTGCTCCCGCAGCATGGCGTGCCAGGCTTCGTCGGGCGCGGCCGGCGTCTTGATGCGCAGCTGCACCGTGCGCACGCCGGCGTCCAGTACCTGGCGCAGGCGCTCCGCACTGTCCACGATCGCGTAGAGATCCAGGCGCCGCTGCGCGGGCGGCGTCGCCGGTGCTTCCGGCGGCTGCTCGCCCCAGGACAGCAGCGGCAGCGCGTGCGGCGAAGCCATGCGCGCGACGATGAGCGCGTCGGCGGCGACGAAGCCTTGCGCGAGCGCGCGGCGCGTCGCTGCGATCGATGCGTCAGCGTCTTGCGCAGGACTGCCAAGCCAGCCGCGCGCATGCTCCGTCTCGATCCAGTCCAGGCCGTCCCGCGCGCCCACGATGCACACGGCGATCGCGCCCTGCGCCCGCAAGGCCTGCGCCACCGCCGGCGCTTCGCCCGCCACGCCGGCGCGGCGGCGCGCCTCCGGCAGCGCGCAGATCACCAGTCCTTCATCCTTCATCGCATCACCAATCCACCATCCACGACGAGCACCTGGCCCGTGACGAAACCGCTCCACGGCGAGCC
This sequence comes from Ramlibacter sp. bp-362, assembly GCF_054956735.1. Classification (NCBI taxonomy): domain Bacteria; kingdom Pseudomonadati; phylum Pseudomonadota; class Betaproteobacteria; order Burkholderiales; family Comamonadaceae; genus Ramlibacter; species Ramlibacter sp. bp-362. The sequence continues at coordinate 22,061 of NZ_JBUDXE010000021.1, forward strand.
CAGGAACACGACCGGCCCGGCCACGTCTTCCGGCCGCGCCAGCCGGCGCAGCGGCGTCGCCGCCATCAGCGCCTCGCGGAAGTGCGCGCGCGTGCCTTCGCTGCCTTCCGTGGGATACACGAGCCCCGGCGCGACGCAGTTCACGCGCACGCCCAGCGGCCCGAGTTCGCTCGCCAGGTTGCGGCTGAAGCCGACCAGCGCGGACTTCGCCGTCGTGTAGTCGTGGTAGGGCACGACCGGGTTCTCCACGAGGTCGCTCACGATGTTCACGATGGCGCCGGCCGCGCGCCGGCGGAAGTGCGGCAGCACGGCCTGGCAGGCGTGGAAGGCCGCGCCCACCGAGCCGTCGAACTGCGCCTGGTAGTCCGCCCAGGAGACGTCGCCGAAGGCCTTGCGCCGCTCCGGATCGAAGGCGTAGGCGCGGAAGGCGTTGTTCACCAGCACGTCGATGCGCCCCGCCTCGTCGACCACGCGCTGCACGAGCGCCTGCACTTCGGCGGGCTGCGTCACGTCGGCCTGCACGGCGAAGGCGTCGCCGCCCGCTTCGCGGCACTGCCGCACGACCTCCTGCGCCGCGTCCTCGCGCCGCAGGTAATTGAGCGCCACGGTGGCCTGCTGCGCGGCGAAGGCCCGCGCGATCGCCGCGCCGATGCCGCGGCTCGCGCCGGTGACCAGCACCACCTGGCCGGCGAGGTTCATCCCGCCCCTCCCGGCAGCAGGTCCTGGCTCACGACCTTTGCGACGTCGATCCTGCCGCTCACCAGGCCGAGCTTGCGGTAGGTCTCGGCGGCCGCCTGCAGCGACGCGACGTCGAGCGCGCCCAGGCCGTTCTTGCGCGTCAGCCTGGAGACGCTCGCCGCGTTGCGCAGCTTGATGATCTCCAGGTTCAGCGTGGGATCGCTGCCATCGATCGCGCGCTTCTCAGCGAGCTGTGCCGCCTCGTCCGGCCGCGTCATCATCCACAGCGCCGCGTCACGATAGGCGCGCAGGAAGCGCTGCAGCAGCGCGCGCTTCGCCCGGTAGGTTTCCTCGCGCACCACGAACAGGTCGCTGGACACGGGCAGGTACTTGCCGACCTCCATCACGTCCACGTCCGGCAGGCCGCGCCGGCGGCCGACCAGCAGGCCGGTGTCGGTGGCCGCCGTCGCGTCCACCTGGCCCTGCATCAGCGGCGCGAAGTTCAGCACCCCGGTGACGACCACCGTGACGTCCGACTCGGACAGCCCCGCCGTGTGCAGCAGCACCTGCAGCGCCTGGCGGGTGCCGCTCGCGAGGCTGTACACGCCGATCTTCCTGCCCTTCAGGTCCGCCGGCTTCGCGATGCGGCTGCCTTTCAGCGACACGATGTTGAACACGTTCTGCGGGTAGATGTCGTAGATCGCCCGCAGCCGCGCACCCTTGTCGATCGCCGCGAAGAACGACCCCGGGTCGCTGAAGGCGACGTCGGCCTGGCCGCTGAGGATGTTGCGGATCGCGTCGGCGCTGCCGGCGCCCGGCACGTATTCCAGCGCGAGGCCCTGCGCGCGGTAGAAGCCCTTGTCCTCGTCGACCAGCAGCGGCGTGATCTCGGTGATGGGCTTGCTCCAGCCGGCGACGACGAAGCGTTCCAGGCGCTGCGCGCCCTGCGCCCAGCTGGCGAGCGGGCTGGCGAGCAGTGCGGCCAGCAGTTGCCGGCGGGTGGCGGGTTCCATGACGTTCTCCTCAGGAAGTTCGGGTAAAGGGCAGCAGCAGCCAGCGCTCCAGCAGCAGCGTGGCCTGGTAGGCGAGCAGGCCCAGCGCGGCGATCAGCACCAGCACGGCGAACATCAGCGCCGTGTCCATGGTGCCTTGCGAGGCGATCACCAGCGCGCCGAGCCCCTGGCTGGCGCCGATGAATTCGCCGACGACGGCGCCGACCAGCGCCAGCACGACGGCCACGCGCAGGCCGGCCAGGATGGCGGGCAGCCCGGAGGGCAGCTTCAGGCGCCAGAGCGTCTGCGCGCGCGTGGCCCCGAGCAGGCGGAACAGCTCCAGCCGGTCGGCCGGCACCTGCTGCAGCGCGGTCAGCGTGTTCTCCATCAGCGGGAAGAAGCAGATCAGGGCCGTGATCACGACGGTGGACGTCATGCCGAAGCCGAACCACAGCACGAACAGCGGCGCCAGCGCGAGCTTCGGGATCACCTGGCTGGCCACGACGTAGGGCATCAGCAGCCGCCGCAGCGGCGCGACTTCGCCGAGCGCCACGCCGGCGGCGAAGCCGAAGCCGCAGCCGGCCAGCACGCCCAAGAGGAGCTCCGCCGTGGTCGCGCGCAGGTGCGGCCAGAAGTAGCCGCTGGCGAGGCCGTGCCACAGCGACTGCGCGATGGCCGAGGGCGGCGGCAGCACGAGGGCGGGCAGGCGCAGTGCGCGGCACGCGGCCTCCCACGCGAGCAGCAGCGCCGCGGCGAGCAGCAGCGCGCCGGCATGCCCCGCGAGGTCGCGCCGCTTCATGCTTCGGCCGCCTCCAGGTGCAGCGCCGAGCGGACGTGCGCGCAGTAGCGGGCGAACGCGGCGCTCGTACGCACGGCGGCGCTGCGCTGCGGCAGATCGATCGCGATCTCCTGCGCGATCCGGCCGGCATCGACCACGTCCACGCGGTCCGCCAGATAGACGGCCTCGGCGATGTCGTGCGTGACGAACAGCACGCCGGTGCCACGGTCGCGGCACATCTGCAGCAGGTCGCGCTGCAACTCCTCGCGCGTGATCGCGTCGAGCGCGGCGAAGGGCTCGTCCAGGAGCAGCAGCACCGGCTGCAGGATCAGCGCGCGGGCCAGCGCCACGCGGCTCTGCTGGCCGCCGGAGAGCTGGCGCGGATACTTGCGCGCGTGCTCGGCGAGCCCCAGCTGCTGCAGCAGTTGCTGCGCGCGTTCGCGGTCTTCGCCGCGCGTGCGACGGTGCAGCGAGACCGGCAGCAGCACGTTGTCGATCACGCGCAGCCATTCCAGCAGGTTGGGCGACTGGAAGACGAAACCGATCTCCGGTCCGGCGGCGGCATGGGTCTTGCCGCGGAACCGCACCGTGCCGGCTTCCGGCTGCAGCAGGCCCGCGGCGAGCTTCAGCAGCGTGGTCTTGCCGCAGCCGCTGCGGCCCACCAGGCAGTGGAAGGCGCCGGACGCGACGGTGAGGTCCGCGCCGGCCACGGTGGCGGGCCAACCGGGAAAAGCGAAGCGCACGCCGCGCATCTCGAGCAGGCTCACGGCCGCTCCTCCTGGGCATAGGGCGCCAGCCGGTCGGCGGCGCGTTCGGCGGAGGCTTCGATCTCCACCATGCGCACCAGGTCCAGCAGGTTGAAGCGGCCGTCGTGGTGCCAGCCGGCTTCGGGCGAGGTCATCGCGCCCAGCGCCGCGATGCGCGTGACGCCGGCGCGGCCCAGCGCCTCGCCGAGCCGGAACAGCTCCTGCGGATCCGCGGCGATGCCCGCGGTCTGCAGGAAGGCGGCGTGCGGCGCGACGAGGGGAACGACCTCGTCCAGCGCGTCGACGGCGCACACGAGGATGGAGCGGCCGCCGGCCGTGGGCGCGAGGGGCCGGGGCGCGTCGCTGTAGGTCACGCTCCAGCCCGCATCGGCGCCGGCCAGCAGTTCGACGCGCTGGTCGGCCATCGCCTGCAGTTCCGCCGACTGGCGCCAGCCCGAAATTGCCGCGGCCTCCTCCAGCGCCAGCGCGCGGCGCGGGAAGCGATGCTGCAGGCTGGCCAGTTCCGCGGCGAGGTAGTGCGCGAAGCCGCGCGGATCCACCGCGCCGCCGCGCTGCACGAAGAACTGGTGCGGCGAGTAGCAGCCCTGCTGCTCGTAGCGGACGATGTCGTGCGCGGCCAGCCGCGCCGTGGCGCTCGCGCGCTGCGTGTCGAGCGCGGCCCGCGCGACGATGCCGAACCCGAGCTTGTGCCCGTAGCCGAGGAAGCGCGCCGTCACCGGCACTTGCCCGCGCACCTGCGCGATCGCTTCGTTGCCGCCATAGGCCAGCACCGTGTCGGCTTCGCCGAACACGGCGGCGGCGCTGGCCGCGTCACCGCCCTTCCACCAGGCGATGGCCAGACACTCCGCCAGCGGCGGATGCACTTCGGCGAGCAGCCGCGCGAACAGCGAGGCGAACACCGGCTCCGCGCTCGGCAGCTTGCCGATGCTGCCGGCCTTGACCAGCAGGCCGCAGGCCAGGCTCCACAGCGGCAGCGCCGGCACGTTGCCGGCCCAGCTGTGCACCAGCAGCTGCGGCCCGAAGGCGCGCACGAAGCCGCCCTTGGCGGCCGGCTGGAATTCGTCCAGCACCTTGGGATTGGCGAAGTCCTCGGCGACGAAGCGGTGCAGCTGCGGCGCGCGGAAGGACTGCAGGAAGCCATTGAGGCCCAGGCGCACCATCCCGGCGTCGTAGCCGCTCACGGCGGGCAGCAGGCGCTCGGCCTCCCGGCGGAACGGGTCGGCGGGATCGAGCAGGCGCGCGACGGCGGCGTCGAGGATCGCGATGACCTGCGACACGGAAAGGGCGTGCAGGTGGCGCGCGCTCGCTGCCTTCACGCGCCGCGCCAGCGCCTGCAGTTGCGCGGGCTGCAGCACCGGCACGCGCACCTGCACCGCCTGCGCGCCCGCGCCGAAGGAAAGCGACTGCCAGCCGACTTCCTCCGCGGGCAGGCCGGGCAGGTGGCCGGCGGTGAAGGTGAGGCTCATGCGCGCGCCGCCTGCAGGAATTCCTCGACGGCGAGGGAGCAGCCCTTGGCCTGCGCACCCTCGGCGCGCCCGAGCAGCAGGAAGCCGCCGGCGACGGCGACGCCGACGTCCTCGGTGAGGATGCTGGTGACGGAGTTGAAGTTCGCCAGGTCGCAGTGCACCAGCACGCCGCGCTCTCCGTGCGGCACCTCGCGCCCGTTCAGCGGGTCCACCAGGCGCGAACGGATCCAGTGCGGACCCGACTTCACCGAGGGCACGGCGGCGTTGCCGTCGTCGTAGAGCTGCGTGCTCAGCTCGGTCATGCCGTACATGTTGATGCAAAGCTCGCGGGGCACGCCGAATTGGCTGGCCAGGGCGGCGTAGAAGGCATCCAGCGGCAGTTCGCGCGAATGCCCCTTGTAGCCGCCGGTGTCGAGGATGCGGCTGCCGGGCGGCAGGCGGAAACTTTCGCCGCTGGCGGCGAGCGCATCGAGCAGGTGCACGAAGCTGTAGCTGGCACCCAGCAGCGCGCAGGGCTCGCCGCTGCGCTCGGCCTCGCCCAGCATCGCGCGCAGGCCCGCGAGGTCCATGCCCGATTGCGTGACGGTCCAGCGGCTCGCGTCTGTGCCGAAGTGGCGCACCGCAAGCGCCAGGTAATGGGCGAGCGAGGAGTTCGGCAGTTCCTCTTCCGGCGGGAACAGGATGGCCATGGGAAGGCGCTGCGCGTCCTGCATGAAGCGGCGGGCGAAGTTGCGCGTCATGGAGGCGTCGTACACGGCGAGGGTGGGGTGGTAGTGCCGCCCCTTGACGTCGCCGCGCGTGGTGCCGCTGGTCATGAACACGCGCTCGGCGCCGTCGGCGGGCGCGCAGCTGAGCGTCACTTCCTTGAAGGCGCTGATGGGCACGGCGGGGATGTCGCGCCAGCTGCGCACGCTGCGCGGCGTCGCGCCGCGCAGCTGGCAGAAGCGGCGGTAGGCGGCGTTGTTCGCGTGCTGCTCGGCGAAGAGGCGCAGCGCCAGCGCGTCGAATTCGGCGTCGCTGCAGCCGTCCTGGGCCAGGAAGGACAGCAGCGTGTCGACCAGGGCGGCGTTCATGGCAGCGGCTGCAGGCGCATCGCCTGCGGAGCGTGGCCGTGGTTGAGCGGGCCGCTGCCGGCGCCGGTGCGCACCGGGGCGCCGGCGGCGAGCGCGCCGCGCACGAACTCGCGCGCGTGCGCCACGGCCTCGTGCAGGTCGGCACCGAGCGCGAGGTGGCTGGCGATGGCGCTGGACAGGGTGCAGCCGGTGCCATGGGTGTTGTCGGTCGCGATGCGCGGCGCGCGCATCCACACCGGTGCGGCGCCGCGCGCGAGCAGCAGGTCGCTGACGGTGTCGCCGGGCAGGTGACCGCCCTTCAGCAACACGGCGGGCGCGCCGCGCTCGACCAGCTGGCGGGCGGCCGCTTCCATCTCGGCTTCGCTGGCGAGCGGCTGGCGCACCAGCAGCGCGGCCTCGTCGAGGTTGGGCGTGACGACGGTGGCGAGCGGGAACAGCTCGCGCACCAGCACCTCGATGGCCTCGTCGTCGATCAGCCTGGCGCCGCTGGTGGCGACCATCACCGGGTCGAGCACCACCTTGCGCAGGCCGTGGCGGCGCAGCGCGGACGCGACCGTGCGCACGGTCTCGGCGGAGTGGAGCATGCCGATCTTGACGGCGTCGACGCCGATGTCTTCCACCACCGCGTCGACCTGGTCGACCAGGGTCTGCAGCGGCACGGCATGGATGGAGCGCACGCCCAGCGTGTTCTGCGCCGTCAGCGCGGTGATCGCGGTCATGCCGAAGCAGCCGAGCGCGCTGAAGGTCTTGAGGTCGGCCTGGATGCCGGCGCCCCCGCCGGAATCCGAGCCGGCGATCGAGAGGACGCGGGGATAGCGGAAGGCGGCGGTGCGGTTCAAGGGGACTCCTTCGCGGGCGACAACAGGTGCTCCGAAGGCGTCGCCCCCGACCGCCGAGGGGGTCAGGGCTGCAGCTCTCCTTCCGCCGGTCTGAACCGGTTCAAGTTCACGGGTCTGGATCTCAGCACGCGTCGCGTACACCCCGGAGCTGCGGGGATTGTGACACAGGGCGGAATGCCGGAGGGCGGTGGGGTTCCTGCGTCACCCCCCTGCGGGAACCCGCGGTCCGCTGGACCTCAGGACGCGTGCAGCGCCAGGACCTTCTCCACACCGGGCTGCGACTCCATGCGGCGCATGTGGTCGGCGACCTTGGGGAAGCGCTGCACGTCGACGCCGTCGCCTTCGAGCCAGCGTGCCAGCGTGAACAGGTAGGCGTCGCTCGTGCTGTAGCGGTCGCCCAGCACCCAGGGGCCCTGCAGCATCTTCTCCTCGATCAGCGCGAAGCCCTCGGCCATGGTCTGCGGAACCTTCTTCTTCATCGCCTCGAGCGACGCCGTGTCCTCGGCATCCACCCAGCGATAGCCGCGCACCTTGTGGGCGTGGGCGATGTGCACGGTGGAACACATGTAGCTGTTGAACTCGTTCATCTTCGCCAGCAGGAACGCGTCGTCCAGCGGCGCGAGCCCCGCCTGCGGGAAGGACTGCGCGATGTACTGCAGCAGGGCCGGCGTCTCGGTGAGGACGCCGCGGTCGGTCACGAGCGCCGGCACGCGGCCCTTGGGGTTGACGCGCAGGTACTCGGGCGAGCGCTGCTGCTGCGCCTTGAAGTCCAGGCGCACGGCCTCGTAGGGCGCACCGGACTGCTCCAGGGCGATGTGGGAGGCAAGGGCACAGGTGCCGCGGGCGTAGTAGAAGGTCAGCATGCGCGGCATTGTGTGCGCCTTCGCGCCCGCGGTCCAGTCCGCGCCCTTACTGGATCGCGACGAGTTCGATGTCGAAGACCAGCGTCGCGTTGGGCGGGATCACGCCGCCGGCGCCGCGCGCGCCGTAGGCGAGTTCGGGCGGGCAGGTCACGCGCGCCTTGCCGCCGGGCCGCATCATCTGCACGGCCTCGGTCCAGCAGGGGATCACGCGGTTCAGCGCGAAGGTGGCGGGCTCGCCGCGCTTGTAGGAGCTGTCGAACTCGCGCCCGTCCGGGAAGGTGCCGCGGTAGTGCACCTTCACCGTGTCGGTCGCCTTGGGCGTGGGGCCGCTGCCGGCCTGGATGGACTGGAACACGATGCCGCTGGGCGTCGTGACGCGCGCGGTGCCGGTCAGCTTGCCGATGTCGGGGGCGCCGGCCGTGTTCGTGGCGGGCGGGCTGCTCGGTGGCGTGCAGGCGGCGAGGCAGGCCGCGCCGGCGACGGCCCAGGCGAAGGTCAGGAAGCGCATGGCGGAGGCGGTCGATGTTGCGATGCGGCGATTATTCCCGCATGGCGCGGCGCGCGGTGCCGGGCGCGCGGCGAGGCGGTTAGCAAACGCATCACGCCCGTGTCAAGCGATTTCCGGGGTGCGCCCGCGCAAGATATCCACCGCGACTGTGGACAAGGCATGGGATGAGCAGCCCCGCGCCCACGGCGCAGCAAGGCGCGGCGCGGCTTGCGCTGGACTGCTCAAGACTTGAGCACCTCCGCCGGACGGCGGATGCGGGCGCGCACGCGCAGCGGTCGGCAGGCGCTCACCCAGGAGGCGCCGCGCGGCAGCAACGCACGATCGCCGACAGCAGCACGTGCGGCTTCAGCGGCTTGGCCAGGTGCACGTCGAAGCCGGCGTCCATGCTTTTCTGCCGGTCCTCGGCGCGCGCGAAGGCGGTCAGCGCGATCACGGGCAGGCGCGGCGCGCCGCGTTCGTCCTGCAGGCGCCGCAGCTGGCGCGCCAGCTCGTAGCCGTCGCGTCCCGGCAGGCCGATGTCGCTCACCACCACGTCGGGCCAGGCCTGCTGCACCGCGCGCACCGCAGCGTCGCTGTCCGCCGCGGTGCGCACGCGCGCGCCGCGCTCGGCGAGCACCAGCGTCATCATCTCCAGCGCCTCGGGGTCGTCTTCCACCACGAGCACGTCGATTCCGTGCAAGGCCTCGAGCGTGCCGAACTCGGAGTCCGGTGCATCGGGCTCCGTCCGTTCGGCGGTGCCGTCGTCCTGCGCCTGCGCGGGCAGCGTGACCTCCATGCGCGTGCCCTGCCCCGCGCCGCCGCTGCTGGCGCTGACTTCGCCGCCGTGCAGGTCCACCAGGTGCTTCACGATGGAGAGCCCCAGCCCCAGGCCGCCGTGGCTGCGGTTGCCGGGGGCATCGCCCTGCGAGAAGCGCTCGAACAGATGCGGCAGGAACGCCGGCGCGATGCCCTGGCCGAAGTCCTGCACGAGCAGCTGCAGGCGGTCGCCCTGGCGGTGCAGGCTGACCTCGATGCGGCCGCCCTGGGGCGAGAACTTGATGGCGTTGGTCATCAGGTTCCAGACGATCTGCTGGAAGCGCCCCGGGTCCACCCAGGCCGGCGCGTGCGCGCCGGCGACGTCGGTGTCGACCTGGATGCGCTTGTCGTTGACCGAGGGCGCGAGCGCGTCGAGCGCGCTCGTCACCAGCTCCGCCGGATCGGCCCACTCGCGCGCCAGGCGCAGCTTGCCCGAGTTGATGCGCGAGACGTCCAGGATGTCGGAGATGATGCGCGCCTGCGTCTTCGCGTTGCGCTCGATCGCGTCGAGCCCGCGCGTCGCCTCGGGCGGCATGCCGCGGCGCTTGAGGATGTGCACCCAGCCGAGGATCGCGTTCAGCGGCGTTCGCAGCTCGTGCGAGAGCACGGCGATGAAGTCGTCCTTGCTGCGGTTGTGGCGCTCGGCGTCCTGGCGCGCGGCCTGCTCGCGTTCCAGCAGCTCGCGCATCTGTTCCTCGGCGAGCCGCGCCCGGATCAGCGCCTGCAGCGTGGCGACCAGCACGGCCGGTTCCACCGGGTGCACCAGGTAGCCGTCGGCGCCCGCGTTGAGGCCGGCGACGCGGTCCTCGTCGCGGATGTAGGCCGCGGACACGTGCACCACCGGCAGCAGCGCCGTGCCGGGGCGGGAGCGCAGCGTCCGGCAGACCTCGAAGCCGTCGATGTCCGGCAGGTGCACGTCCAGCACGACCGCCGACACGCCGCGGCCGGCGAGCGCGAGCGCCTCGGCGCCGGTGCCGGCCTCCTGCGTGCGGAAGCCCGCCGCGCGGATGACCCGCGCCGTGGTGTAGCGCGTCGCCGGGTTGTCGTCGACCACCAGCACGGAATGGGCGGAACGGTCGATCGTGGCGGTGATCACGTCCGCGTCGTTCACGGCGCCCTCGCACCCTCCAGCTCCCGCGGGAGGGTCAGGGAAAACACCGAGCCACGGCCCGGCTCGCTTTGCATGTGCACGCGGCCCCCGAGCAGCTTCGCGAGCTTGTTGCTCAGGGACAGGCCGAGGCCGGTGCCGCGGAAGCGCTTCTGCAGCGTGGAATGCACCTGCGAGAAGTCCTGGAAGATCGCCTCGTGGAACTCGGGCGCGATGCCGATGCCGGTGTCGGCCACGGAGAACGTGACCATGCCGTCGGCCTCCAGCGAAGCCGAGACGCGCACCTCGCCCTTGGGCGTGAACTTGAGCGCGTTGGAGATGAAGTTGCGCAGGATCTGCGACAGCTTGCGGTCGTCGGTGTAGAGCCGGGGCACGCCCTCCGGCTCCTCGAACACGAGGTTCACGTCGGGATTGGTCAGCACCGGCTTGAACATGCCGCGCAGGGCGGAGAACAGGTCGACCATCTCGAACCAGGCCGGCGAGATCTCCACCCGCCCGGCTTCCACCTTCGCGAGGTCGAGGAGGTCGTCGACCATCTCGGCGAATTCGGTGGCGTTCTGCTGGATGAAGCGGACCTGCCGCTCCTGTTCCTCGCTCAGCGGGCCGTCCACGCGGTCCAGCAGCAGGCGCGTGATGCTGCGGATGGAGCTGATGGGCGTGCGGAACTCGTGGCTCATGTAGGCGAGGAATCGGCTCTTCAGCTCGGTGGCCTGGCGCAGCTGGTCGGCCTGCGCGTCGAGTTCGGCGTAGAGGGCCAGCACGCCGCGGTTGGTCTCCTCCAGTTCGGCGCGCAAGGCCGTGGCCTCGCGGCGGCTCGCCTCGAGCGCCGCGGAAAGGTCTTCGCCAGCCGGGTCGGTTGCCATGTCAGTCCTTGCGTCGCAGCACGGCGACGGTCGCGTCGTCGCGCCTGCGGCTATGGTCGCGCACCAGCACCGCCGCCGCAAGCGTGGGATCACGCGCCAGCAGGGGCACCAGGCGCTCCGGCTTCCAGCGGCTCTCGATGCCATCGGTGAACACGACCAGCAGCGCATGGGGAGGCCAGGGGGTGGCGTATTCCTCCGGCGAGCGGATCGCGACCCCCGCGGTGCCGTGCTGGCAAAGCAAGGTGCGGTCGGACACGCCCGAGACGAGCCGCGCCATCACGTTGCCCGCGCCGGCGCTGCGCACCACGCCGGCGGCGGCGTCGGCCTGCAGCACCATGACGGCGGCGCCGCGGGTGCGGCGCAGCGCCTCGTGCGTGCGCGCCAGGATCTGCGCCGGCGCCGCGAGCGGCTCCTCGCGGAAGGTTTCCAGCGCGACCTGCGCCGCCTCCGCCGCGTCCGGGCCGTGCCCGAGGCCGTCGGCCACCATGATGGCGCTGCGCTCGCCGTCGAGCGCGAAGGCCCAGCCGTCACCGCAGACCGCCTCGCCCGGTGCGGCGAGCGACACGGCGCCGGCGCAGGCCGCATGGCCGTCGGCCAGGAATTCGCCTTCACCGACCCGGGCCACGACCACCGTGCCGCCCGGCACGCTGGACTGCAGGTCGAAGTGCTGCGCCAGGCGCCGCACGGCGCCGAAGCCGGTGCCGGCCGTCCCGCCGGTGGAGAAGCCGTCGGCGAGCGAGCGGTCGACGTCGGGAATGCCCGGGCCCTGGTCGGCGGCCACGACCTCGACTTCGCGCCGCTCGCGCCGCGCGGACAGCCACAGCCGACCCTTCTTGGCATGCCGCGCCAGGTTCGTCGCCAGTTCGGTGACGACGAGCGCGAGCCGGCCGGCGGCCAGCTCGCCCAGCCCGCACTGCCCGGCCAGTTGCGCCGCATGGCGCCGGGCCTCGCCGACGCGGCTCGCGTCCTCCATGGCGAAGGACGCGTGCACGGAGCCGAGGATCATTTCCACCGGGTGATGCTCACGCGCGTGCCCTGGCCGGGCGCCGACACCAGCGCGAACTCCTGCACCAGGCGCTTGCTGCCGGGCAAGCCCAGGCCCATGCCGTTGCCGGTGCTCCACCCGTCTGTGAGGGCGAGCTTCGTGTCGGCGATGCCCGGACCCTCGTCCTCGAAGTGCAGCCGCAGGCCGTTGCGCACGCCCTCCTGCAGCAGTTCCCAGCGCATGATGCCGCCGCGGCCGTGGACCACGGTGTTGCGCGACAGCTCGCTGGCGGCCGTGATCATCTTGGTCTGGTCGACGAGCGAGAACTTCAGCTGCTGCGTGAGCAGGCGGACCTTCTGGCGGCTGGCGACGATGTCTTCCTCGGTGCGCAGCGGCACGGAGCCGGTGGCGTCTTCAGCGGGCATGCGAGGACTCCCGGCCGCGGGCTTGCGCCAGCAGCTCCATGCCGCGTTCGACGTTCAGCGCGGTGCGCACGCCTTCCAGCGACAGGCCCAGTTCCACCAGCGTGATCGCCACCGCCGGCTGCATGCCGACGACGACGGTGGTGGCGTCCAGGATGCGGGAGATGCCCGAGATGCCGGCCAGCATGCGGCCGACGAAGGAGTCCACGATCTCCAGGGCGGAAATGTCGATCAGCACGCCCTTGGCGCCGGTCGCGGCGATCTTGTTGGCCAGGTCGTCCTGCAGGGCCAGCGCCATCTGGTCCTGCATGTCCAGCTGGATCGTCACCAGCAGGGTCTGGCCCATCTGCAGGATGGGGATGCGCACCATCGCCGGCTACCGGTTGCGGGTGATGGTGAAACCCTGCTGCTCCATCGCCAGCTGCAGCGCGTCGGCCAGCGTCGCCTTGGAGGCGATGCCCTGCAGCTCGATGCCCAGGTGCACCATGGTCTGCGCGATCTGCGGCCGGATGCCGCTGATGATGCATTCGGCGCCCATGAGGCGGATCGCGCTGACGGTCTTCAGCAGGTGCTGCGCCACCAGCGTGTCCACGGTGGGGACGCCGGTGATGTCGATGATGGCCAGCCGGGAGCCGGTCTCGACGATGCGCTGCAGCAGCGTCTCCATGACCACCTGCGTGCGGCCGGAGTCCAGCGTGCCGATCATGGGCACGGCCAGCACGCCCTCGAACAGCTTGATCACCGGCGTGGACAGCTCCAGCAGGTCCTGCTGCTGGCGGCGGATCAGGTCCTCGCGGGTTTCCTGGTAGGCGCTCACGGTCTGCTGCGCCATGCGGTCCACCAGCGTGGACACCAGCCACACGGTCGCCATCTGCTGCTCGGCCTTCACCTGGCGCTGGATCGCGGCGAACAGCGGCCGCTTGAAGGCCAGCACGAACACGCTGGTATCGCCGGCGGACTGGCCCTGGGCCGCGCGCGTGCGCGACAGGCCGTCCAGCGTCTGGCGCACGGAGGCCCAGGCCGGGCCCTGCAGCTTGTCGGGGTCGGCCCCCTCGGCCAGCGCGCCGCGCACGCCGCGCAGGATCTCCTCGGCCTCGCCGCGCATGGCGCGCCGGGCGGCGTCGGTGATGCGCGTGGAGGCGGCGCCCGCCTCCTGCAGCCACTCGCTCAGGATCTGTTCTTCGTTCTTCTCCAGGAGCTGGAGCAGGGCTTGGCTTTCTTGTGTCATGGGACGACGGCGGGGAAGGGGATGGCCATTATGGGTGTGCGGTCGAGCTGGAATCTGTAGGACAGATCCGACGCCCAGCTCAATGGAGGAGGGAGGGCAGCTCCGCCAGGTCGCCGAAGATCAGCGAGGCGCCCGCCGCGCGCAATGCGCCGGGCGCGTCGTGGCCGGCTTCGGGCGGGCTGTACCCGAACACCGTCGCGCCGGCGGCGACGCCGGCTGTCACGCCGGTCACCGTGTCCTCCACCACGGCGCACTGGTGGCCCGCCACGCGCAGCGTTTCCATGGCGGCCAGGTAGACGTCGGGGGCCGGCTTGGAGCGCGGCATCTCGTGGCCGCTGTAGATGCGTCCCTCGAAGTACGGGAGCAGCCCGCACTTCGCGAGCTGCATCTCCACCTTCCAGCGGTCGGCGCCCGAGCAGCACGCGATGCGGCCCTGGAAGCTTTCGCTGATACGCGCCACCGCCTCGACCGCGTTGCGGATCGGCTGCACGCCGGCCAGCAGCTGCTCGTTGCGGCGCTCGCGGAAGCGCACGAACCAGTCCTCCGTGAGCGGCTGGCCGGTGCGCGCCTCGATCAGCGCGCGTTCGTCCTTGACCGCCTTGCCGAGGAAGATGCGCATGCACTCGGCGCGTGAAAGCTGCCAGCCGAGCTCGGCGAGCATGTCGCGCAGCACGCCGTTGGTGATGCCTTCGCTGTCCACCAGCACGCCGTCGCAGTCGAACAGGACGGCGTCGAAGCGTGCCGTCATGCCGGCTTCTTGGCCTTGCGCTCTTCCAGCGTCTCGGTGGGGGCGCCCTGCTTCACCCATTCGGTGAAGCCGCCGTCGATGTGGGCGACGTTGGTCATGCCCATGTCCTGCAGGGTCTTGGCCGCGAGCGCGCTGCGCCAGCCGGCGCCGCAGAACAGCACGTATTCCTTGCTTTCGTCACCCAGAACCTTGCGGAAATAGGGCGAGCCGGGATCGAACCAGAACTCCAGCATGCCGCGCGGCGCGTGGTAGCTGCCGGGGACCGTGCCCTCGGCCTGCAGCTCGCGCACGTCGCGGATGTCCACCAGCTGCAGGTCCGGCGCGCCCAGGCGCGCGCGCACGTCCTCCACGCTGTACGTCTTCACCTGCGCCATCGCCTCGTCGACCAGCGCGCGGAAGCCCTTGGTGATTGCCATGTCGTCTCCTCTCGTGTGTCAGGCCAGCGCCCGGGTGATCAGGATCTTCTGCACGTCGGAGGTGCCCTCGTAGATCTGGCACACGCGCACGTCGCGCCAGATGCGCTCCACCGGGAAGTCGCTGACGTAACCATAACCGCCCAGCGTCTGGATGGCGGCGCTGCACACCCGCTCGGCGATTTCGCTGGCGAACAGCTTGGCCATCGCCGCTTCCTTCAGGCAGGGCCGGCCGGCGTCGCGCAGGGCGGCCGCGTGCCAGACCAGCTGGCGTGCCGCTTCCAGCTGCGTCGCGCAGTCGGCGAGGCGGAAGCCGACGGCCTGGTGCTCGAAGATGGGCTTGCCGAAGCTCTGGCGCTCCTTGGCATACTGCAGCGCGGATTCGAAGGCGCTGCGCGCCATGCCGACGCTCTGCGCCGCGATGCCGATGCGGCCGCCCTCGAGCGCCGACAGCGCGATGCGGTAGCCCTCGCCCTCCTCGCCGATGCGGTGGTCGGCGGGGATGCGGCAGTTCTCGAAATTGATCTGCGCCGTGTCGCTGGAATGCTGGCCCACCTTCTCCTCCAGCCGCGCGACGACGTAGCCGGGGGTGTCGGTGGGGACCAGGAAGGCGCTCATGCCGCGCTTCCCGGCGCCCTTGTCGGTGACGGCGATCACGATGGCCAATTGCCCGTTCTGCCCGCTGGTGATGAACTGCTTGACGCCGTCGATCACGTAGTGGTCGCCCTCGCGCCGGGCCGTCGTGCGCAGCGCCGAGGCGTCGCTCCCCACGTGCGGCTCGGTCAGGCAGAAGGCGCCGAGCAGCTCGCCGCGGGCCAGGCGCGTGAGCCACTTCTCCTTCTGCGCCTCGCTGCCGTAGCGCATCAGGATCGCGTTGACCGGGCAGTTGGTCACGCTGATCGCCGTGCTGGTGCCGCCGTCGCCGGCCGCGATCTCCTCCAGCACGAGCGCGAGCGTCAGGTAGTCGAGCCCGGCGCCGCCGTACTGTTCCGGCACGCAGATGCCGTAGGCGCCGAGCGCCGCGAGCCCCTGGTGCGCCTCGCGCGGGAAGGTGTGCTCGCGGTCCCAGCGCGCCGCGTGGGGCCACAGCTGCTCGCGCGCGAAGTCGCGCACCGCGTCGCGGATCATTTCCTGGTCGGGGGTCAGAAGCATGGGTCGGGGTTCACCAGCCCTTGAAGGGCGTGCCGTCGTAGTCGAGGAAGGCCACGTGGCGGTGCTTGTACGCGAGCTGCAGGGTGCGGCGCATCCACTCCACGCTCGCATCCACCGTGAGCGGCGCGTCGGCGCCGCCCATGTCGGTCTGCACCCAGCCCGGGCTGAGAACGACGAACGTCGCATGGGGGTAGTCCGGCTGCGCCGCGGCCACGGTCATGTTCAGGGCGGCTTTGCTCGCGCGGTACACCCAGCTGTAGCTGGACTCGACGCCGGCGATGTGGCCCATCTGGCTGCCGATGAAGGCGAACTTGCCGCGCGCCGCCTCCACCAGTGGCGCGACCAACGGGATGGCCTGCATCGCACCCCAGACGTTCGTTCGCATGACGCGGTCGAAGTCGTCGCGCGAGGGCGGCGCGGTGGCGCCCCCGCGGGACATGACGCCGGCGACGTAGATCGCCAGGTCGAGCTTCTCGCCATCGAGCTGCCAGCCCAGGCCGCTGATGCTGGCGGGGTCGGTCACGTCCAGCTTGAGCGCCTGCGCGCCGAGTTCCTCGATGCGCTCCAGGCCCCCGGCGTCGCGCGCCGTCGCGATCACGGCGTCGCCCGCCGCGCGGTATTGCCGCACGAACTCCAGGCCGATGCCGCGCGAGGCGCCGAGGACGAGGACCTTCAAAGCATTTCCAGCGCCACCGCCGTGCCTTCGCCGCCGCCGATGCACAGGGTGGCGATGCCGCGCTTGCCGCCGCGCGCCTTCAGCGCGTGCAGCAGCGTGACCATGATGCGGGCGCCGGACGCGCCGATCGGGTGGCCCAGGGCGCAGGCGCCGCCGTTGACGTTGACGATGTCGTGCGAGACCTTCAGCTCCTCCATCAGCGCCATCGGCACGACAGCGAAGGCCTCGTTGACCTCCCACAGGTCCACGTCGGAGACCTTCCAGCCGGTCCTGGCCAGCAGCTTCTGCGTGGCGCCGACCGGGGCGGTGGTGAACCACTCGGGCTCCTGCGCGTGGGTGGCATGGCCCACGATGCGCGCCAGCGGCTTCAGGCCCAGGCGCTTGGCGGCGCTCTCGGTCATCATCACCAGCGCCGCGGCGCCGTCGTTGATCGAGGAGCTGGAGGCGGCGGTGATCGTGCCGTCCTTCTTGAACGCGGGCCGCAGCTGGGAGATCTTGTCCAGCTTGACCTTGCCCGGGCCCTCGTCGATGGCGACCACGCGCTCGCCGGCGCGTTCCTTCACCGTGACCGGCGTGATCTCGGTGGCGAAGGCGCCGGACTCGGTGGCCTTCTTGGCGCGCTGCACGGAGGCGGTGGCGAAGGCGTCCTGCGCCTCGCGCGAGAACTTGTACTTGGCGGCGCAGTCCTCGCCGAACGTGCCCATCGCGCGGCCCGGCTCGTAGGCGTCCTCCAGGCCGTCCAGCATCATGTGGTCGTACACCTTGTCGTGGCCCATGCGGTAGCCGCCGCGGCCCTTGAGCAGCAGGTAGGGCGCGTTGGTCATGCTCTCCATGCCGCCGGCCACCATGACCTCGTGCGTGCCCGCGAGCAGCATGTCGTGCGCGAACATGGCGGCCTTCATGCCGGAGCCGCACATCTTCGACAGCGTGACGGCGCCGGCGCTCTTGGGCAGCCCCGCCTTGAACGCCGCCTGGCGCGCGGGCGCCTGGCCCTGGCCCGCCATCAGGCAGTTGCCGAACAGCACCTCGCCGACGGCGTCGGCCGGGATGCCGGCGCGCTGCACCGCGGCCTGGATGGCCGCGCCGCCGAGGTCGTGCGCGGCGAGGGTCGAGAAGTCGCCCTGGAAGCTGCCCATGGGGGTGCGGGCGGCGCCGACGATGACGATGGATTCAGCCATGGTGTTCACTCCTTAGTACGTGGTCTGGATGGCGATGGCGCCGCGCTCCTCCTCGGCGATGCGGCGGATGTAGTCCTGGAATGCGGGGTCTTCCCCGCGCAGCAGGTGCGGCAGGGCGTTGTGGAAATCCTCGCGCCGGCACCATTCCCGCATGTAGTCGTCCCAGCTGTTCCAGCGCCGCGCCTCGGTCTCGCCCATCCGGGGATGGTAGGCGACCAGGTAGGCACGCTCGAACAGCGAGACCAGCATATCGAAAATCACCAACATGCGCTCCTTCTGCTCCGGGCTGGGATCGACCAGGGGCTCGTGGCTGCGCAGTTGCAGGTCGGGGTTGGCGAGCACCACCTTGAGGAATTCGTTGTACGCGTTGGAAAGCAGCTGGTAGGCCTCTTCCTCCTCGTTGTTGCGCTCCTTGCGCTGCTCCCAGGCGAAGAACAGGATGGCGACCGGCAGGCCCAGGGTGGTGACGATGAAGCTGGACACCTCCCACAGGTCACGCCATTCCTGCGACATGGCGCGGCTCAGGTCCGCTTGGCGACGACGGCGGCCACGGCCTGGCGGTACGCTGCATCGATCGCCTCGGTACTGCGCACCGTCATGCCGAGGTCCTGCAGCAGGCCGTCGTGCACGGCGTAGGCCCAGCCGTGCACCTGGATGTCCTGGTTCTTCGCCCAGGCGTCCGTCATCACCGTGCTGACCGACAGGTTCACCACCTGCTCGATCACGTTCAGTTCCACGAGCGCGTCCAGCTTCCGATCGGCCGGGATGCGTTCCAGCAGGTCGCGGTGGCGGTCGCGCACGTCCTGGATGTGGCGGATCCAGTTGTCCGCCAGGCCGATGCGCGTGCCGTGCAGCGCCGCCTGCACGCCGCCGCAGCCGTAGTGGCCGACCACCATGATGTGCTTGACCTTGAGCATCTCCACGGCGAACTGCACGGTGGACAGCGCGTTGAGGTCGGAGTGCACCACCACGTTGGCGATGTTGCGGTGGACGAAGACCTCGCCGGGCTCCAGCCCGGTGATCTGGTTGGCGGGGACGCGGCTGTCGGAGCAGCCGATCCACATGTAGCGCGGCTTCTGCTGCTTGGTGAGCGCGCTGAAGAAGCCGGGGCGGTCGCGCTCCATCTGCGCGGCCCAGGCGCGGTTGTGGGCGAAGAGGTCGGGGATGGTGTTCGGCATGGTCTATTTTCGCGCCGCGGCCCTACATCGTCTCGGCGAACAGCTCGCGGCCGATCAGCATGCGGCGGATCTCGCTGGTGCCGGCGCCGATCTCGTAGAGCTTGGCGTCGCGCCAGATGCGGCCCAGCGGGAACTCGTTGATGTAGCCGTTGCCGCCGAAGATCTGGATGCCCTCGCCGGCCATCCACGTCGCCTTCTCGGCGCACCACAGGATGACGGAGGCGCAGTCCTTGCGCACCTGGCGCACGTGCTCGCTGCCCAGCTGGTCGAGGTTCTTGCCCACCGTGTAGCAGAAGGCGCGCGCCGCCTGCAGCACCGTGTACATGTCGGCCAGCTTGCCCTGGATGAGCTGGAACTCGCCGATGCTCTGGCCGAACTGCTTGCGGTCGTGGACGTAGGGGATCACGTTGTCCATCACGGCCTGCATGAGGCCGATCGGGCCGGCGGCCAGCACGGCGCGCTCGTAGTCGAGTCCGCTCATCAGCACCTTGGCGCCGCCGTTGACGGCGCCCAGCACGTTCTCCGCCGGCACCTCGACGTCCCGGAACACCAGCTCGCCGGTGTGGCTGCCGCGCATGCCGAGCTTGTCGAGCTTCTGCGCGACCGAGAAGCCCTTCATGGTCTTCTCGATCAGGAAGGCCGTGACGCCGCGCGCGCCCAGTTCCGGCTCGGTCTTGGCGTAGACCACCAGCGTGTCGGCGTCGGGGCCGTTGGTGATCCACATCTTGCTGCCGTTCAGGACGTAGTAGCCGCCCTTGTCCTGCGCCTTCAGCTTCATCGAGATCACGTCGCTGCCGGCGCCCGGCTCGCTCATCGCGAGCGCGCCCACGTGCTCGCCCGAGATCAGCCTGGGCAGGTACTTCTTCTTCTGCGCCTCGGTGCCGTTGCGCTTGATCTGGTTGACGCAGAGGTTGCTGTGCGCGCCGTAGGAGAGGCCCACCGACGCCGAAGCGCGCGAGATCTCCTCCATCGCCAGCATGTGCGCGAGGTAGCCCATGTTGGCGCCGCCGTATTCCTCGGGCACGGTGATGCCCAGGACGCCCAGCTCGCCCATCTTGCGCCACAGGTCCATGGGGAACTGGTCGCTGCGGTCGATCTCGGCCGCGCGCGGCGCGATCTCGCTCTGCGCGAAGGCGTGCACGGTGTCGCGCAGGGCCTCGAGGTCTTCGCCGAGGCCGAAATCCAGGCCGGGTAGTTGCATCGCTTGCTCCTTGTGGTGGGCGTCAGTGCCGGATGCCGGCGCGGCCCGTGATCGTCATCAGCGTGGCGCCCATGGTGGCGACCAGCTTCTCGCGGCCCTCGTGCAGCGCGAACGCGCGGCCTTCGGTGACGGTGATGGTGCGCCCCGGCTTCAGCACCGTGCCTTCCATGCGGAAGCGGGTGCCCTGCGCGGGGGCCAGCAGGTTGATCTTGAACTCGATGGTCAGCACGCCGGCGTCGGCGGGCATCAGCGTCGAGGCGGCGTAGCCGCACGCGGAGTCGAGCGCCGCGGCCACCATGCCGGCGTGCAGGAAACCGTGCTGCTGCGTGAGCGCCTGCTGCCAGGGCAGCTCGATCACGACCCGGCCCGGCGCGATCTCGCCCAGCGTCGCGCCGATGGTGGCCATCGCGCCCTGGAGCGCGAAGCTGCCGCGCACGCGCTCGGCGAAGTCCGGGTCCTGCGGTTCGAAGCGGGGGGCGTCCATGGGCGGGGGAGTTGACGTTGACGTAAACGTCAATTATGCCCTGAGCTTGTCCTTCTCCAGGCGCGACAGCAGCGCCCGCGCCTCCTTCTCGTGCGTGCGCACCTCGTCGAGGTTGGCCTGCAGCTCCGCCATCTGCTCCTCCAGCTGCTGCCGGTGCTGCGCCAGGATGGCGAGGAACTTGCGCAGCTGCGGCCCGGTGTCGCGCGGGCTGTCGTACATGTCGATGATGTCGCGCGCCTCGGTGAGCGACAGGCCCAGGCGCTTGGCCCGCAGCGTCAGCTTCAGCCGCGTGCGGTCGCGCGGGCTGTAGACGCGGTTGCGCCCGCCGGGGCCGGAGCGCTCCGGCTGCAGCAGGCCCATGTCCTCGTAGAAGCGGATCGCGCGCGTGGTGAGGTCGAACTCGCGGGCGAGGTCGCTGATGGTGTACGTGGTGGGCGGGGGCGTGGCGGCCATGGGGAATGTCGGCGGAAGCGGCGGGGCCGGGCGGCCCTGCCTACAATGCGGGATTACATCTGACGTTTACGTCAACGTCAATTCCCTCGCCCATGAACCTCCTCGAACGAGAACTGCAGTACCCCCTGGGCGACACCCTGCCCGAGCCCGGCGCCACCCTGGAGGTCGCCCCCGGCGTGCACTGGATCCGCATGGCCCTGCCCTTCGCGCTGGACCACATCAACCTCTGGCTGCTGCGCGACCGCCTCGACGGCCGCGAAGGCTGGACCGTCGTCGACTGCTGCGTCGCCCGCGACGAAGCCAAGGCGCAGTGGGAACAGGTGTTCGCCGATCGGCTGAAAGGGCTGCCGGTGCTGCGCGTGATCGTCACGCACATGCACCCGGACCACATCGGCCTGGCGCAGTGGCTGTGCGAACGCTGGAGCACGCCGGAGCACGAGTGCCGGCTGTGGATCAGCGCCACGGACTACCACGCGGCGCGGCTCGCGTCGCAGAGCACCTCCGCCTTCTGCGGCGAGGGCGCGGCGCGCTTCTTCGCCTCGCACGGGCTGGACGATCCCGCGACCGTGGAGCAGGTGCGCGCACGCGCCAGCTACTACCCGACGCTGGTGCCGGCGGTGCCGCCGCGCTACCGCCGCATGCAGGACGGGGACCTGCTGGCGATCGGCGGGCGCAGCTGGCGCTGCATCAGCGGCTACGGCCACGCGCCGGAGCACATCGCGCTGTACTGCGACGAGCTGCAGGTGCTGGTGAGCGGCGACATGGTGCTGCCGCGCATCTCCACCAACGTGAGCGTGTACGAGATGGAGCCGGAGGGCAACGCGCTGGCGCTGTTCCTCGCGTCCATCGACCGCTTCGACGAGCTGCCGGCAAGGACGCTCGTGCTGCCCTCGCACGGCAAGCCCTTCCGCGGCCTGCACGAGCGCATCCGCCAGCTGCACGAGCACCACCGCGAGCGGCTGGGGGAAGTGCTGGCCGCCAGCCGAACGCAGGCCTTGTCGGCCGCGGACATCCTGCCGCTGCTGTTCAGGCGCAAGCTGGACCTGCACCAGACGACCTTCGCCATGGGCGAGGCGATCGCGCACCTGCACGCGCTGTGGCATGCGGGCCAGCTGCGGCGGGCGCGGGACGCGAAGGGTGTCTGGCGGTTTTCCGCCGCCTGATGCTGGGGCACTGCCTGAGCGACGAGAGGAACGCAGAGGACGCAGAGGTTGCGCAGAGAACGCAGAAGGACATCCCTAGAAGGTATTCCTCTGCGTCCTCTGCGAAGTTTCTGCGTCCTCTGCGTTCTGATCGCATCAGGCGCACGCCCTTCACCAAGCGGGCAGCGCCTCGTCCCGCAGCTGCCCGCGCAGCTCGGAATAGTTCGGCACCACCGAACGCACAGTGTCCCAGAAGCGCGGGCTGTGGTCCATCACGCGCAGGTGGCTCAGTTCGTGGGCGACGACGTAGTCGATCACGGGCAGGCGGAAGTGCACCAGGCGCCAGTTCAGGCGGATCGAGCCGTCGCTGTGCGCCGTGCCCCACAGCGTGCCGGCGCTGCTGAGGGTGAGGCGCTTCCAGCGCACGTCCAGCAGCGGCGCGTAGTGGTCCAGCCGCTCCGTGAAGAGCGTGCGCGCCTGGCGCATCAGCCAGGCCTGCACGGCGTCGCGGATCTGCGCCGGCTGGGCGTTCTGCGCGAGGCCGATGTGCAGCGTCTGGCGGGCGACGCCGGGCAAGGTGGTGTCGTCCGTGTGCAGCACGCCGCCGGTCTCGCGGAAGTCGTGGCGCGGGTCCAGCACCACGATCACCGGCTCGCCGAGCCAGGGGAAGGTGGCGCCGTCCTTCCACTCGACGCGCGCGGCCTCGAGCCGCTCGTTGCGCTCGCGCGCGGCTTCGAGCTTGCTGACGATCCAGCGCGCCTTGGTCCGGATCGCCTGCTCCACTTCGCCCAGCGGCACCCAGCGCGGGGCGCTCACCACCAGGCCCTCGGGGCCGACGGCGAAACCGATGTTCTTGCGGCGCGCGCGCCGGAATTCGTAGGCGACCAGCACCTCGCCCAGGCGCGTCTCGCGGTTCGCGTCGGGATGGCGGAAGGCCTGCGGCGCGATCAGGTCGGCGAGGGGCTCGCCGCGCACGCGCTCGCTGTCGGGAATGGGGGGCGCCGGCGTCCGGGCCGCGGGAGGCGCCGGTTTCGGCTCGTCGAACAGGTCGAGGAGGAGCTGAAACGGCGACTGCATGGGCCGCGATTCTAAGCGGCCGGCCCTCGCGCTCGCCAGCGGCGTTACACCTGCGCGGGCTCTTTCGCCGCCGTCTCCGAGTAGGCCTCGGGGTCCAGGCGGCGCATCTCGGATTCGATCCAGGTCTCCACTTCCCGCATCAGTTCGTCGGCGGAGCGGCCGGCGCTCGGGATCGGCTTGCCGATGGAGACCTCCACCAGGCCCGGATGCTTGATGAAGGCCTTGCGCGGCCAGCAGCGCGCCGAGGCCACCGCGATCGGGATCACCGGCGCGCCGGTGGCCACCGCGAGGCGCGTGCCGCCGGACTTGTAGGTGCCGGCCTGGCCGCGCGGGATGCGCGTGCCTTCGGGGAACATGATCACCCACACGCCCTGCGCGAGCAGACGCTTGCCCTGCTCCACCACCTTGTTGAAGGCCTGCGCGCGCTGGCTGCGGTCGATGTGCACCATGTCCAGCCGGCCGATCGCCCAGCCGAAGAAGGGGATGTACAGCAGCTCGCGCTTGAAGACGTAGGCGAGCGGGTGCGGCATCAGCACCGGCATCAGGAAGGTTTCGAGCGTGGACTGGTGCTTCACCAGCAGGATCGCCGGGCTGGTCTCGCCCTGCGGCAGGTTCTCCATGCCCTGCACGCGCCAGCGCACGCCGCACAGCACGGCCAGGCCGTACATCACCTGCTTCAGCCAGGCCTGCGCGATGCCGTACAGCGCCACGCCGCTGGCGAAGGGCGCCATCACCAGGATCGCCAGCGCATAGGGGATCACGGTCACCAGCATCCAGGCGCCGTGGAGGATCGATCGGATCAGGGCCATGGCGGCGGTCAGGCGGGACGGTCGGAAGGATTCGCGGCCGGGCGCGGCACGGGGGCGCGCGCGATCAGCCAGTCGGCGAAGGCGGAGAGGTCCTGGTGCACGCGCGTGCCGGGCGGATAGCCCTCCGGCAGCGGCTGGCCGCGCAGCGAGGCTGCCTTGCCGGTGAGCACCAGGTGCGGCTGGCAGCCGACCGTCGCGCCGGCCTGCAGGTCGCGCGGCGTGTCGCCGACCACGTGCGTGGTGCGCAGGTCGACGCCGAAGCGCTCGCCGATCTGCTCGAACAGGCCCGGCAGCGGCTTGCGGCACTGGCAGCCCTCGTCCGGGCTGTGCGGGCAGTAGAACACGGCGTCGATGCGGCCACCGAGCGCGCCCAGGGCCTTGTGCATCTTGGCGTGGATCGCGTTGAGCGAGCCCACGTCGAAGAGGCCGCGGCCGAGGCCGGACTGGTTGGAGGCGATGGCCACGTGCCAGCCGGCGTGGTTCAGGCGCGCGATCGCCTCCAGCGCGCAGGGCAGCGGGATCCACTCCTCCGGCGTCTTGATGAACTCGTCGCTGTCGACGTTGATGGTGCCGTCGCGATCGAGGATGACGAGCTTCATAGGCCTCCCGCCGGGCCGCCCCAAGGGAGGCCAGCCCCCTCGGGGGGCAGCGACGACACGAAGTGCGGAGCGTGGGGGCTCATGACGCCAAGCGCGAAAGGTCGGCGACGCGGTTCATTGCCTGGTGCAGGGTCGCGAGCAGGCCCAGGCGGTTCAGGCGCAGGTCGGCCTGTTCGGCGTTGACCATCACGTCGTCGAAGAACGTGTCGACCGGCGCGCGCAACGCGGCCAGCGTCTGCAGCGAGGCGGTGTAGTCGCCGGACTCGAACTGCGCGCGTGCGCGCGGCCCGGTGTCCTGCATCGCGGCGTACAGCGCCTTCTCGGCGGGCTCCTGCAGCAGCGGCTCGCTCACGTGCGCGTCGGCGCGCTCGGCCTTCTTCAGGATGTTGGCGATGCGCTTGTTGGCCGCGGCGAGCGCGGGCGCCTCGGGCAGCGCGGCGAACGCGCGCACGGCGGCGAGGCGCTTGGCGACGTCGCCCAGGCGCTGCGGCCGCAGCGCGAGCACCGCTTCCACTTCCTGCGCGCTGTAGCCCTGCTCGCGCAGCTGGCCCGCGAGGCGCTCGTAGATGAAGTCGGTGAGCTGCTCCGCCGTGCCGGGCTGCGCCTGCGGGAACAGGCCCAGCGCCTCGGTGACCAGCTCGCCCAGCGCGAGCGGGAGGTCCTTTTCCATCAGCATGCGCACGATGCCCAGCGCATGGCGGCGCAGCGCGAACGGGTCCTTGTCGCCGGTGGGCAGCTGGCCGATCGCGAACAGGCCCGCGAGCGTCTCCAGCTTGTCCGCCAGCGCGACGACCAGGCCCAGCTCGTTGCGCGGCAGGGCATCGCCGGCGAAGCGCGGGCGATAGTGGTCCTCGATGGCCGCCGCGATCTCGTCGCCCAGGCCGTCGTGGCGCGCGTAGTAGCCGCCCATCACGCCCTGCAGCTCGGGGAACTCGCCGACCATGTCGGTGAGCAGGTCCGCCTTGGCGAGGCGCGCGGCCGTGTCGGCAGCGTGCGCGAGCCGGTCGCTGCCCAGCTGCGCGGCGATCACCTTGGCGATGGCGCGCACGCGCTCGATGCGCTCGCCCTGCGTGCCCAGCTTGTTGTGGTAGACGACCTTCGCGAGGCCCGGCACCCGCGACTCCAGCGTCTTCCTGCGGTCCTGGTCGAAGAAGAACTTGGCGTCGGCCAGCCGCGGGCGCACGACGCGCTCGTTGCCGCCGATCACCGCGCCCGGGTCCTGGGGGCGGATGTTGCTCACGACCAGGAAGCGGTTGGTCAGCTTGCCTTGTGCGTCCAGCAGCGGGAAGTACTTCTGGTTGGCCTTCATCGTGAGGATGAGGCACTCCTGCGGCACTTCCAGGAATTCGGGCTCGAAGCGGCAGGTGAGCACGTTGGGGCGCTCGACCAGCGCCGTGACTTCGTCGAGCAGCGCGTCGTCCTCGATCGGCCGGGCGCCGCCGCCGGCCTGCGCCGCCGCGGCCTGCAGCTGGCGTGCGATCTCCGCGCGCCGCTTCTCGAACGACGGGATGACGGCGCCCTGCTCCTGCATCTGCTGCTCGTAGGCGTCCGCGTCGCGCAGGGCGAAGGCCTGCACGGGCGCCTCGAAGCGGTGGCCTTCGGTCGTGTTGGAAGCGCGCAGGCCCAGCACCTCGATGTCGACCACCTTGGCGCCGTGCAGCGCGACCAGCCGGTGCGCGGGGCGCACGAACTTCACGTCGGTCCAGCCGTCGGCGAGCTGGTAGGTCATGACCTTGGGGATCGGCAGCTTGGCGATGCTCTCGTCCAGCGCCTTCTGCAGGCCGTCGGCGAGCGTGACGCCAGGCACGGTGCTGTCGTGGAACAGCGCCTCGGCCTTGCCGTCCTGCACGCGCTTCAGGCGCGGCACCGCGGAGGCGTCGGCGCCCAGCGCCTGGAGCTTCTTCAGCAGCGCGGGCGTGGGCTGGCCGGAGGCATCGAGGCCCACGCTCACCGGCATCAGCTTCTGCGACACCTGGCGGTCGGCGGCGCGGGGCGCCACGGCCGTGATGTGCGCGGCCAGCCGACGCGGCGAGGCGAACGCGGTGAGCTGCGATTCGCGCGAGGCGAGGCCCTGGGAGCGCAGCTGCTCCAGCAGCACGCCGGCGAAGGATTCGCCCAGCTTGCGCAGCGCCTTGGGCGGCAGTTCCTCGACCAGGAGTTCGACGAGCAGGTTGTCCATCAGGCCGCCTTCTTCTGCAGTTCGGCCACCCACTCGCGCGGCGCCATCGGGAAGCCCAGGCGCTCGCGGCTCTCGTAGTAGGCCTGGGCGACGCTGCGCGCCAGGTTGCGGATGCGGCCGATGTAGGCCGCGCGTTCGGTGACGCTGATCGCGCCGCGCGCGTCCAGCAGGTTGAAGGTGTGCGCCGCCTTGAGCACCTGCTCGTAGGCGGGCAGCGCGAGCTGCTGCTCCATCAGGTGCTTCGCCTGTTTCTCGTGCGCCGCGAAGGCGGTGAACAGGAAGTCGACGTCGGCGTGCTCGAAGTTGTAGGTCGACTGCTCCACCTCGTTCTGGTGGTAGACGTCGCCGTAGCTGAGGCCCTCGGTCCACGTGAGGTCGTAGACGTTGTCCACGCCCTGCAGGTACATGGCCAGGCGCTCCAGTCCGTAGGTGATCTCGCCCGTGATCGGCTTGCACTCGATGCCGCCCACCTGCTGGAAGTAGGTGAACTGCGTGACCTCCATGCCATTGAGCCAGACTTCCCAGCCCAGGCCCCAGGCACCCAGCGTCGGGTTCTCCCAGTCGTCCTCGACGAAGCGGATGTCGTTCTTCTTCAGGTCGAAGCCCAGCGCCTCCAGCGAGCCGAGGTACAGCTCCAGGATGTTGGCCGGCGCCGGCTTGAGGACCACCTGGTACTGGTAGTAGTGCTGCAGGCGGTTCGGGTTCTGGCCGTAGCGGCCGTCCTTGGGCCGGCGGCTGGGCTGCACGTAGGCCGCCTTCCAGGGCTCGGGGCCGATGGCGCGCAGGAAGGTCGCGGTGTGCGAGGTGCCCGCGCCGACCTCCATGTCGTAGGGCTGCAGCAGCGCGCAGCCCTGGGCGTCCCAGTAGGCCTGCAGCTTGAGGATCAGTTGCTGGAATGTGAGCATAGGCTGCGGGGCGCCGGCATGCGCCTGCCCCGTCGTGCGGACCGGCGGCCCGCGGAACCGTCCATTTTAGGGCTGCGCCCGCCGGCGGCCCACCATCCACGCGGCGAGGGCGGCTGCGCCGGCCAGGATCCACAGCGGCGCGAGGCCGAAGCGGGCCACCCAGCGCGCGAAGGGCGTGAAGCGCGTGCCACCCTCGACTTCGCCGACCAGCACGCCGCGGGTGAGCCGCGGCAGCAGCTGCGTCACGCGCCCGGTGCGGTCGACGATGGCCGTCGCGCCCGTGTTGGTGGCGCGGATCATGGGACGCGCGAACTCCAGCGCGCGCATGCGGCTGATCTGCAGGTGCTGGTCGATCGCCACCGTGTCGCCGAACCAGCCGATGTTGCTGAGGTTGACGAAGATGGTCGGGGCGCTCTCCGGGTCGGTGAAGCGCGCGCCCAGCTCCTCGCCGAACAGGTCCTCGTAGCAGATGTTGGGCGCCAGCCGCTGTCCCTGCCAGGAGAACGAGGGCTGGCCGAGGCCTCCGCGGTTGAAGTCGCCCAGCGGGATGTTCATCATCCGCGTGAACCACTTGAACAGCGGCGGGATGAATTCGCCGAAGGGGACCAGGTGGTGCTTGTCGTACCTGTAGCCGCCGGCGCCCGGCGCGAAGCCGATCACGGAATTCGTGTAGCCGGTCTCGAAGCTGCCCAGGGGAATGCCCACCAGCGCCGCGCGGTCGCCCTGGGCGAAGGCCGTGCGCAGCGCGGGCAGGTAGTCCTCGGGCAGTTGCGCCGGCAGCAGCGGGATCGCCGTTTCCGGCGCGACGACCAGCTGCGCGCGGGTGTCGCGCAGCATGCGGCCGTACCAGTCCAGCGCCAGCGGGATGCCGCTGCCGCCCTCGAACTTCTCGTCCTGCGGGATGTTTCCCTGCAGCAGCGCGACGCGCAGCCGCGGCCCCGGCGGCTCCGGCGCGGCGATGCGGGCCGAGACCAGGCCTGCGGCCAGCAGGCCGGCACTGGCCAGCACGGCGAGCCGGTAGCTTCCCGTGCCGCGCGCCGCCGACTGGGCGAGCAGCGACAGCTGCCACGCGAGCCACGCCGCGACGGCGCCGATGCCATAGACGCCGACCCAGGGCGCGAGCGGCGCGAGCGGCCCCTCGACGTGCGCATAGCCGCCGGCGCCCCACGGGAAGCCGGTGAACAGCGTCGCGCGCAGCAGCTCCGCGCCCAGCCAGAGGCCGGCGAACAGCAGGCCGTCGCGCCAGGGCCGGTGGGTGGCGGCGCCGCGCAGCAGTCCGGCCGCGAGCGCGTAGTACAGCGCGAGGAAGCCGGCCAGCAGCAGCACGGCGGCAGCGGCGAGGGGCGAGGCCAGCCCGCCGTAGACGTGCATGGAGATGAACATCCACCAGAAGGTGCCGGCAAGCCAGCAGGTGGCGAACACCCAGGCGGCCAGCGCCGCGCCGCGCCGGGAAGCTTGTCTTTGCAGGACGCCGGCGAGCACCGCCAGGGACAGCAGCTGCAGCCACCACAGCGGCTGGCCGGTGGGCGGCCAGGCGAGCGAGAGCGCCTGCAAGCCGCCGGCGACAGCCGCGACGGCCAGCGCGATCCAGCGGGCCGCGATCGCAGTCAAGCCGGGCTGCCGTCGCGGTCGGCGGGAGAGACCTTGAACCAGCGGACGGCCCCGCCCTTGGTGTGCAGCACCACGAACTTCAGGCCCGCCACCACCGCGGTCTCGCCGCGCTTGGGCACGTGCCCCAGCCGGTGCGCGATCAGGCCGCCGACGGTGTCGAACTCGCGCTCTTCCTCCTCGGTGGCCAGCTCCACGCCGAAGGCCTCGTTCACGCGCTCGATGGTGGTGTCGCCGCTCACGCGGTAGGTGCGGTCGGCCAGGCCGAAGATGTCGCCTTCGTCCTCGACGATGTCGAACTCGTCCTCGATCTCGCCGACGATCTGCTCCAGCACGTCCTCGATGGTGATCAGGCCGGCCACGCGCCCGAACTCGTCGATGACGATGGCCAGGTGGTTGCGGTTGCCGCGGAACTCGCGCAGAAGGTCGTTCAGGCCCTTGCTTTCGGGCACGAACACGGCCGGGCGCAGCAGCGCGCGCGGGTTGAGCGAAGGGGAGCGCTGCAGCTTCAGCAGGTCCTTCGCGAGCAGGATGCCGATGATGTTCTCGCGGTCCTCGCCTTCGTAGACGGGGAAGCGCGAGTGCGCCGTGCTGATGACGACGTGCAGGATGTCCTCGTACGGCGCGTCGATGTTGACGAGGTCCATCCGCGGCGCGGCCACCATTACGTCGCCGGCCGTGAGTTCGGCCATCCGGATCACGCCTTCCAGCATGACCCGCGACTCCGGGCCGATGATGTCGTTTTCCTCGGCGTCGGCCAGCGCTTCGATCAGCTCCGCCTTCGAGTCCGGGCCGGGGTGGATGAACTCGGCGACTTTCTGCAGGAAGGTGCGCTTGTCCTGCTTCTCGTGCGCGGCGCGCGCAGGGTGGGGGTCAGACACGGCCGTGAGGCGGGAGTGGAGTTGCCCCAAGGATAACGGATTGGCCGGGCAGGCTGGCTCGAGCGGACGCGGGCGCCTTCAGCGGCCGCTCTTGTTGCGCGCGGCGGCCGCGCCCCGGCGGATTTCCTGCAGGCTCGCGAGGAATTCCAGCAGCATCCTGGCCTGCGCCTTGACGCGGTAGTCCGCCTGGGCCACCTGCTCGTCGACCAGTTCGCTCACGCGGCTGTCCAGCGTGGCAGGCGGCAGGCGCAGGTAGGCCTCGGTTTCGCCACCCGCGCGTTCCAGGCTGGCGCCGCCCTTGCGGGCGATCTTGATCATGGCGCGGTTTTCCGACAGGGCATGGATGAACATCAGCTCCACGCCCTCGTTGCGGGCGTGGACCACGGCGCGATCGAACAGCCGCGATCCGTAGCCGCGGCCGCGTGCCTTCGCGAGCACCGAGACGGCGAATTCGGCGCCGACGGGGCTGCCCGGGGCGGGTGCGAGGAATGCCAGGTGCGCCATGGCGATCAGTTCCAGGCGGCGGTTGAAGATGCCGAAGACCTGGTCGCGGTCGAAATCGAGCCCGTCCACGTAGCGCTGGATCTGCTCGTCGTTGGCCGGGAAGCCGAAGCGCAGGTAGCGGTCGTGCTCGTCCAGCGCCAGCAGGTGCTCCGCGATCCGGCGCAGGTGGCGCCGCCCGAGGGTGCGGATCGGCACCAGGCCGGGGGTCGGCTTGTCTTGGCTGGCGTCTGTCATGGTCGCAATTTAAGGGTTTTCCCGGAAAGATCCACCGCCCATCCGGGATCCCCTGTTGATGCCATGCCGGGAAGGCCCGACGCAACGTTTTCACACAACGTGCTACAACTATTTCGGCGTTTGCCGGCCGACCCGCCATGTCCGTCCCTTCGCTCCACGGATCCGCGTTCACCCGCGCCACCAAGGTCATCGCGGTGGCCGACGTGGTCGAGTCCGTGCGCCTGATGGAGCAGGCCGAGCACGCCTTCATCCGCCGCTGGCACAGTTTCGTGAACTACGTGCACGAGCAGGCGCCGCTGCACTCCGGCCGCCTGCACAAGAGCCTCGGGGACGGGCTCATGCTGGAGTTCGCGGACGCGGCGGGCTGCATCCGCGCCGCGCTGGCCATGCAGGCCTGGTTCCGCGACGTCAACCAGGGGCTCGCGCCCGAAGAGCACGTGCACCTGCGCATCGGCGCGCACGTGGCGGACTTCGTCGCGGACAAGTACGACATCTACGGGACCGACGTGAACCTCGCCGCGCGCATCGCCACGCTCGCGGGCCCCGGCGAGGTGGTGATCTCGCAGGCCCTGCGCGACCGGCTGGGCCGGGCGCTGCCGCTGCACCTCGTGGACCTCGGCCCCTGCCACCTGAAGCACGTGAAGCAGCCGGTGCACGCCTATCGCATCGGCCAGGCCGGGGCGCCGCCCGTGCTGCCGGCGCAGGAGATCGGGCTGCGCTCGAGCGTGGCGGTGCTGCCCTTTCCGACGGACGGTCCGCCGGTGGGCGGCATCGCCGGCGAGACGCTGGCGGACGAACTGGTGAGCGCGCTGGCGCGCAGCGACGCGCTGCAAGTGGTCTCGCGCATGACGGCGGTTCCCCCCGAGGGCGAGCGGGACAACCCGCCGGCGCCGCAGGCGGCCCCGCGCTACCTGCTGGCCGGCCGGGCCCGGGCGCAGGCGGGCAGCCTGGCCCTGTATGCCGAGCTCGCCGACGCCACCAACGGCCACGTCGTCTGGGCCGACAGCTTCCAGCCCGCCTCCCCGGAAACGGGCCTGCTGGACAGCCGGCTGCTCGCGCAAGTCCTGGCCGGGGTGCACGGCGCGGTGATCCAGCACGAGGTGCAGGCGGCGGCAGACCGGCCCCTGCCGGCGCTGGACGGCTCCGCCCTGCTGCTCGCGTCGCTCGGCCTGATGCACCGGCTGGCTCCGCTCGACATGGAGCAGGCGCGGCGCATGCTGGAACACCTGCTCGAACGCTGGCGGCGCCACCCGATGCCGCATGCCTGGCTGGCCCACCTGCACATCCTGCAGGTCCAGCAGGCGTGCGCCGGCTTCGCCCGGCACGAAGCCTCGCTCGCGCGGGCGCACGCCACGGCGGCGGCGCAGGCGGACCCCGGATCGCCGCTGGTGCTGGCGCTGGAGGGCTACACCTGCCTGCATGGCATGCGCAACGCCGAAGCCGCGGCCGAGCGCTATGGGCAGGCCCTGAGCCTGCGCGGCCAGCATTCGCTGGCCTTGCTGTTCCAGGCGGAGCTGCTGGCGCTGCGCGGCGCCACCCGCCAGGCGCGCGATGCCGCTGCGCAGGCGCGCGAGAGTCTCTCGCTGGAACCTCTGCGCTTCATCTACGACGCGATCGGGGCGATGTGCGCCCTGGCCGACGGCGACGCCCCGGCGTCGGCGCAGCTCGCGCAGGCGGCGCTGCAGCGCAATCCGCGCTACGTGCCGGCGTGGCGGACGTTGATCGTGGCGCAGGTGGAGAGCGAGCGCCTGGGCGAAGCACGGGGCAGCCAGCAGCAGCTGCTGAAGCGGCAGCCGGCCTTCACCGTCTCGGGATTCATCGGCTCGACCCCGCTGCACGAGGCGCTGGAGGCGCGCTACGCCGATGCGCTGGTGCAGGCCGGTGCGCCGCCGCGCTGACCGCGACGCCTACCAGCGCGCGGGCAGCTTCTTCTTGAGGGTGATGCGCTTGATGCCCAGTTCCACGTAGCCGCCCTTTTCCAGGTCCTTGAGCAGGCGGCTGACCATTTCGCGCGAGGCGCCGACGCGGCTGGCGATCTGCTGGTGCGTGATCTGCGTCAGCTGCACGGGGGCCTGGCTGCTGGCGGGGCCGTGCTCGCCTTCCAGCGTGTGGATCACGCGCCCGTAGACGTCCATGAGGGCCATCTGGCGCGCCGTCTCGGTGGCGGAGCGGGCGCGGCGGATCACCTGCGTGACCAGCTGCAGGGCGAAGCCCGGCTCCTCGGCGAGGTGCAGCTGCACGGCGGCGCGCGAGACCAGGGAGCAGAGGCAGGGCTCGACCGTCATCACGGAGGCGGAACGCGGGCCGCCGTCGAGCGACATTTCGCCGAAGTAGTCGCCGGCGTGGATGGTGCCGTAGGTGATCTCGCGCCCGTTCTCGTCGGTGGCGTACACCTTCACCTGGCCTTGCAGCAGGACGAACAGGGAGTCGCCGGGCTCGCCCTCGTTGAGGATGATGGTGTTCTTGCGGTAGCTGCGCACGATGCCGCGGGCCGACAGCCGCGCGAGCGACGGCTCCAGTTCGGCCGTGCCGCGCTCCTGGTCCGCGGCGATCCTGGACACGTTCATGGCGTCCTCCCCTTGCCAAAAAACTCTAGCACGGCCGCTGCCGTCCCCCCTAGAGGGTTGGCTAGTGCAGCGGATCCTGCAGGTGCGCCGCGCCGATGGGCGGCAGCACGGCGACCTGGCCGACCAGCGCCCGCACGCCGTTGGAGTGCGTCTTGGCGCACATGCTGCGGACATGGCTGCGCACGGTGGACACCGCCACCTTGAGCTGCAGCGCGATCTGCGGGGCGGAGTAGCCCTGGCACAGGATGGCGAGCACCTGCTCCTCGGACGGCGTGAGGCCGTGGGTGCGGGCGAAGAAGCAGAGCATGACGGCGTCGCAGACCGACGTCCGGGAGAACACCAGCGCCACCGAATGCACACTGTGGGGGCCTTCCGACCGCAGCGGCACGACGGCGATGCTGACGCGCTTGCGCGCCGGCGAACGCAGCGCGACCAGGCTGCGGCGGCCGGTCTCGGCCTTGGCGAGCGCCTGCGTCAGGAGTTTGGACTGGGCGGCGTCGGTGGTGCGCAGCTGCCCCTCCTGCACGGAGAGCACCTGCCGGTGCGCGAGCTCGTGGCGGGCCGCGTGGTTGGCGTGCAGGAGGCGGCCCTTGGTGGTCGCCAGCAGGACGCCGCACGCCAGTTCGTCCATCAGCAGCGACAGGCCGTGGCCGGGTGACTCCGGCAAGCCGGCCAGGAAAACGGCGCTGCGGGCGCCCTCGAGTGCTCCATCCATTAGTTTTCTCCCCCTGCGGTTGTGGGGGCCAAGCTTAGGAAGGCGCCAGCACGGCCGGTAGACATTTTCGGCGGCCGCCGAGGTGAAGATTCACCTTGACGGAACTCCCGCGCGGCCCACCAGTTCCAGGCAGGCGTCCCGCAGCCGGCGGTCGAAGGCGAGCGCCACGTGCGGCTGGCCGGGCAGGAAGCGGTTGTCGGCGTGGGGCAGCGTCGCCGTGCACGGGGGGAACACGACGTTGTCGCAGTTCGAATACCAGCACGTCGCCGGCGGCAGTCCCTGGCGCTGTTCCGCGGCAGTGAGCGCGGCGAGCCAGTCGCTGTGCCTGCGCATCTGCCGGCCGTTGGGCCTGCGGCTGAAACGCGCGAGCCAGGTGCCGTGGTGGGGCGAGCCGATCGTGACGAGATGCGCGATGGGTGTGCGTCCTTCCGTGGTGCGCCACCAGGCGCGCGCCGCGAGGCCGCCCATGCTGTGGGCGATGACGACAGGGGCGCGGCCCGTGAGCTGTGCGACACGCGCGACGGCGGCGTCGATGGCCGGCGCGTAGTCGTCGATGGAGGCGAAGACCGGTTCCAGGTTGACGGCGACGAACGCGTGGCCGCGCGCCTGCAGTTCGCGCATCCAGGGGTTCCAGAAGCCGCGGTTGCACATGAAGCCGTGCACGAGGACGACACCGGTGCGCCCGGCGCAGGCGGGATCGAGGTGGTCGGCTATGGCGCGCCAGCGGAACGGCTGGCGGCCATAGAAGGTGCGGAACAGGTGGAGGGTTTCGGCGAGCCAGGCGCGCGCGAGTTGCGGTGCCCGGGCTTTCGGCGCCGGGTCGGCCCGGTTCACGCGCGCGCCGATGGCGAGCTCCAGGGCCAGCACCGCGGGAGCGACGGCCAGGATCGCGAGGGTGCCGGCGACGGCCTGCCAGGGCGATGCGGGCCAGCGCCCCAGCAGCCACGCGAGCGCCAGGGCGAACTGCGAGAGGCAGGCGGCGCGCAGCAGTCGAGCGAGGCTGGATCGGCGCGGCATCGAAGGCAGTATCCCACGCGTGCTCCGCCCTAGGACAAGCCCGCTCACGGCCCGCATCCGCTCTCTGCACAATGCCGCGCGAAGGAGCACGGGATGCTGCAGAAGAACTGGCTGAAGAACTATCCGGCGGGCGTGCCGCACGACATCGATCCGGAGCAGTATGCGTCGCTCACGCAGCTGCTGGAGGAGTCCTTCCGCAAGAACGCGAACCGGCCGTTTTCCGTCTGCATGGAACGCTGGATGACCTACGGGCAGCTGGATGCGTTCTCGCGGGCGCTCGGCGCCTGGCTGCAGTCGCGCGGCCTGGAGCCGGGTGCGCGCGTGGCCATCATGCTTCCCAACGTTCCGCAGTTCGCGGTGGCGATGGCGGCCGTGCTGCGCGCGGGCTACACGTGCGTGAACGTGAACCCGCTGTACACGGCGCGGGAACTGGAGCACCAGCTGAAGGATTCCGGCGCGACGGCGATCGTGATCCTGGAGAACTTCTGCCACACGCTGGAACAGGCGATCGGCGAGACCGGCGTGCGCCATGTCGTCGTCACGGGCATGGGCGACCTGCTGGGCGGGATGTACGGCCACTGGATCACGTTCGCCGTTCGGCACCTGGCCAAGATGGTCCCGGCGTATCGGCTG
The DNA here is from genome assembly GCF_054956735.1 of Ramlibacter sp. bp-362. NCBI lineage: Bacteria > Pseudomonadati > Pseudomonadota > Betaproteobacteria > Burkholderiales > Comamonadaceae > Ramlibacter > Ramlibacter sp. bp-362. The sequence goes on from NZ_JBUDXE010000021.1 coordinate 57,779, forward strand.
CCGCTCTCGGACGGGCGCACCGTCACGCCGTGGTCCGCTGCCCTGGCCGAAGGCGCGCGCGGCACGCTGAAGGCGGCGCCGCAGACGCTGGATTCGGTCGCCTTCCTGCAGTACACGGGGGGAACGACCGGGCTGTCCAAGGGTGCGATCCTGACCCATCGCAACATCGTGGCGGCGATCCTGCAGGCGGAGGCCTGGTTCACGCCGGCGCTCGGCCGCGTCGGCGACGTCAGCCGGATCAACGGGATCGCCGCCTTGCCGCTGTACCACATCTTCGCGCTCACGCTGTGCCTGCTGGCGATCCGCTGGGGGGCGCACCTGACGCTCATCCCGAATCCGCGCGACATCGGCCGCTTCGTCGAGGTGCTGAAGAAGAGGCCCTTCCACATGCTGCCGGCGGTCAACACCTTGTTCAACGCGCTGCTGCAGCATCCGCAATTCCGTTCGGTCGACTTCTCGCAGCTTTGCGTGTCGCAGGCCGGCGGCATGGCTGCGTCCGAAGGCACGGCGCGCCAGTGGCGGCAGGTGACGGGCTCCACGATGGTGGAGGGCTGGGGCATGAGCGAGACCTGCGCGATCGGCACCAACAATCCGGTCGATGCCACGGAGTTTTCCGGCACGATCGGCCTGCCGCTTCCGGGGATCGACATCGCGATCAAGGACGACGCGGGGCAGTCGCTGCCGCCGGGACAGGCCGGAGAGATCTGCATCCGCGGGCCCAACGTGACGCAGGGCTACTATCGGCAGCCGGAGGAGAACGCGAAGGCGTTCACGGCGGACGGCTACCTGCGCACGGGCGACGTCGGCATCATGGACGAGCGCGGCCACACGCGCATCGTCGACCGCAAGAAGGACATGATCCTGGTGAGCGGCTTCAACGTGTATCCCAACGAACTGGAGAATGTCATCTCGCTCTGCCCTGGCGTCGTGGAGTGCGCCGCGGTCGGCGTGCCGGACGAGAAGCAGGGCGAAGCGATCAAGGTGTTCGTGGTGAAGAGCGATTCCACCCTCACGGAGGAGGGAGTCGCCGACCACTGCCGCGCGAACCTGACGGGCTACAAGGTGCCGAAGTACATCGAATTCCGCGACGAGCTGCCCAAGTCGAACGTGGGCAAGATCCTGAGGCGCGAGCTCCGCGCTCCGCATTGACGGGGCCGCTCATGCAGTCGCTGCTGCCTCCGGGCGTCGTTGTGCTGGAGCGCGGGTGGCTTTCCTCCAACAGCATCCTGGTGCTGGGGCGGGACGAGGCGGCCCTGGTCGACAGCGGCTACTGGACGCATGCGGGGCAGACGCTGGAGCTGGTGGAGCGCGCGGTGGGAACACGGGCGCTCACGAAGCTCGTCAACACCCATCTCCACAGCGACCACTGCGGCGGCAACTCGGCATTGCAGGAACGCTATCCGGACCTGCAGGTCTTCATTCCACCTGGCCTGGCCGACGCGGTGCGCGACTGGGATCCCGTGGCGCTGACTTATGCACCGACCGGGCAGCATTGCCCGCGTTTTCGCTTCGACGACGTGGTCCGGCCCGGCCAGTTGCTCGACCTCGCCGGCGTACGATGGGAAGTTCACGGTGCCCCGGGCCACGACCCGCATTCGGTCGTGCTGTTCGAGCCTGCTTCACGCACGCTGGCATCCGCGGATGCGCTCTGGCAGAACGGGTTCGGGGTGGTGTTCCAGGAGCTGGAGGGGGAATCCGCGTTCGACGAAGTTGCTGGCACGCTGGACACGATCGATCGCCTTCAGCCCAGGTTGGTCATCCCTGGACACGGTGCGGTGTTCAGCGACGTCCAAGCCGCCCTCGGGCGCGCCCGCAGCCGCCTGGCCGCTTACCGCTCGGATCCTCGGCGCCACGCGGCTCATGGGGCGAAAGTCCTGCTCAAGTTCAAGTTGCTCGAGCTTCAGGAGGCGCCGCGGGAACGGTTCCTGATCTGGGCGGAGAGTGCGGACTACTTGCGGCTGGTGCACGGCCGGTTCTTTGCCGATGCGCCGCTCACTCACTGGATTACGTCCCTTCTGGACGAACTGGTCACCGTCGGCGCGGCGCGCATGTCCGGCAGCGTCATCCTGAACACCTGAAAGGCGCGCGCCAAAACAAAAGGCCCGGCATTTCTGCCGGGCCTTCGTCGCTATAACAGCCTGACGATGTCCTACTTTCACACGGGAATCCGCACTATCATCGGCGCAGAGGCGTTTCACTGTCCT
>NZ_JBUDXE010000022.1:0-56817 GCF_054956735.1 Ramlibacter sp. bp-362
ATGACAACCTGGCGCCCGCAATGACAACCGATGCCTTGTCATCCCGGGCTTGACCCGGGATCCATGCATGCGTGGCAGTGCGCCACCGATGGATTGCGGGTCAAGCCCGCAATGACAACCCGGCGCCCGCAATGACAACCTGGCGCCTGACAACCTGGCGCCCGCAATGACAACCTCTACTCAAATCTCCCGCGCGATCTGGTCGAGCTGTTTCCGCTCGATGTACTCATCCATCCGCGACAGCAGCCGCCACCACTCCGACCCGTCCTCGCGATACACGCGGATCGCCCCCGCCCGCACCAAAATCTTCCTCAGCTCGTCATCGCCGAACCCACCCAGGTGATTCCGCAGCGTCTCGAACGACCGGTCCGTGAAGCTCTTGTGCCCGAGGAAGTGCCGCGCGGTCGTCTCCGCCATGAACTCCACCTTGTTCTGCTCCTGCAGCACCCGCAGCTGGTTGCGGAACTGCTGCCGGTTCAGGGCATAGCTGATGCCGCCGCCCACCAGGGCGCCGAGCAGCGCGGAAAGCATCGACCAGAGCGCCGGTTCCATGATGGCCGCAATATAAACTGGCTGGATGAGCAAGTCTCCCGCCGCCCATGCACCGCTGGCCGAGCGCCTGCGGCCGAAGTCGCTGGGCGAGGTGATCGGGCAGCAGCACCTGCTGGGCGAAGGCATGCCCCTGCGCATCGCCTTCGAGTCCGGCCAGCCGCATAGCTGCATCCTCTGGGGCCCGCCCGGCACCGGCAAGACCACCATCGCCCGCCTGATGGCGGAAGCCTTCGACGCCCAGTTCATCACCATCAGCGCCGTCCTGGGCGGCGTGAAGGACATCCGCGAGGCCGTGGAGCAGGCGCAGGTCGCGCAGGCGCACGGCCGCCGCACCATCGTCTTCGTCGACGAGGTCCACCGCTTCAACAAGAGCCAGCAGGACGCCTTCCTGCCGCACGTGGAGTCGGGCCTCTTCACCTTCATCGGCGCCACCACCGAGAACCCCTCCTTCGAGGTGAATTCCGCGCTGCTGTCGCGCGCCGCCGTCTACGTGCTGCAGCCGCTCACCGAGGACGACCTCAAGCAGATCGTGCAGCGCGCGCAGGCGATCGACGCCGTGCCCGCCATCGCGCCGGACGCGCTCGACCGCCTGATCGCCTATGCCGACGGCGACGCGCGCCGGCTGCTCAACACGCTGGAGACGCTCGCCGTCGCCGCCACGCGCGAGAAGCGCAGCGAGATCGACGACGCCTGGCTGCTCAAGGTGCTGGGCGAGCGCATGCGCCGCTACGACAAGGGCGGCGAGCAGTTCTACGACACCATCAGCGCCCTGCACAAGTCCATGCGCGGCTCCGACCCCGACGCCACGCTCTACTGGTTCGTGCGCATGCTCGATGGCGGCGTCGACCCGCGCTACGTCGCCCGCCGCATGATCCGCATGGCCGTGGAGGACGTCGGCCTGGCCGACCCGCGCGCGCTGCGCCTGGCGCTCGACGCCGCCGACGTCTACGAGCGCCTGGGCAGCCCGGAAGGCGAGCTCGCCCTGGCCGAGTGCCTGGTCTACCTGGCCGTCGCGCCCAAGTCGAACGCCGTCTACGCCGCCTACAACGAGGCGCGCGCCCTGGTGCGCAAGGACGGCACCCGGCCGGTGCCCCTGCACCTGCGCAACGCGCCCACCCGCCTGATGAAGGACCTGGGCTACGGAAAGGAGTACCGTTACGCCCACGCCGAGGAAGGCGGCTTCGCGGCCGGCGAGAACTACTTCCCCGAAGGCATGAAGGCCCCGCGCTTCTACCGCCCGGTGGAGCGCGGGCTGGAGATCCGCATCGCCGAGAAACTGCGGGAACTGCGCGCGCGCAACCAGGCCGCGGCACCCCGAGAAAATCCGTAGACGTCCCCTCGTTTCGCGACCTTACAATCGCGCGCCAAGAACCCGCCCGCGGATCCGAACGGCGGGTTTTTTGCTAGATGGCGAAGCGCCCCACAAAGGCCCATCGCCACGACCAAGAGGCTGAGGAAACGGAGAGTCTTATGGAGATCCTGCTGCAGCAGATCATCAACGGTCTGGTCCTGGGCAGCATGTACGCGCTGATAGCCCTCGGCTATACCATGGTGTACGGCATCATCAACCTGATCAACTTCGCCCACGGTGAAGTCCTGATGGTCGGCGCGATCACCAGCTGGTCGATCATCACGACCGCGCAGGAGTCGATGCCGGGCCTGCCCGGCTGGCTGCTGCTGCTGCTGGCGACGGCCATCGCGTGCGTCGTGGCCTCGGTACTGAACTTCGCCATCGAGAAGATCGCCTACCGGCCGCTGCGCAACAGCCCCAAGCTGGCCCCGCTGATCACCGCCATCGGCATGTCGCTGCTGCTGCAGACGCTGGCGATGATCATCTGGAAGCCGAACTACAAGCCCTACCCGACGCTCCTGCCGGCCAAGCCCATCCAGTTCGGCGGCGCGGTGATCACCACCACCCAGATCATGATCCTGGGCATCACGGTGCTGTCGCTCGCCGTCCTGATGTACGTGGTGAACTACACGCGCCTCGGCCGCGCGATGCGCGCCACCTCGGAGAACCCGCGCGTGGCCGCGCTCATGGGCGTGAAGCCCGACATGGTGATCTCGGCCACCTTCGTCATCGGCGCCGTGCTCGCCACCATCGCCGGCGTGATGTACGCGTCGAACTACGGCACCGTGCAGCACACCATGGGCTTCCTCCCCGGCCTGAAGGCCTTCACGGCCGCCGTGTTCGGCGGCATCGGCAACCTGGCCGGCGCCGTGGTCGGCGGCGTGCTCCTGGGGCTGATCGAATCCATCGGTTCCGGCTACCTGGGCGTGGTGACCGGCGGCATCCTCGGCAGCAACTACTCGGACATCTTCGCGTTCATCGTGCTGATCGTGGTGCTGACGCTGCGGCCTTCCGGCCTGCTGGGCGAACGCGTCGCCGACCGCGCCTGAGGAGCCCGCCATGACGCTGCTGAACCGTCAGAACAAGACCGCGGTCTGGGTCCTCTCGGCGCTCGCCCTCGCCATCCTGCCGCTGCTGCTGCAGTCGATGGGCAACTTCTGGGTGCGCATCGCCGACACCGCGCTGCTGTACGTGCTGCTGGCCATCGGCCTGAACATCGTCGTCGGCTACGCCGGCCTGCTGGACCTGGGCTTCGTCGCCTTCTTCGCCATCGGCGCCTACATGTACGGCCTGCTCGCCTCGCCGCACCTGAGCGAGACCTTCCCCTGGTTCGCGGCGATGTTCCCCGACGGCCTGCACGTGACCATCTGGTGGGTGATCCCGCTGGGCGCCGCGCTCGCCGGCGTGTTCGGCATCCTGCTGGGCGCGCCCACGCTGAAGCTGCGCGGCGACTACCTCGCGATCGTGACGCTCGGCTTCGGCGAGATCATCCGCGTGTTCCTGAACAACCTGGACCACCCCGTCAACATCACCAACGGGCCCAAGGGCCTGGGGCAGATCGACTCCATCCAGCTGTTCGCGTGGGAGACGCTGGGCATGACGGGCATCGACCTCGGCAAGACCCTCGACATCACCGAGGAGTATTCGCTCAGCTCGGTGACGCTCTACTACTACCTGTTCCTCGCGCTCGTGGTGCTGAGCGTCGTGATCTGCCACCGCCTGGAGCTCTCGCGCATCGGCCGCGCCTGGATGGCCGTGCGCGAGGACGAGATCGCCGCCAAGGCGATGGGCATCAACACCCGCAACATGAAGCTGCTCGCCTTCGGCATGGGCGCCACCTTCGGCGGCGTGTCGGGCACCATGTTCGCCGCGTTCCAGGGCTTCGTCTCGCCCGAGTCCTTCAGCCTGATGGAGTCGATCATGATCGTCGCCATGGTGGTGCTGGGCGGCATCGGCTACCTGCCGGGGGTGATCCTCGGCGCCGTGCTGCTCTCGGCGCTGCCGGAGGTGCTGCGCTGGGTCTCCGGCGTGGTGGACCTGCAGGCGGCCACGGGCGGGCGCCTCGACGCCTCCATCCTGCGCCAGCTGCTGATCGCGCTGGCGATGATCATCGTGATGCTGCTGCGCCCGCGCGGCCTCTGGCCGGCGCCCGAGCACGGCAAGTCGCTGCAGGCCGCCGGCAAGCCCGGCGAGCGCCCCGCCGCGGCCCCTGCCGCCCCCGTGGCGACCGTGAAGTAGGAGCAGCCATGGCAGACATCGTCCTTCGCGTGGCCGGCATTTCCAAGCGCTTCGGCGGCCTGCAGGCCCTCTCCGACGTGGGCCTCACCATCGAGCGCGGCCAGGTCTACGGCCTGATCGGCCCCAACGGCGCCGGCAAGACCACCTTCTTCAACGTGATCACGGGCCTCTACGCCCCCGACAGCGGCAGCTTCGAGCTCGCCGGCCAGCCCTACAAGCCCAGCGCCGTGCACGAGGTGGCCAAGGCCGGCATCGCCCGCACCTTCCAGAACATCCGCCTGTTCGCCGACATGACGGCGCTGGAGAACGTGATGGTCGGCCGGCACGTGCGCACGCAATCCGGCCTGCTGGGCGCGATGTTCCGCACCCGCAAGTTCCTGCAGGAGGAGGCCGAGATCGCGCAGCGCGCCCACGAACTCCTGGAGTACGTGGGCATCGCCCGCCTGGCTGACTACAAGGCCCGCACGCTCTCGTACGGTGACCAGCGCCGCCTGGAGATCGCGCGGGCGCTGGCGACCGACCCGCAGCTGATCGCGCTGGACGAGCCGGCCGCCGGCATGAACTCCACCGAGAAGGTGGTGCTGCGCGAGCTGATCGACCGCATCCGCAAGGACGGGCGCACCATCCTGCTGATCGAGCACGACGTGAAGCTGGTGATGGGCCTGTGCGACCGCGTCACGGTGCTCGATTACGGCAAGGAGATCGCCGTGGGCACGCCGTACGACGTGCAGCGCGACGAGAAGGTGATCGAGGCCTACCTGGGCCACAGCCACAAGGCGACCGGCGCGCCGGCGGCGGCCGCGACGGGAGAACAACAATGAGCGAGACGCTGCTGAAGGTGAGCGGCCTGAAGGTCGCCTACGGCGGCATCCAGGCCGTGAAGGGCGTGGATTTCGAGGTGCACGCGGGCGAGCTGGTCACCCTGATCGGCTCCAACGGCGCCGGCAAGACCACCACCATGAAGGCCATCACCGGCCTGCTGCCGCTCAACGACGGCGACATCCAGTTCATGGGGCGCAGCGTGCGCGGCCGCGGCGCCTGGGACCTGGTGAAGGACGGCCTGGCCATGGTGCCGGAAGGCCGCGGCGTCTTCACGCGCATGACCATCACCGAGAACCTGCAGATGGGCGCGCACATCCGCCGCGACAAGGCGGGCATCGCGCAGGACCTGGACCGCGTGTTCACCACCTTCCCGCGCCTGAAGGAACGCAAGGACCAGCTCGCCGGCACCATGTCGGGCGGCGAGCAGCAGATGCTGGCGATGGGGCGCGCCCTCATGAGCCGGCCCAAGGTGCTGCTGATGGACGAGCCCTCCATGGGCCTCTCGCCCATCATGGTGGACAAGATCTTCGAGGTCGTGCGCGACGTGCACGGCCAGGGCGTGACCATCCTGCTGGTCGAGCAGAACGCCAGCCGCGCGCTGGAGATCGCCGACCGCGGCTACGTGATGGAGTCGGGGATGATCAGCATGAGCGGGGATGCGAAGGTCATGCTGGACGACCCGAAGGTGCGGGCGGCGTACCTGGGCGAATAAGGCAATAAAGCAACACCCCGGGCGCCAATCCCCTCACACCGGCGCCCGCTCAGCCCCTGCATGGCGACCTCCCGTCCGGGAAGTGCTCATCCGTAGCCTTCCGTTACACAACGCCAGTGAGCACTGACGCAGCCCGTGCGAGCAGTCTGACAAACTATCCCCACCAGCAAGCGTCCCATCCCATCGGGGCGCACTGGACGTCCCACGGGGAGACGACGATGGCTGAATACAACCACGCCTTGAGGACGCACCGGCCGCACCGGCAGGCCGCGGAGCGAGCGTCCCGCGCGCAGCGGGCCATGCACGACCAGCAGCACGAAGAAGGGCGAATGCTCGTCAACCCCGCGTTCTGGGTTGCAGGCGTCCTCTCCATCGCGGCCTGGGTCGGCATCGCGGCCTTGTTCCGCTGATTTCCGCAGGCCGCCGCGCCTGCAGCTACCCGCCGGTTTTCCTCACCCACCGTTTTGCACGGAACGCAATAGGCATTCCCTCGGCAGTTGCATTTGTACCAATACTGGTACCTTTTGCGTCTGCTATTGCCGCGTTGGCTGACGATCCCCCATTCAGGGTCTTTCCTCCGCTACCCCGGGTGTGTACCATCGCACCTCTTGTTTCGGTCAGTTGCATCGAGACAGCATTGGTAACGAAGCGGGGGGCGGGATGTTGCGCTCGAATGAGGAGTTCATGGAAGCGAGTGCGCGCTCTGTGGAGCGCGTACGGGGACATGGCGAGCATTCGCAGATTGCGCTCGGTATCAAGCGGCTGATGGATATCGTCGGGTCGCTCGCTTTCCTGGTCGTCTTCCTGCCCGTGTTCGTGATCATCGCGATTGGGGTCAAGCTTTCTTCGAAGGGCCCTGTCATATATTCGCAGGAGCGGATAGGCCAACACGGTCGCACGTTCCGCTTCTACAAGTTCCGGTCAATGGTGCAGAACTCCGATGAGGTGTTCAGCGCATTTCTGGATAGCTCCAATGAGGCGCGGTCCCAGTGGGAGGCTTACCAGAAGCTTGACGACGATCCGCGCGTTACCTGGTTTGGGAGTTTCATTCGCCGGACCAGCCTCGACGAACTTCCTCAGTTCTGGAATGTGCTGGTCGGCCATATGAGCATGGTAGGGCCGCGTCCGTGCATGCCTAGCCAAAAGAGTCTGTACGGTGTGCATTGGAGAGCGTACTGTGCGGTCCGGCCAGGGCTCACAGGGCTGTGGCAGGTTAGCGGTCGCAACCGCCTTACATACGAGCAGCGGGTGCAACTAGACGCCCAATATGTCCAGAACTGGTCCCTTGTGCTGGACCTTAAGCTGCTGCTCCGCACCGTTGGCGTCGTACTGACTGGCCACGGCTCCAAGTAGCCGTGAGGATTCTCATCTACGGGCTGAACTTCGCCCCGGAACTCACAGGCATAGGCAAATACACAGGCGAGATGGCGCGCTGGTTGGCGAAACACGGCCATCAGGTGCGCGTGGTGACGGCGCCCCCCTACTACCCTGAATGGCGGGTACACGCCGGTCATGTCGCGGGGGCCTATAGGCGTGAGCAATGGCACGGTGTAGACGTGATCCGCTGCCCGTTGTGGGTGCCATCGCGTGCCTCAGGCCTAAAGCGAGTGTTGCATTTGGCGAGCTTTGCACTCTCCAGCTTGCCGGCATTGCTGTTGCAATCGCGCTGGCGCCCTGAACTGGTATGGACCGTGGAGCCTGCACTTTTCGGCACACCAGGCGCGCTGCTTGTCGCCAAGCTGGCAGGCGCACGCAGTTGGCTGCACGTCCAAGACTATGAGGTGGACGCCGCGTTTGCCATGGGGCTGCTTCGCGGTGAACTTCTCCGCCGCGCCGTGCTGGGATTTGAGCGCTGGTTGATGCGTCGCTTCCACGTGGTTTCGACCATTTCTGGGCGCATGCTGGAGTTGGCGAAGTGCAAAGGCGTTCCGGAAGATCGCTTGGCGCTCTTTCCCAACTGGGTGGATATCTCCGGCATCACTCCATTAGAGCGAGCCAGCACGTATCGGCAAACATTGTGCATCCCGCAGGATGCAGTGGTCGCTCTCTATTCCGGCAACATGGGAACCAAGCAGGGCTTGGAAGTACTGGGTGCTACTGCCCGGGCACTCCAGCATGACAAAAATCTCGTGTTCGTGTTCTGCGGCGAGGGGGCGGGAAAGGAGGCGCTCGCGCGAGAATGCGCGGGTTTGTCTAATGTGCGCCTGCTCCCCCTGCAACCTTTCGAGCGGCTCAACGAGCTGCTCGGGGTAGCTGATATTCACTTGCTCCCTCAACGCCGAGACGCGGCGGACTTGGTGCTGCCTTCCAAGCTCACGGGGATGCTGGCGAGTGGACGAGCCGTGATTGCAATGGCGGAGCCGCAGACGGAAGTGGGAAAACTCGTGCAGCGCACTGGTTGTGGTCTACTCGTGCCGCCCGAGGATGCACCGGCACTTGCGCAGGCGATCTCCGAACTTGCCGCGAATGCCGGCCTACGCTGCGTCATGGGACAGGCCGGGCGCGGTTACGCAGAGCAGGAGCTGGATATTCAAGCCATCTTGCTTCGATGTTTTGACAAGATTCGTGCTACGCCTGCGGCACCGAGCGAAATTCGGCCGGACATCTGACCAGAGCTCAGTGCTGATTAAAGCTCAATAATGCGGAAGCCTGAACCCATCTACCAAGACTTGTCACGGTTCAGTATGCCCGCTGAGTTTAGGGGGCGGTCGGCTTGGATGGTGCAACTCTGGTGGCTCGTTCAAAGCGCTCTGTTTCGCACATCGCCGCAAGTGCTATATGGCTTTCGACGCTTTCTGCTGCGCCTTTTCGGAGCACAGATAGGCCAGCGGGTACTGATACGCCCAACCGTTACGATCACCTACCCTTGGAAGCTGAAGGTTGGCGACTACGCTTGGATCGGGGACGATGTAGTGCTTTACACATTGGGTGACATCGAGATCGGGGCGCATGCGGTTATATCGCAACGCTCTTATCTGTGTGCTGCGGATCACGATCACCGGCGACCTGACTTCCCGATTCGCTCCAGACCGATCTCTATCGGCGAGCAAGCGTGGATCGCCACGGACGTGTTTGTCGGACCGGGGGCGACCATCGGTGCGGGGACCGTGATCGGCGCTCGAAGCTCAGTGTTCCGGAATGTCCCGTCGGGAGTGATCTGCTACGGCGTCCCCTGTAAAGTGGTTTCGAAGCGTCCCTCGAATGGCGGAAATCGTGATGAAGATCGACCTTTACCATAACATCCGCTGGTCCCGTTACAAGGCGGCAGTCTTTTCAGCACTGCATCGCCAAGTGGTTGGTAGCGATCTCGATGTTAGGTTCTTCCAAATTGCTGACACCAGCGGCGAACGGAGTGGGCTCTCTGGAGTGGAGCTGGAATTCCATCAATATCCGCACGAACTGTTGTTTCCCGGATCTTATGACGATGTCCCTCGATGGAAGCTCGTTCGGGTCTTGTTTGCGAAGGTTCTCACGTCTGACGCCGATCTGGTGCTAATTCCTGGCTTCGACCGTCTTGAATACTGGGGTATGCTGCTGGCCGCCGTTGTTTCCGGAAAGCGCCGCGCTGTTTTTTGTGATTCCACATTGCGCGATCGCCCTCAGTCCGCTGTGAAAGGCATATTCAAGCGGATCTTCTTCATGCTCTGTAACGGCTACTTCTCTTATGGTCAACGGAGCAGGGAATACCTATGCCACTATGGTGCGCAACCTGGCCGGATCTATCAACGCTGCCAGGCAGCTGCGCTGGATAGAGCGTATAGCGAGACCGCTGCACGGGCGGTACGCATGCGGCTTGCGCCGCCTCACGATGCGCCTCGATATTTGTATGTAGGCCGCTTCTCTGAAGAAAAATCGCTTTCCTGCTTGCTACGCGCCTTCGCGTCCGTGCTGTCCGTTTCGCCCCACGCCCGACTGGTCCTAGTCGGATCTGGCCCGGAAGGTGCAGCCCTGAAGACGCAGGCCAGAGCGCTCGGCATCGCAGAAGCGGTTGAGTTTGCGGGCGCAATGGGTCCCGACGCGTTGGCAGAGCAATACGGATTGGCCACGTGCTTGGTTCTGCCCAGTCGCAGCGAACCTTGGGGCTTGGTCGTCAATGAGGCATTGCACTACGGTTGCCCGGTTATCGTCAGCGAGAACTGCGGATGCGTCCCCGAGCTCGTTCACGACGGAATCACTGGTTATGCGTTTCGCACAGAAGACGCGGAAGACCTCGGGAACAAACTGAAGCTTCTTCCCACTGTGTTCCGTAACGCAGATAAGGTCACAGATGACTGCCTGCAAGCTATCAGAACCTACGTCCCACAGCGTGCCGCCTCGGAGATTCTGATCGGCAGCCGGAGCATTCTTCTGGCCTCGCCATGAAGGTTGCCCTCATTGGCCCTTTGCCGGACCCGATAACCGGTTGTTCGTATGCGAATTCGGTGCTGCTGCACCAAGCGCATCGAGTCTCTTTCATCGCGGTCAATACGAATACAGACAATGTGTCGGGGCGGCAGGGTGATCGATTCTCGTTGCGCAAGGTACTTTTGTTTTTGCGCTCATACGCAACGTTACGGCGATTATGGTCGGTGGATGTCTTCTATCTTACGCCTGGTCAAACCTTCTTCGGATTCCTAAAGTACGCCCCGTTCATGCTGCTGGCGATCGGGCGATGTAGGCCCTACGTGCTGCACCTCCACGGAAATCATTTGGGTGCTCATTACGCGAGTTTGGTAGGGCTGAAACGCAGACTGTTTCATTGGTTCGCCAGCCGGGCCGCTGCTGGGATTGTTCTATCGGATTCGCTAAGGTCAAATTTCGACGGGATACTTAGCTCAGACAAGGTCTTCGTTGTAGAGAACTTCGCTGGGAGCGAGCTTTTCGCGGATACCACGCTAGCGAAGCCCGTTGACATGCTGCGCGTGCTCTACTTGAGCAACCTGATGCGAGAGAAGGGCATACTCCAGCTCCTTGATGCGCTGGTGATCCTGCGGCAGCAGAAGGTTCCGTTTCAGGCGGTAATAGCTGGCAATCTGGAAGTGGGCATTGAGGGCGAAGTGTCTGAACGGTTGGCGCGCATCGGAGATGCTGCCGTCTACATCGGCCCTGTATCAGGTGCGGCTAAGACGCAAGTTTTGCGCGACGCGAATGTATTTGTGCTGCCTACTTTCTATACGATGGAAGGCCAGCCGATAGCACTCTTGGAAGGCATGGCCACAGGCAACATCGTTGTAACGACGCGGCACGCTGGCATACCGGACATTGTTGGCCCAGAAAATGGTCACTTAATCGAAAGTGGGAGTGTCGATGCTATCGTGCACGCTCTAAAGCGAATCGCGCGTGATCTGCCAGGCCAGGTTGCGCGCTTTTCTTCTAACAACAGACATTACGCGGCCGAACGCTTCAGTGAAGAGGCGTTCGTCGAGCGCACGTTAGACGTACTAACGCACGTAAGGCGATCGTCCGGGGCCGGCAAGCCCCAGCACTGCAAGGCTAACATCAGCATTCCTAATGGTCCCGGGAAATGATCGCGACATTCTGTGCGGATTGCAGCCAGAAGGAGAAATCTCGCCGAGACGGCAAAAGGCGCTACGTACACGTCGGCAGGTCAGGCGTCTGGGGCTCTGCGATCGGCTGCGACATTGTGGCGGTGATCAAAGCCGTCGTGAAACATCTTGCGCACCGAAGAAGTCTGCCGTCTCAGTCTGAACCGGCAGCCGCATGGATGCTTTGCGTAGCAAAATCCGATAGATTCGTACATCCGCCGCGCGCCTCCTTCTGCTCGGTGCACACGGACTGTCCTCGATAATCGTTTTTGTGCTGAGCGCATATCGGTTGCTACATGGATCAGCAGATCGGAATTCCCTCCTACTTGGATCGCGCATTAGTCCAAGACGATTCGGCCGCGCTCTATGCCGCTCGCGGTGTTGGCATCTTCCTTGTCGCTCTCGCGCACATTGTTTCTGGCCCGCAGAACAGGTTCATCTACCTGTTCCACATGCCGCTATTTTTTCTACTTTCCGGAATCGCGGTGCGTCAGTTCGGGCGGGTTGACGCCACAGCCACAGTGCGTCGGATCCGGGGGCTTGTGATCCCCAGTGCAGTCGGCGCTGCAGCGATCCTGGCCATCGGTTACGCATTTGGGGATCCCCGTGCTGTCTACGGCCAACCCGCTCTGTCGGGGGCGTTCAGCGCATATTGGTTCATCGGGGCGCTGGCGCTAATTCAAGCCCTCTTTTTTGCCCTTGGCCGCTGGCGGCTCTCGTTTTGGGCTGTGGTATGCACCGTCACGCTAGGCGCGATCATTGCCCTGTACCCAGTGCCATTCGTGCCTCGCGTCGCGCTGGGTGGCCTCTTCGGACTACAGTTTTTCGTCGTGGGCTATCTTCTACCACTCGACTTCTATCGCCGGTACGGAATAGCACTTCTAGTCGGCGCAGGCGCGTTCGCCGGCGGACTGCTGGTCCTTCCGCTTTCCCTCGACATGGCGGCACGCAATTTCGGCATACCGCTGCTTTCGCAGGCTTACGCTTTTATGTTTTCGCTGGCGTTCGTAGCTTTATTCCTTGTTCCAGGCACCGTGTCTCAAGCTCTGCGCACGTTGACGGCTCCGCTCGGCAAGGCCTCGATGTTGGTGCTCCTGTACCACCAAGCTGTGCACCTAATCTTGGCCCATCTTGGCGCAAAGGTCCCTAGCCTGATCGTGCTCACCGCGTCCGTTGTTATTCCCCTCTTGGCGTTCTACGCGCTACGGGGACGTGGTCGAGTTTCTGCATGGGTCGGCGCGAAGTAGCGCCACACTCCCGGGTAGCCGACGGTTCCACCTTGACCCGTTCGGAAATCAACTCCCGTACGACGCGCACCTTCAACTGGTCTTCGAGGCATGAGCCATAGTTTCGCGGACGGTGGCGACGCGTCTGAAGCCGGGCCGGGTTGCTTCGGCGATATTGGCCGTTGAACGCCTGAGGAGGTGGAGAACGCTAGTGGCGGCTTAAAGCAATGCGACCATCACGTAAGCCCCAGGCAGACTGTGATCACTGGGGACCAGTTGTCCGTGCTGCTTCTAGCCAACCTGATTGAAACGATACCTGCTTCGAACGAAGACTGAACACCAACATTCCCAGAGCGAGTCCTGTCATCAAGGCGGTGTAACGCACGCCGAAGGGGTTACCACCAATCGTGGCGGCCAATACTGCAGTCATCAGGAGTGCAGATCTAGTCAGGCAGTAGGTCGCAGGGTCCAAGGGTCGGGGCCAATGCCGATACAGTCGTCGTGCCCTGCGCAAGCCATGGAAAGTGGCATACACCAGAAGAACCGGCAGGGCCAATCCAAACAAGATGCCTCCAGCATGCAGGGAACTGACCCATAGGTTGTGTCCGAGTTCAAAGCGTTCTCGTCGTTCTAAGTCGCGCGCATCGAACGCCCCAGTGTCAAGCAGACGATCGTAGAAGGCTTGAGACCATCCGTATGAGGCGCCGTATCCCGCACCAATCAGCATTGTTCTCGTAGTGCTAGACCAAGCCGCGATCTGCTCACTCACTTCGGCTAGCCGTGAAAGGGTGGTTGGGTCGGCTCCGTAAACTTGTATCGTGCTGAGTCGGGCTTCCCAGCGCTCCGCTACGGTTGGAGCCAGGAGCGCAGCGGAGAGTAGCGCGAGACCGGCTAGCGGAACGCCTAGGGCACCATAACGGGCTACTCGAGTACCGAAGCGCAACGCACTCGGTGAGCTGATCCAAACTGCCGTCAGCCACACTATTAGCGCGCCAAGAACCGAGCTTCTGGTGACGCTTAAGAGTTGCAATACTACGCAGCAGAGAAGCCAAGACAAGCTGATCCAGCGGCGGACCCGGACAAGCAACAGGTTATGCAACAGAACCGCTTCAAACAGCAAGATCACCGGCGAAAGTATTTGATAGCGGATCTCCTCCAACGAAGCTCCGGTGAGGAGTAAACCCGCAGCGAGTGAAAACGCAGTCGATGTCGCGAAACCGCGAAACATAAGCCTGTCCAGCTGCAGACCATGTCTGCTCTTCATCGCAGTGGCGCCAACATAGAAAGCTACGGCGAATAATCCGAAAGGCAGGATGACGCGGACGTAGTGCTCAAACGGCACTGTGCCCATAGAGAAGGATAGGATGCTTCCGAGGATCACGACCACGATACAGAACGAGGACACCTGCCAAAGGTGACCCCTCGCTTTCGGTGGGCGGTGCCTAACTAAGACTAAGAATGCGCCCAGCAGGGTCAAGACCAGGAGTATGTATTGCCAGAACGTGCCGCCTTCGCTATTGCTTCGAAAGTCCAGCGACATTGGCAAGACGAACAAGCCTAAACCAATGCTGACTTGAGACGGTCCTCTATTGAAGACCCGTGCCTGCATCGGAAAACCGGGGTGCAACCGCGCCCCTGGCTGACTCACTTCTCGCATGCACGTAGCCTAGGCCGGATGCGCCGGCAGCCCTGATTGCGGTCGCGCAGATAGGCGGGGCGGGCGCTATTGAACATTGAAGCTTGCCCCAAGCGACAGGTACGCTGCAGCAGTCCTGTCGAGAGAATATTCATCTAGGTCTCTGGCGGCTCTGGGTGCGGCAAGCATCTGATTTACAGCCCTATCCCACGCCGCCTCGTCGGTACTGCTGCAGAGCATCACGGCGGGAAGTGGGCGCGCAAAGGCGAACGCCGGAATATCGGAGGCGATCACGGGAATTTGGCTGGCCAATGCCTCGAGCATCGCGACACTGTGTGCTTCTTGTCTTGACGGCATGACGTAAAGGTCCGCCGCGGCAAGTAGGTCGGGTATGTCGCTGCGGCTCCCAAGAAACCGGACTCTGCCTCCAAGACCCCAGTCCGAAACCATGCTACGTAGCTGGCGCTCGTACTCCGGTTCTTCAGTAAGTCCTGCAAGCCAAAGAATCGTGTTGCCCGACGCGAGTCGATGCCTCAACATTGAAAGAGACAAATGCTGTTGCTTGACCTCAGAGATTCGACCAACCTGCAATACAACACTCACGTCACGAGGCAACTCGAACTTGGCTCGAGCGGCGATGCGATCTGCTTGCGAAAAGCGGTGCAGGTCAACCCCGTTCCGAATCACTGACAACGGGAGTCGTGCGCCAGAGTCGTTCGCATAGTCCATCGCGCTGACGTCGGCGACGGCAACAACATGATCAACACGGCTGCGCGTTAGCCGATCGGACCATCGCAGAGTACTGGTTGCCGAGTGCAGGACCGAAACAAACGGGACGCGCGTTCGCAAGCCAGTGGCAAAGCGCCCATAGAGCGAGGGTAACTCGGAGTGCGCGAATACGACGTCAGGGCGGAACCGATGCACGGCGTCTCTGAAATGGGCAATTCGCCCAAGCTTCACTTTTGGAGTGGCAGGCTCAAAGGACACCACCCCTATTCGCCGCAGTTCCGCCGAGCATTCAGCAAATTCGGGCCGCGCCGGGGCAAACGAGGCAATGGCGCAGTCATGGCCCCACGATTGATGCAGCCTGCACAGGTTGAAAACCAGCATCTCGGCACCCGAATGGCGCAGCGTGTGAACGAAGTGCATCAGCCGCATGGAATCTCCGTCATCATTCGCCCTCAGGGACCAGTTTGCGATTGGTTCGCCAAATCATCAGTCCGCACACCCCGATAGCTACGGCCGTCACCGTCACCATGGCCGTCCCGCCGAACGATCGCCCCAGAGAGAGGCCGGCTCCTACCAAGATGACCAGCGAGGCGAGCGTCGCAACAATGTTGTTTCGTGTGTGTCCCGACGCCATTCCCAGCAGATATGCCGGCACACCAACCATGTTGCCGAAAAATCCAATCGACAGAATTCCAACATAAAGCCAGTAAGTGCGATCCGTTCCGCCGAGCCAAAGGTAGGATGGAATCGGAGCTAGTGCAACTGTCGCTACAGTCGCCGCGCCCATCAGAGCTACCGACAGTTGAAAGGCGCGCGCATAGAGAGCTCGGAGTCGCGGCTTGTCGTGTTCAAACAGCGCAGTAATACCGGGCGAGGTAGCTGATATCGCCGAGGCTACGAGATTCCGCGGTAAGAGGACGGTCTTGTATGCCAGCTCGTAGAGGCCCTGCGAGCTCATGCCGCCGAAGTGGCCGACCATCATCTTGGATAGGGGCTCTACCAGCCCGTTGGCAACGTTTACGACTTGAACCTTCAAGCTGTACGCCAGCATTTCGCGGAATGCCGCGGGATTGAAGCGATAGGGCACGACGCTGCCACCCACCCGGGAAGTGACAATACTCCACCCGATCACAATCAGAACCGCATACTGAAGGACTTGCGCCCACGCAAACCCCTTTAGACCGTACGTAGGGACGAGCCATAACACGGCGGCAAGCTGGATCGACGTTCCCAAAACGGAGAGCTGCGACCTTCGATAGCCGAGATGCAGTCCTTGCAAACTGCCCATGACGGTGCCCGAAAGGTTGAGAAGAAAGAACCCAAATAGCAACCAAGGAAGCACGGTCTCCGCCTCGCGGGAATGTGCCGCACCAACAATGCGCTCTAGCTGAGGGCTCAATGCTTCAAGGGCAATCAGTGCCAGCACGCCAAACTGGATGGCGTTCGTCAGCAACGCTGTTTCCGCGTACCTTCTTGCGCACTCGCGCTCCCGCTCTGCGTCCCACAGCGCGAGGAAGCGTGTAACCGCAGTCGCCATTCCCGCATCGCCCAGCCGAATTAGATTGGTCCAGGCATAGAGAGTCGCCCATACGCCAACCATCTCCACCCCACCTTGACGAATGAGAAGGCGGTAGCCGACGAACAGAAGTACCGTATTGATGAGGAATTCGCCGACTGCGAAGGACACGTTCCTTCGCAAGTTGAGCCGCCGAAACAGGCCGGTCGCATCGCTCACGCCGCGATACCCTCACCCAACGCCGCGCGCAGGCGATTGAGGCTTTCAGCCCTCATGCGACGTTTCCTCTTAATAGCCCCGCCGCAGGGTTCCCGCGGCGGCGGCGACGAAATTTGCCGCCAATCGCCAGTGCCGTCGTTGGCGATGTGCGCGATGCCTTCCAACTTGCAGAAGCGATCAACAAGCGACCCGCTGCGCACGATGACAGGAATTCCCAGCTGGACCGCGCGCCCCAGTATTCCGGAGGCTTGGTCATAGTCAGGGGCGTAGGCGCACCAGACGAGGTCTGCGGCCGCGTAGAACCCCAGCAATTCCTCGTTGCTTACGAAGCGGTCACAGGCGAAGCCGCCTACTGCAGTGAACTCAGCGCAGCGTTCCTCCAGTCCCGCAGTCACCTTGCCGCCGAAAGCGAAAAGCGCGGCCTTGCGCAAGCCCGCGTTCTGGGTGTAGATGTCGGCGAAGCGATCGAATCCCTTATCTGCATCCTGCCGCCCCAGTGCGACACAGACAATGCGCTCACCAGCTGCATTTCGCACCTCTGACATCATCTGGTCTCGCACTGGATGCTGCCGATCACAGCATTCGTCGTCGAGATCCCATAGCTGTGGGTCGTAGATCCAGCCTGCCGCGATCTCGGCGAAACGCGGCTCCACTGCGAAAGGAAGGATGGTCAGCGTTCGCACTCGCGGCAAATGGCGCAGTGCGCGCAGCAACCAATACTTCACCCGCAGGCGCAAGCTCTTGGCGTCGAGCGCGGGGCGAGGCCGGAACAGGAGGCCAACAGTTGTCTTGCCCGTCAGTGAACGGATCAAGGCGGTGCAGACGTAAATCGCAAAGGACTCCTCGACCATTGGCACGAGAACCGGTCGGGATGAGAGCACCGAACGAGAACAGAAGCCCATTCGTTCGAGATGGAAGAGGCTCGAGAGGAACTCAACGTAGGGCGCTCGATGCCCATCGTCGACCATGCCGATGTCCAGGAGTGTGATGGCGCTCTTGTCCCGCGCAACCGGCGGCGGAGCGGCCTTCATTTTCCCGCCGCACCGTGGTACGAATACTGCTGGTATCTATAGCCACCGTACTTGTACCCGTAGCTTCCGTAGTGCCGGCGGCTCAGGTCGATGGCGTTGAACAGAACGCCCTTCACCTCACGGCCTGCGTGGGCCAGCCTGCGGGCGCATTCATTCAGTTCGCCCAGTTGTGTGTGGTCGGCGCGCGCTACCAGCAGCACGGTGCCGGCGTGAACTGCGATGGATTGCGTATCGGCGGCGACCAAGATCGGGGCACTGTCGATCAATACCACGTCGTACTTTGTGGAAAGCTGTTCCAGCAACGAAACAAAGGCGTTGCTTCCGACAAGTTCGGCCGGGTTGGGGGGAAGCGTGCCAGTGGTGATCACGTCCAAATTGGGCAGAAGCTCGCGATGAATTGCATCGTCGACGCGGATACTGCCGCTGATCAGTTCGGAAAGCCCGCTGTTGCGCGCAATGTTGAAGTACTGATTCAAATGGCCCTTCCGCAGGTCTGCATCGATCAACAGCACGTGCTTGCCGGCGCTGGCCAGAACGGCCGCAAAATTTGCTGAAACAAAGCTCTTGCCCACGCCGGGCGTCGCCCCGGTGATGAGAATGCGGTTGTTGCTCGCATCGAGCATGGCGAACTGCAAGGCAGTGCGCAGGCTACGCAGGCTCTCGATCGCCACATCCTGAGGCGCGGCCTGCGCCAGGATGTGGACACCAGGCGCCTTGTCGGCGACCAGCCTGGCCATGGTCGTCTGCACCTCACTCAACGGGATAGTGCTGTAGACGTTCAGCCCCGTGCCCGCCTCGATCTCCTGCGGGTCACGGATTCCGCGGAAAAATGCGCTCCGCGCGAGAGCGAGGAGAACGCCGGCAACCAGGCCGAATGCCAATGACAGCACGATGATCAGACTGCGACGCGGCGCGACGGGGCGCTCGGGCATGGCGGCTGTATCGATCACTCGAACATTGCCGATCTTGCCTTCGCGGATCAATTGGAGCTGCAAAGCGTTGTTGCGTAGCTGCTGGTAGAGTTCGTTATTGACCTTTACGTCCCGCTCAAGCCGGATCGCGTCCTGCTGCACCGAAGGCAACAGCTTCACCCGGCTATTCACTTCCGCGATTTCGCGGTTCCACAACGCGATCTGGTTATCGAGTGTCTTAACTGACGGGTGCTCAGATGTGAAGCGGGAAATCAGATCAACCCGTTTCTGTTGGGCCTCGACCAGCTTCGCGTGAAGCTCCACGCTGCGGCCGAGAAGCAATTTGGCCTCTTCGTCCAGAGCCACGGTACCCTTCTGGTTTCGGTAGCGGTTGTAGGCCTCTTCGGATGCGTCCAGTTGCTTCTTGAACTGCGGCAGCTGAACGTCCAGGAACTGCAACGTCTTCTGGGCTTCCGCGGCCTTGCGTTCAATGTTTTGGTGGACGTACTGTTTTCCGATCTCGTTCAGGATCAGCGTCAGCCGTTCCCTGTCGCTATCTTGCAAAGTGGCATCTATGACACCGGACTGACGCCCCTTTTCAGCGAGGATCAGATGTTTCTGGAGAGACTCGATCGTCTTGAGGCGTGACGCGCGTACAACCGTGAATTGGGCTCCGGACTTGCCCTTCAGCTCGGCGACGTTGAGCGAAATCGGACCGAATGGCGTGGAGGTGGTCAGGGTGCTGCCGACCTTGCCGGTGATCTCCTGTGTGACGTCGTTATGCTGGACCTTGAACGTTCCTGCTTGTCCGGCCGTGATGACGAACTCCGTCCCTTCCAGCGTGGCGGGGACGTCGAACGTCACGATATCGATTCTCTCCGTGCCGCTGACCCATCCGCCGTATCCGAAAATGCCCGGGTCCGACAGTCCCGTGGCACGGCGGGCAAGCCAGTTGCCGATCACGGGGAGGTAGCGCGGCCTCGCGTCGATGTAGAAGCGGGTCTGATCCACGGCTTGCCCCACCACCATGCGTGAGCGCAGGATCTCGATCTCGGCCGAGGCAGCCGTCTTGACTTCGAAAAGGTTGGCGGCCTCGCCCAGCAGGCCTTGGGCCGAAGTGCCGGAATCCTCCACCTGGATCAGCAGATTGGCTTCGTAGATGGGCTTCGCAAGGATCGCGTAACTCGCGCCAGCGAGTAGCGCCAAGGCCGTGATGCCCGCGACCAACCACCGGTTGTCGACGATGATGTCCCAATATTCGATCAGGTTGATGTCGTCGTCTTCCTCCACGGGGGCGTACTGCATGGGCTGGGTAGCCGCCAATTGCTGGAATGAGTGCGGCGCGTTCATGATGTGCCTCTTCAGATTTTTGCGATGCGACGTAGCCACTCGCCGATGCTTAGTTCTATGGCGCGCAATGCGGCGCGAAATGTCTGTTCGGGCTTTCTGTAGGG
The DNA here is from genome assembly GCF_054956735.1 of Ramlibacter sp. bp-362. Classification (NCBI taxonomy): domain Bacteria; kingdom Pseudomonadati; phylum Pseudomonadota; class Betaproteobacteria; order Burkholderiales; family Comamonadaceae; genus Ramlibacter; species Ramlibacter sp. bp-362. The sequence goes on from NZ_JBUDXE010000022.1 coordinate 19,923, forward strand.
GTCCGGAACGTCTTGGCCGGTGTATTCTCCAATTCGGAAGATGCGGCCTCGCGCCTGCGGGAACATGGCTTCCAAACGAGCGCGCTGCTGCAACTCCATCACCAGTACCATGTCCGACTCCAGGCACATCGGCTTCGTGATCTGAGTCGCGCGATGGTGGGAAATGTCAATGCCGCGTTCCTGCATCAACCGTACGGCCACTTCATCCGGCGGCATGCCTACCAGCGCGCCAAGGCCGGCCGAGCGTACAGCCACGTGTGGAAGCGCATTCCGCAGCAGCCCCTCGGCCATCGGACTGCGGCAGATGTTGCCCTCGCAAACGACCAGGATGGACTTCACGGGTTCACCACCTGCCGCCCGGCGTTGAGGGCCTGGGCACTGGGAAGGATCAGGCTGATGATGCGGTTCCACTGCACCAGCGGCACCGGGTCGATGTACACCACGTCCCGCGGCCTCAGCGCAAAGCTCTCGGCAAGCGCGAGTGCTGTGGGGTTGTTCGCTTTCAGGTGGTAGACCACCGGTTGGCCCTCGCCGTTGTTGCGCACCACATAGATCTGGTCGGTGTTGGCCGTCCCGAGGTTCGGGCCGCCGGCTTCGCCCAGCGCCTCGTTCAGCGTCAGGCGGCCATTGCGCATCATCAGCGCCGAGGGGCGCAGGATCTCGCCCATGACGAAGACCTTGCGGTCCTCCCGGTGCCGCACGGAAACGAGGTCGCCGTTCTGGAGGAGGATCCTGCTTGGGTTGATACCCAGTTCCTGCAGGCGCGGCATGTCGATGACGGCGGTGGTGTCGCCGCGGGTGAGCGTCACGAACGAGCGGTCACCATTGGGGGTGATGCCGCCGGCGCGGTTGATCGCCTCCGGCAGCGTCATTGGGACGTCCGTGAAGATCTGCATGCCGGGGGTGCGGACCTCGCCGTCCACGTAGGCGCGTCGGCTGCGAAACGAGTTGATCCGCACCGTCACCTGTGGATCCTTGATCACCCCGCGGATGCGTCTCGTGATCTCTTCGGCGGCCTCCGCTTCGGTCAGCCCTGCCAGGCGCACGCGTCCGGCATAGGGAAAGAAGATCTCTCCCCTCGCATCGACGATGAAGCCGGGCGCGCTGGAGATACCCGTGGGATCCACCTGCTGGCTGATCACCGCGCCCGCGTTGGGCAGCAACTCGGGATGGTCATAGACCACGACGCTCACGATGTCGCTGGGCCCGATGGTGTAAGGCTTCGGCTGCCCGAACAGCGCCTCGATCTCCGCGGGGACGCTGGCCGGAACAGCCGCACGCTGTGCCTGGACCAATTCCGGCGTAATCGGCACGATCACCCCCGCCGGCGGGCTTCCCGCATCTGCCGGGACGTAGTTCCCGAGCGTCACGCTCGTCCGCGTCGCTGTGTCGGCGAAGTCGAATCCCGGCGCGGTGACCACCGCACACCCCTGAACCAGCAGCGCGCCCCCAACACAAAAGCCGGCAGCAAGCCGGCGCAGCAAAGATGAATGCAGAGGCCGCATGGTTACAAATCAGAGGAGAAGCCGGTAACTCTAACTTACAGACGGCCGCGCTCAAAGTAGACCGCGCCGTGTGCGCATGAACTGTGGAAAGCTGCCCATCGCCCCGCCTACCGTGCGGCATCGCGGACACGACGCAGCATGTCCTCGAAATACACCAGCCCGGCGCGATCCGAGTTGAAAACGCTTTCCAGCGATGGGGTGGGTGGCAGGGCGCCGTGACCGAAGCGCAGCGGGTTGCCCCCTTCTTCGCGCACCGCTGTTTCCACACCGGTGGTGAAGCGCGGTGTTCCGGTCACCTGCAGGCCTTTGCCAGGATTCATGTCGCCCCGCGGGCCGATGGGCACGGAAACCTGGATGCCGACGAATTGCCGCGCGGGTGAACCTTCGAACCGCGTTCTCTTGTAGTACAGGCCCACAGCCACGTCGCTGAACCACTGGCGCAAGCCGATCTGGAAGCCGGCGTCGTTGTTCAGGAAGGCGCCGGCGCTGCCCTCGATGTAGGTGCGGGTGGCGCTGACGTTGTAGCGGTAGTGCAGCAGCAAGGGCTTGGCCGTCTCCGGCCCCAACGCGCTCGGCCCGTTGAAGTCCGCATTGCGCAGCCACCCAGCCTCGGCGCTCAGGCGATGCCGGCCCTCGCCGGGCTCCCAGCGCAACTCGCCATGCAGGCCGTCGTAGATGCCGCCGAAGCGGCCCACGGATGCCTGGCCAGTCACGGCGGCCAGCCCCCAGCGACGGATCGACACGTCATCGGCGGCCACCCAGCGCTCCAATGGCAGGCGCATCGTCTGCGTGAAGGCGAGCCGCTCGAGGCGAGAGCGCACGCGCTGGTTGCCGAAGACGCCGCCGGCTTCGAAATCGCTGCTGTGCGCCAGCGGCATGTCCTGGCGGGCCTCCACGCTGGCGCCGCTCCACAGGGGCAGTTGCAGGCCGACGTTCGCGCCCAGCGAGTAGTCCAGCACGCCGGCCTCGGTGCCCACGGCGGTGCGCAGCACCGGGCGGATGCTCACCCGGGCCGTCTGCCAGCTCGGGGCTTCCCGGCGCACCACCCAGGTGGCGCCTGCGTGCAACCGGTCCAGGGCCGTCGTTCCGGGGGTGGAGAGTTCGCCCGCGGCGCAGCCGGGGGCATTGCTCTCGATCCAGCGGCGCAGGCAGTCTGCCTGGCCCGTCACGGCCACCAGCGGCAGCTGACGCTGCGTCAGGATCAGGCGATAGGCGTTCGGGCCACTCCCGAGCGTGTCGGCCACGGCGCGCAGCGCGGCTCCCAGTGCGTCCACGGTGTTCCAGTTGTACGTGGCATTGTTCGCCCGCACGGCAACGGAGCCGTCGGGCATGCGGCCGACCCACACGTCCTCGAGGCCCTTGGCCTCCAGCGCGCCGGCCAGGGCATGCAGCGCCGCTTCCTGCACCGGCGTCGCGGGGGCAGGGGCCGGGCTGGAGGGCAGGGCAGGCGCCGCCGGCGCGGGGAGGGTGCGGGCTTCGTAGGCCGGCAACGGCCGCTGCGTTCCCTTGAGGTCCGGCAGCGGCGCCCTCGGCGCCGCGGATGGCAGCGACGGCACCTTGTACAGGGGGATGGAGAGGCCGGCCGTCCACCAGGTCTTTTCCGTCAGGTCGGTATGCGTCAGGCGCTGGTTGGCGCCGATGTAGGCGGACCAGCCTTCGGGCAACCACTGCTCCGGGGCGAACAGGCGTACGCCCGCCCAGGCATTCCCGTCGGTGTATTCGACATGGCCGCGCACCCAGCGGGCGGGCTGCCAGGCGGCCGATGCGAAAGGGCCGTCCAGCGGCGACATGGACCCGCGAACACCCGCGCCGCTGCGTCGGGCGAGGCCAATGCTTGCTTGCCAGGGCCCTTCGCTGTACGTGCCCACCCCGTAGTAGCTGCGGAAGTACGTGACCGACCCACCCAGGTCGGTCGCGCCGGCTGCGATGTGGAAACGCCCCGCGGTGTCGAGGCCGATACCGGCCTTGACCGAAGCCGAGAGGTCCCGCGCCCCGCAGCCTGGCGGGACGAAGCAATTGGCGTTCTGCGGGGAGTTCGCGGCCAGCCGCCCGGCGATCTCCAGGTTCGGGAACAGCCCGAACCCGAGCACGTAGTTGTGGCCGTTTGGGTTACGTACGACCCCGGGCAACTGCTTGTCGTAGGTGAATTCGCCGCGGCCCCAATCCAGCAGGTGCGCGTTGGGCGTGATGCCCAGCCCGGTGTAGCCACCCTGCGTCATCGTGGTCTGCGGCACCTGCGCATGGGCGGTGCAGACGGTGGCGAGGAGGCAGAGGGCGGTGAGAGAGCGGGGCATGGAAGAGCAGGTTGCGGATGATCACAGAGTCGTTTCGCGCACCTGCTACTCCGAATGGCGGATGCCGCCTGGAAAAGGCACCTACATCCGTACGCGAGAGTTTACGTTTGATCACGCTTCTTGTAACCTCCTGATTCCGCCGAGGGGGGAGCCCCAGGCCTTTGACAACCCCAAGGAGTGTGCAAATGAAGAAACTCGGTCTGGCCCTCGTGGTCGCAACGTCGATGCTGGTGGCGTGCGGTGGCGGCGGCGATGGCGGCTCGGAAGTGGCGCAGAGCAATACCACGGCCGCCGTCGACGCGAGCACCGTCGCGGCCATCGAGTCGGAGGCGTTCACGTTCCCGTCTGGTGTGGCTGATTTCGGCACCACGTCCGCCACCACGGTGACGCTGAACACGCCCACCACCTTCTCCGTCACGTCGGCGCAAGGGAATGCGAGCGGCGACCTGTCGTTCGGTTCGTGCATCTTCAAGGTGACCTCGTCGACCTTCGGCGCGTCGTCGCCGCTCGCGACCGGCAAGACGGTGGAGGTCCAGCCTTGCAACTTCACGGTGAACACCCAAGGCATGGTGGCGGGGCAGAACGCGGTCGCGCGCGCCGTGTCCTTCGTGCTGGGCGGCAACGCGTCGCAAGCCAAGGACCTGGAGGTGCGGATCACCGATTCGGGCGACGTCATCGTCGAGGGCGAGGACATCGGCACCGTCGAACTCTCGCCGTACACCGGCGGCTTCGGCGTTTAACTACCGCCCTTCCGTTCAAGAAGGCCGCGCTCGCGCGGCCTTCTTCATTTCCGCATCCACGCAGCGACCGCAAGCCCGCTGGTCGTGCCGCACAGGTCGATCAGCGCGTCGCGAAGCGAAGGATGCCGGCCCGGCGCGAACCCCTGCAGCCATTCGGTGAGCAGCGCGAGGAAGATGCCGAGCGCGAGCGCGCGCCACACGCGCCAGCGCCCCTCGCCGTAAGCGGGGATCGCCGCGATCACGCCGAACAGCACGAAATGCGCGCTGGCGGACCAGGGCCACAGGTGCCACAGGCGGCCCTCGATCTCGCCCTTCAGGCTGCCGGGCATGGTGGTTCCCACCAGCAGGACGGCGATCGCGGCGAGCAGCGCCAGGCGCCGCCGGAAGGGCGTCTCCAGCACGCTCTTAAAGGCGCGCCTGCTTCTCGTTGGCCAGGAACCAGCGGTAGCTGTCCTGCAGGCCTTCGCGCAGCGCGATGGTGGCCGACCACCCCAGCTTCTTCAGCTTGCTCACGTCCATCAGCTTGCGGGCCGTTCCATCGGGCTTGCTGGGGTCGAACTGCACCTGGCCCCGGAAGCCGACGACGTCGGCGATGGTTTCCGCCAGTTCCCGGATGGTGCAGTCCACGCCCGTGCCCACGTTGATGTGCGACAGCATGGGTTGCGTGTGCTCGGCGTACACCTCGGGCGGCAGTTCCATCACGTGCACCGACGCGGCGGCCATGTCGTCCACGTGCAGGAACTCGCGCATGGGCGTGCCGGTGCCCCAGATGGTGACCACCGGCTGGCCCGCTTCCTTCGCCTCGTGGAAGCGCCGGATCAGCGCCGGGATCACGTGGCTGTTCTCCGGATGGAAGTTGTCGTTGGGCCCGTACAGGTTGGTGGGCATCACGCTGCGGTAGTCGCGCCCGTACTGGCGGTTGTAGCTCTCGCACAGCTTGATGCCCGCGATCTTGGCAACCGCGTAGGGCTCGTTGGTGGGCTCCAGCACGCCGGTCAGCAGGGCGTCCTCGCGCATGGGCTGTTCCACGGCGCGCGGGTAGATGCAGGACGATCCGAGCAGCAGCAGCTTCTGCACGCCGGCCTGGTGGGCGGCGTGGATCACGTTGCACTCGATCATCAGGTTCTCGTAGATGAACTGCGCGGGATAGGTGTTGTTGGCATGGATGCCGCCCACCTTCGCCGCGGCGACGTACACCTGGGCGATGTCGTGCTGGCGGAAGAAGGCTTCCACCTCGGCCTGCCGCGTCAGGTCCACTTCCGCGTGCGTGGCCGTCAGGATGCCGGTGCGGCCTTTCGCCTGCAGCTGGCGGACGATCGCCGAGCCGACCATCCCGCGATGGCCGGCCACGAAGATGGCGCTCACGAGCCGTTCTCCACCGACACGGGCACGTCGTAGCCGTGGGCGCGCAGCAGGGCGTGGCGCTTGGCTTCGGCCAGGTCCGAGGCCACCATTTCGGCGCACATCTGCTGCACCGTGATCTCGGGCGTCCACCCCAGCTCGCGCCGCGCGCGGCTCGGGTCGCCCAGCAGGGTCTCCACTTCCGTGGGGCGGAAGTAGCGCGGGTCCACGGCCACGATCACGTCACCCACCTTCAGGGCGGGCGCGTCGCTGCCGGTGATGGCCTCGACGATGCCCTTTTCCTCCACGCCCTTGCCTTCGAAGCGGATGCGCAGGCCCAGGTTCTCCGCCGACAGCCGGATGAAGTCGCGCACCGAGATCTGCGTGCCGGTGGCGATCACGAAGTCCTGCGGTTTCTCCTGCTGCAGCATCATCCACTGCATGCGCACGTAGTCCTTGGCGTGGCCCCAGTCGCGCAGGGCGTCCATGTTGCCCATGAAGAGGCACTTCTCCACGCCCTGGGCGATGTTCGACAGGCCGCGCGTGATCTTGCGCGTGACGAAGGTTTCGCCGCGGCGCGGCGACTCGTGGTTGAAGAGGATGCCGTTGCAGGCGTACATGCCGTAGGCCTCGCGGTAGTTCACCGTGATCCAATAGGCGTAGAGCTTCGCCACCGCATAGGGCGAGCGGGGATAGAAGGGCGTGGTCTCCTTCTGCGGCGTCTCCTGCACCAGGCCGTACAGCTCGGAGGTGGAGGCTTGGTAGAAGCGAGTCTTCTTGTCCAGCCCGAGGAAGCGGATGGCTTCCAGCAGCCGCAGCGTGCCCATGGCATCGACGTCCGCCGTGTACTCCGGTGCCTCGAAGCTCACGGCCACGTGCGACTGCGCGCCGAGGTTGTAGACCTCGTCGGGCTGCACCTGCTGCAGGATGCGCGTCAGGTTCGAGGTGTCCGTCAGGTCGCCGTAGTGCAGGATGAAGCGCTTGTTGTCGACGTGCGGGTCCTGGTAGATGTGGTCGATGCGCGCGGTGTTGAACAGGGACGCCCGGCGCTTGATGCCATGGACTTCGTAGCTCTTGTCCAGCAGGAATTCGGCGAGATAGGAGCCGTCCTGGCCCGTGATGCCGGTGATGAGTGCGCGTTTGGTCATTTGCTTGTCCGTTTCAGGGATCCCAGGTACTCGCTGAACGCCGGCCCGACCTCCGGATGCCGCAGCGCGAAGTCCACCGTCGCCTCCAGGAAGCCCTCCTTGCTGCCGCAGTCGTAGCGCCTGCCTTCGTAGCGGTACGCATGCACGCCTTCGGTGGCGATCAGTTGCGCGATGCCGTCGGTGAGCTGGATCTCGCCGCCGCTGCCGCGCTCCTGCGTGCGGATCCGGTCGAAGACCGCGGGCGTGAGCACGTAGCGGCCGGCCACGCCCAGGCGCGAAGGCGCCTGCTCGGGCGCGGGCTTCTCCACCATCTGCCGGACCTTCACGAGGCGCTGGCCCACGGCGTCGCCCGCGACGATGCCATAGCGCTTCACGTGCGGCAAGGGCACTTCCTGCACGGCGAGCACGGAGGTCTGCACTTCCTTGAAGGTCTCCACCATCTGCGTCAGCACGCCCGGGCCGCCGTCGGGGCCGGTCATCAGGTCGTCGGCCAGCAGCACGGCGAAAGGGTCGTTGCCCACGATGTGGGCCGCGCACAGCACGGCATGGCCCAGGCCCAGCGAGCGCGGCTGGCGCACGTAGGAGCACTCCATGTCCTTGGGCGCCAGCGAATGCACCAGGTCCAGCAGCTCGGTCTTGCCCGCGTGCTCCAGCTCCGTCTCGAGCTCGTAGGCGGTGTCGAAGTGGTCTTCGATCGCGCGCTTGTTGCGGCCGGTGACGAAGATCATGTGCCGGATGCCGGCTTCGTAGGCCTCCTCCACCGCGTACTGGATCAGGGGCTTGTCCACCACCGGCAGCATCTCCTTGGGCTGCGCCTTGGTGGCCGGGAGGAAGCGGGTGCCGAGGCCCGCGACGGGGAAAACGGCCTTGTCGATGCGCGCGTACTTCTTCATGTCCTGTCCCTGCAACAACTGGTTTCAAGTGTGCCACAGGGTCGCGCGCGCACGAACAAAGGCCCGCAGCCTTGAGGGCTGCGGGCCTTGTTGCATGCTTTTCGTGCGCCCTTATCTGCGAATCAGTAGCGCCACTGCAACCCCAGGCTCGTGCGCACGTCGCGCGAGTCGCCCACGGGCGTGCGCAGGTCGTAGATGTCCCAGCCGAAGGCGGCCGACGCGCTGCGCGAGAAGTCCCAGCTCAGGCCCACGCCATAGGTCAGGCCGCCCTCGGTGCCCAGGCCCGCGAGCGTGGGCGTGCGGCCGAAGCTGGTGCCCACGCGGCCGTACACGCCCAGGTCGTAGGGCAGGCCCGCGCGGCCGACCAGGCGCACGCTGGATCCGCGTGGCAGCAGGTCCAGCGAAGGCGCGAGGCCCGGGAGGGCGGCGCTGTCGCCCGTCGTGATCTGCAGGCCCAGGGGCGTGGAGCCGGCGTGCCATCGCAGCGTGCCGTACGACTGCGCGGCGGCCATGCCGGAAGCCGTCATGCCGATCGCCAGGACCAGGAGTGTGCGCTGCAACCACATGGCGGGCTCCTCACGACTCGTTGCGCCTGCGACCACTTTGCGCACCGGCTGAGGCAGCGCGTGTAGGACAAATCTCACCGCGCGTGTAGGAGCCGCGGCTCAGGCGTCAGTCGACCTTGGCGCCCGAGGCCTTCACCACTTTTTCGTACTTGGCGAGTTCGGCGCGCATGAACCGGCCGAATTCCTCCGGCGTGGTGGGCACGGGCTCCGCCAGCAGGCTGGCGAAGCGGGCCTTCGCTTCCGGCGAACGCAGCGCCGCCACGAAGGCCTGGTTCATCTTCTGGATGGTCTCGGGCGGCGTGCCGGCCGGGGCGACCAGGCCCCACCACGTGTCGATGGAGAAGCCGGGCAGGGTGTCGGCCACGGGCGGCACGTCCGGCAGGCTGGGCGAACGCTGCAGGGTGGTGACGGCCAGCGCCTTCAGCTTGCCGGCGCGGATGTTCGGGGCGGCGGTGGCGAGGTTGTCGAAGTTGAAATCGACCTGGCCCGAGAGCAGCGCGAGCTGCGCGGGGTTGCCGCCGTTGTACGGGATGTGCACGGCGAAGACGCCGGCATCGCGCTTGAACATCTCGCCGGCCAGGTGGCCGGCGCTGCCGTTGCCGCCGCTGCCGTAATTGAGCTTCGCGGGGTTGGCCTTGGCGTAGGCGATCAGGTCGCGCACGCTGTTGATGTTCAGGCGCTTCGCCGTCTCGGCGTTCATCACCAGCACGTTGGGCACGCGCACCATCTGCGTGATGGGGGCGAAGTCCTTGACCGGGTCGAAGGGCAGCTTCGAGAAGAGCCACGGGTTGATCGCCTGCGTGGCCACGGCGGCCACGCCGATGGTCAGGCCGTCGGGCGCGGCCTTGGCGATGGCGTCCACGCCGATGTTGCCGCCGCCGCCGGGCCGGTTCTCGATGATCACCGTGCCCAGGCTGTCCTTCACGCGCTCGGCCAGCACGCGGGCCGTGGTGTCGATCGGGCCGCCGGCCCCGTAGGGGACGATCAGGCGGATCGGCCGGCCTTGCGCCAGGGCGGCGGGAGCGGCCACCACGGCGGCCGCGCTGAGGGAGGAGAGGAGGATGTGTCGGCGTTTCATGCCCGCATTTTCGCCGACCGGCCGTGTACGCCTTAATGCCGCATGTCGAAGAGGCCGTTCCACCAGCGGCTGCGCTTGCGCTCCACCTCGGGAAGCGGCGGCACCTTCGAGGGCGGGTCGTTGCGCAGCATGCATTCCTGCCGCCCGCGCACGAGCAGCTGCGCCTCCTCGCGGCCGAGCATGCGCTCGGCGATGTCGCGCGCCTTGGACATCACGGGCGAGCGCCGGCCGTTGGAGTGCGCGTCGGTCGCCAGGATGTGCGTGAGGCCTTCGCCGAGGAAGCGCTCGCCCCAGTACTTCGCGCGGGCGCCGAAGGTGCCCGTGAGCGATGCGGCCGTCACCTGCATCCATGCGCCCTGCTTCACGAGCTCGGCGAACACGGGGTAGTGGTCCTCGACCCAGGTGAGCCGCTCCGGGTGCGTGATCACCGGCACGTAGCCTTCCACCACCAGCCGGAACACCGATTCGGCGAAGTGCGGCGGCGCGACGTGGTGCGCCGGCTCCAGCAGCAGGTAGCGCGTGTGGTGCAGGCAGGGCACCGAGCCGGCCCGCAGGCCGTCGAGCAGCCCGGGCACCAGGTGCACGTCGGCGCCGATGGTCAGCTGCAGCGGGATGCCGTGCTCGTCGAGCGCCGCCTGCAGCGCGTCGCGCGCGGCGGTGATGCCCGCCGTGTCGTTCATGTACAGGCCGGGGTAGATGTGCGGCGTGCAGGCGGTCATGGTGATGCCGTCGTCCACCGCCATGCGCGCCATCGCGAGCGACATCTCGAGGCTGCGCGAGCCGTCGTCGATGCCGGGGAGGATGTGGCAGTGCAGGTCGATCATTGGGAAGCCTGCTCGCTTTCGGGGCGCTCCAGCGGCCGCAGGTACGCACCCGCGAGCAGGGCCGCGACGATGGCGTTCGCCGGGATGTGCATGTTGAACTCCACGACCGAGTGCAGGAGGAAGCCGAGCAGGCCCACGCCGCACAGCGCGCTGGCCATTTCGTCGCGGCGCAGGCGGCCGTGCTTGCGCGCGGAGCGCACGAGTTGCACGGCGCGGGTGGCGGCCAGGCCGGTGAAGGCGAGTGCAAGCAGCACGGCGAAGATGCCGCCTTCGAAGAGGAGTTGGGCGTAGTCCTGGTGGGCGTAGATCGCGACGCCGACGATGCTGGCCGGCTGGAAGCGCGGGTACACGCCCGCGTACGTGCCCCAGCCCGCGCCCCAGGGCCAGAACTCCGCGGCGGCCTCGAAGCTGCTGGCCGCGAGCAGGCTGCGCACGGATGCCGCATCGCTCACGGACTCTTCGGTGAAGCGCGATGCGACGAAGTCGAAGCCGACCAGTGCCACGGCCGCGACGACGGCGGCGCCGGCCATGAACAGTCCGCCCCGCCAGGAGCGCGCGCGGCGGCCTTCGGTGACCGCGATGGCGAATGCGCACATGGCGGCGGGCAGCCCCGCGAGCGCGGCGCCGCGCGAGCGCGACATGAGGATGCCCGTGACGAGCACCAGCGCACCGGCGCTCCACAGCGCCACCGCGCGCGCATGCGAAGCTTCGGTGCGATCCCAGGCGCGGCGGCGATTGCCGAGGAAGGTCCACGCGAGCCAGATGTAGGCGGCCAGCGCCATCGCCAGGTAGTTCGCGAAGTGGTTCGGGTTCGCGAAGGTCCCGAACGGGCGGCCGCCCTGGCCACCGAAATAGAAGGACGACGCGGAGCCTCCGGCGACCTGCAGCAAACCCATCGCCACCTGCAGGAACGCGAGTGCGACGAGCGCGGCCAGCACCGTCTTGAGTTGAGGGAGTCGCAGCAAGATGCCCGCGAGGAACGCGGCCGCGATCGGGATGCCCGCCAGCAGCGACGCCGCGGTGGCGTCCGGCACGAGCGACAGGGGAAGCGCGTGGATCCCCGAGAGGCCGGCCGCGGAGAGCAGTTCGGGATAGATGCCCCGGCCGGGCGTGGACTCCCAGAGTCCCATCGGGACCGGAAGCAGGTACACGATGGACAGCCACAGCGGGCTGGACACCAGGAATGCGATGGCGAGCGTGCGCACCGACACGCGCACGGCGGGCCGCTGCGCGTTCGCGAGCAGGGCGACGAGGAACGCGAGCGCCGCGCCTTCGAGCACGATCAACGCGACGTTCCGGTTGCCACCGCGCATGAGGGGCGATACCGCCAGCAGGAACAGCAAGGCAGAAACAGCCACGGGGCCGACGGGCCCCGTGTCTTGCGTGGCGAACTCGCCGGTGATGCGCTCAGCGCGCACTGAGTTCCCTGTCGTTGTCGTCATCCTCGTTCAGGGTGTGGATCACGCCCGCGGCGATGGCGGCGGCGCCCAGCGCCACGGCACCATTGATGACGCCAGGTGCGGGACCGACGGGCCCCGTGGCCGCGACCGGCACGACCGGTTGCACGGCGGCTGCGAGTTGCTGGCACGACATGCTTTGCAGCACCGTGACGCCATGGCCGGCGGGAACGGTGACGGTGCAACCGCTGTTCAGGCGCAGCGTGACGGAGCCACGCGACGTCGTGACGAAGCGCATTCCGTTCGTGATCGCGGTGCCGGGCGTGACGGTCACGCCGGTGGCGCCTTGCGTCGCGGTGACGACGCCTTGCACGTTCGAGACGGTGCCCAGTGGCGCCTGCGCGAACGCGGTTCCGGCGAGGACAATGGGCAAGGCAACAAGCAGTTTGTTCAAGGTCATGGAGGTGCTCCGCAGGGTGAAGGGCCGGTGCAATATAGCACCGCGTTTGCGCGCGGTGGTGTGGATTTTTCAAGGAGAAGATACGGATGGCGTGAGAGTGAAACCATCGAATGCAACGCGTCCCTTGATGCCTGTTTTCGCTTCGTACTGGACAGCAGTTTCGAGCTGGACACTCACGACCGCGCCGCAGTCCGGCGGCACGGTGAAGTCGAACGCGACGGGCTTCCACACGCCGCCGGTGTCGGTCAACGCATCGGAGCGTCCGGCGAGTGCGCGGCGGCCGCCCATGCACTGCGCGACCCATGCGAGGCCTTCTTCCGAACGCATCTTCGTCGCGCGGTACTGGCCTTCCAGGTGGTAGGTTCCGGGCGCCACGAAGACGTACTGGCGAATCACCGGCAACTTGAAGCTGCGGCCCGTGAACTCCAGGCCCACCACGAGGCCGCGTCGTGCGACCGCCTCCTGTCGGAACACCACGCCGGCACGGCTGCGCGGCACCTTCGCGAACTCCCAGTCGAAACCGTCGGGCTGGAAGGGCTTGTCGAAATTCCCGTTGTACAGCAGCGGAACCTGCTGCTTCTGCTGCGCGAGCCACAGGCCGTAGGCATCGAGCCACGCACCGGTTTCCTTCAGCTTGCGCATGTAGTTGCGGCGCGGGGCATCGGGCAGTCCGCCGCCTTTTTCGACCGCTTCCGCGACGAGCGAGAGGACGTCGCCGGGCGGCACCTTCAGCGCATAGCTGGCCGAGAGGACCTGCGGCAGCCACTTGCCCGAGTGCGCGAGGTAGGGCCGCAGCAGTTGCATGCCTTCGTCGGAAGTGGCGAGTTGCGCGAGCACTGCGGCCGCGTCGGGCGAGGAGCGGTGACGCAGGATCTCGACGAGCAGCGCGACGCCTTCGGACAGCTGCCCCGACTCGAGCGCCTGCGCGGCCTGCAGGCGCGCGACGTTGTGGTTGTGCGGCGCCACGACCACGGCCGCGTGCAGCACGCCATCGTCGCGCTGCGGGTTCGTGACGAGCAGGCGCGTCCACGCCGTCGAATCGCCCGGGTTGCGCGCGATGCGCTCGCGCAATGCCGCGCTCAGCACCTGGGGATCATCGGGTGCGGCCGGGCACAGCGGCAGGTAGGGCGTGTCCATCTCCGTGCACGCGTTGCGCAGGTGCACGGCCACCGCGGTGGAGAAGAGGGCCGCGGCCGCGGCCGCTCCGCCGAGCGTGAGCAACCAGCGCCCGATCGGGAGGGAAGTCTTGTCTGCGCTCAATCCGGGGCCCCGCTCAATGAAGTGAGGCGGACCTTGCCGCCGCGTGATGCGAATTCCGCGCGGACGAGCAGGCGCTGTCCGCGCGCGCCGATGGTGGGTTCGCCCGCGTGCAGCCACACGCGGCCGGTGACCAGCAGCACGCCGTCGTGCGGCTCGCCCTTGAACTCGACCTGCGCGAGCCGCACGGGGCGCGCGCCGCGCACCAGCTGGTCGTACTGGCGCGAGAGCGCCTGGGCGCCCGGCGCCTGGCGCGCGTCGCGCTCCAGCAGCAGGAGCACCTGGTCGGCGCTGCCGCTTTCCAGCCTTTGCAGCAATTGCGTGAGCAGCGGCTGCGCGTCGCTGAGCGTGGGGCTGGGGACGGCGGCGGCGACCGGTGCGGCGACGGTGACGGTGGCAGGCGCGGAAACGGGCGCCGGCGCGGCGACGGGAGCGCGTGCGGTGACGACGACGGGTGCTACGGCCGGCGGTGGCGCGGGCGCAGGCGCGGGAGCAGGCGCGGGCGCGGGCGCGGGCGCGGATGCTGCAGCCGTGACCTGCGCGCGTGGTGGCGTGGTCGCTCGCGCCGGCGCCGGAGGCGTCGGCTGCGCAACCGCTGCGGGCACTGGCGGCGGCGCCGGCGCGAGCGCAGGCGCTGGTGCGGGAGCCGGGGCGGGAGCTGGCGCGAGAGCGACGGCAGGCGCCGCGGCAGGAGCGAGCGCGGGGGCCGGTGCAGGGGCAGGTGCAGCAGCCGGCGGCGCAGCGGGTGCAGGAGGCACGACCTGCTGCACCGTCGCCACGCGCTCCGGCGTCGCCGGCGCGGCCGGAATCCGCGCGCGCTGCACCAGGTGTTCGGGCTCCTGCGTGGGCAGCAGGATCAGCACGCCGGCCGCCGTGAGCGCCGCGCCGGCGGCCCAGGCGGCCTTCCTGCTGATGCGCAGGGGCCGCGCGGGCGCCGCCTTGACGTGAGGCCGAAGCCGCGGGCGCGGCTGCCATGCCGCGCGCCTTGGCTTCGGCGCGGGAGCCGGCTGCACGCGCTTGGCATCCAGCGCGGCGCGCTGGTCGTCGTATTCGCGGCGCAGCACCGGCGAGGAAAGGACTTCATACGCGCGGTTCACGCGCATCGCCGCGTCGGGCGGCCACGGGTTCGCGCCCGCGGTGGCGAAATCGGGGTGCGTCAGGCGCATGAGCAGCCGGTAGCGTTCCTTCAGCTCGGCGGCACTCGCGCCGGCGGACAGGCCCAGCACGCCATAGTGGTCGGCTCCGGGATGGAGCAGGGCCGCGCGCACGAAGAAGATCGCTGCCTCCTGCAGGCGGTCGGCATCGGCGCCATCCGCATGCGGGCCGCGCCCCGCGGCGATCTGCAGGATCTCGCGCATCGACGCGAACAGGGCCGCGGGCTGGCGCAGCGAGAGCTGGTACTTGCCCGGCGCGCTGAAATAGTCCAGGAGCGCGCCATGCAGTGACGCGACGGAGGGGCTTGCCGACCCTGCGTCCCTCATGGCGGCCCGGGGCTACGTCGCCCGCGTCAGCGCGGGGTTGGCGTCGTCCGCGCCGTAGCCGTAATAGGAGCCGTAATCCTCCGGCAGCGCATGCTGCAGCGTCTGCGTGAGCACCACGCCACGCGGCACCAGGCCGCCCTGGCGCAGGCGCCGCAGCGCGCTCTTGATCTGCGCCTTGCGGGTGCTGCTCGCCTGCACGACGTACAGCACGTTCTGCAGCTGGTTGCCCAGCACCACGGCGTCGGCCAGGCCGAGCATCGGCGGCGCATCGACGATCACGTAGTCGATGCCCAGCGCGGCGGTGATGTTGAGCAGCAGCAGCAGCTTCGGGCCCGTGAGCAGGTCCACCGGGTTCGGCGGCACCGGGCCGGCCGTGAGCACCGACAGGTTGGGGATCGCCGTCGGCGTGATCATCTTGTCGCCGCGGTTGTCGCTGGACAGCAGGTTCGACAGGCCGAAGTCGTTGGACATCCCCAGCAGCTTGTGGATGGTGGGGTTGCGCATGTCGGCGTCGATCAGCAGCACGCGCTGGCCCATCTGCGCGAAGTTGATCGCGAGGGCGAGCGACGTCGTGCTCTTGCCTTCGTTGCGCGTGGTGCTGGTCACCACCAGCCGCTTGGGCGCGCCTTCGGCCGTGGAGAACTGCAGCGCCGTGCGCACGGAGCGGTAGGCTTCCGCCACCGTGGAGCGCGGGTCGTCGTGGACTTCCATCGCGACCGGCTTGGTGTTGGAGCGCTTGCGGTTGATCTTGGGGATGACGCCCATGAGCGGCAGCCCCAGGATGCGCTCGACCTCGTCCGGGTACTTGATGGAATCGTCCATCACTTCCAGCGTGACGACGATGGCGGCCCCGAGCAGCATGCCCGCCACGATCCCCACGAGCAGGTTGGTCAGCAGGTTGGGCTTGAACGGGAACAGCGAGGGTTCGGCGGCGTCGACGACCGAGACGTTGTTGGTGACGATGTTGCCCGAGACGCCGAGCTCCTTGAAGCGTTGCAGCAGGTTGTCGTAGAGCTGGCGGTTGGTGTCCACCTCCCGCTTCAGGAGGTTCATGTCGATGCTCTGCTCCTGCGTGTTGAGCACCTCCCTGCGCGTCTGGCTCACCTTCTGGCGCAGCGCGTTTTCCTCGGCGACCGCGGCGTCGCGCGCGGCCTTCAGGCTGCCGGCGACGTTGGCGATCTCGCGGTTGATCTGGTCCTGGATTTCCGCGATCTGCGCCTTCAGCTGCAGCATCTTCGGGAACTCGGGCTTGTAGGTGCGCAGGTTCTCCTGGTACTCGATCTGCAGCCTGGCGCGGCGCTCCTTGTAGGCCTGGATGGTCTTGTTCTCCACCACAGCCGTCGACGCTTCCGGGTTGCGCTTCATTTCCTCGTACACGGATTCGGCGCGGATGCGCTCCTGCTCCGCCTTGGCGAGCGCCGTGGCGAAGTCGGTGTAGGTCATGCTGACCGCGCTGGTCTTGTCGTCGAGCGTCAGGATCTTCTTGGACTGCGCGTAGCTGTTGAGCCGGCGCTCCGACTCCTCCAGGCGCGCCTTCATCTGCTTGATCTGGTCTTCCAGGAAGTTCTTCGCGTAGGAGGAGGCTTCGACCCGCCGCTCGATGCCCATCGCGATGAAGGCCTGCACCGTCGCGTTGGCGATGCGCGCCGCCAGCGCCGGATTGGTGTTCTCGACATGGACCTTGACCAGCCGCGAACTGCGCACCGGTTCGATGGTGAGCGATTCGAGGAAACGCTTGACGACGGCTTCGCGCCCGAGGACCTCCTGGCTGCTGGTGCTGGGGCTCGTCATCTTCCGGTAGCCGGCGATGAGGCGATCGAGGTAATCGGGCTTCGCGTCCTCGCCCTCGGCCTCGCCTTCCTGGCCCAGGCCGGAAGCATCGGACGCCACCACCGGCGCCGGTTCGGCGGAGGCGGAGCGGTCGAGGCCCAGTTCGTCGATCACGCGCTCGGCGAGCGAGCGGCTCTTGAGGAGCTCCTGCTGCGTGCGCATGGAGATCGCGTCGTCGGTGCCCAGCCGTTCCTGTTCCGGGTCGTTCTCGAAGCGCACCACGCGCGGACTCGCCTTGTCGATCTGCAGCACGACCGTGGAGCGGTAGATGGGCGTGCTGAGGAAGGTGCGCACCGTGGCGGCGATGCACGCCAGGCCGATGACGATGAGCAGCGTCCACTTGTGCTTGAGGATGATGCGGCCGAGGTCGGTCAGCGTGAGCGAGTCGTCCGCCTGCTGTTCTTCCTCCGGCCGCGCGAGCAGGCCCGCTTGCAACTGGTACGGCTGGCGGACCGCCACTTCGTTGGCGGCAGGAGCGCTGAACGCGGATGCGTCGTCGCGCGAGAGTTCGGAAGCGGACATGGTGACTGCGTGCCTTGATCGTTCGCGCCCTCCGGCGAGGCGTTGGAGCTTAGCGCGTAAACACGGAGAACGGGTTGATCGAATCGACGATGTCCCGGAAGATCGAGTCCTTGAACACCGCGCGCGCGGAGTCCCTTTGCACCACGATCAGGTCATCGCCGAGCACGGGCGGATCGGGGTCCTTGCCGGCGCGGATGCGATCCACGTCGAAGGTCGCGACCTGCCGCTGCCCGTTGTCGCCCTGACGGAAGAGCTTGACCTTCTGCGCATCCGCGATCTGGCCGAAGCCGCCGGCGAGCGCGAGCGCGCGCAGCAACGTCATCTGGCCGACGAGCGGATAGATCCCGGGCTTGGCGACGGCGCCGTCCACGGTGATCCGCTCGGTGGTGAACTCCTTGATGAAGACCGACACCTGCGGGTTCTGCAGGTACTTCTCGCCATAGAGGCTGGCGACGTGCGTCTCGATTTCCTGTTGCGTGAGGCCGGCGACCGTCACCGCGCCGATCAGCGGCAGCGTGACGTAGCCCGCGGCATTCACCCGGACCGTTCGCTTGCCGTTCTCGAGGTCGAGCACCTCGATGTCGAGCAGGTCGTTCGGGCCGACGCGGTATTCCTTGCCGATGCTGAAGACGGGCGTCGGCTGCTGCGGGGATTGCGAGGGTTTCGCCGCGTCTTCGGGCGCGGCGCCCAGCGGGCGGAACACGCCGGTGCCTGCCTGGGGCACCTGCGTTGTCGAGCTGACTTCGGTTGCGGACTGGCCCAGGACTGCTGTCGACGCGAGCAGCAACGCGGCCATGAGCACATGGCGATGCGTGTTCGGAGACATGCTTCCCTCCGCGAAAAGAAAGCGGATTCTAGGGAAGTCATCGGGTTTTGAGTGGGCTTTGCGCTCAGGATCCGTGTTTGTCCGCCTCGCTGGTGAACGAGTCGGCAAAAAAACTTTCCGGCGGCAGCTTGCATTGCGCCGCGTACTCCGCGCGCGCGGAGTCCACGACGATGGGCGCGCCGCAGGCGTAGACCTCGTGGCCCGAGAGATCGGGGAAGTCTTCCATCACGGCCTTGTGGACGAAGCCGGTGCGTCCGGTCCAGTTGTCTTCCGGCAATGCGTTGGAGATCACCGGCACGTACTTGAGGCCCGGCAGCTCGGCCATGCGTTCGCGCACCCATGCATCCATGTAGAGGTCGGACGGGCGGCGGCCGCCCCAGTAGAGCGTGGCCTCGCGCTGGATGCCCTTGAACTGCAGGTGCTCGATCAGCGCCTTGATCGGCGCGAAGCCCGTGCCCGAGGCGAGCAGGATCATCGGCTTGTCGGAGTCCTCGCGCAGGTAGAAGCTGCCGAAGGGGCCTTCCACGCGCAGGATCTCCTTCTCCTTCATGGCCGTGAACACGTGGTCGGTGAACTTGCCGCCGGGCATGTGGCGGATGTGCAGTTCGACGCCGGGGCCGTTGTGCGGCGCGTTGGCCATGGAGTAGCTGCGCCGCGCGCCGTCGCGCAGGATGAATTCGATGTACTGGCCCGCGTGGTAGCGCAGCGTGTCGTTGGCCGGCAGCTGCAGCTTCACCACCATGACGTCGTGCGACACCTTCTCGAGCGAGCTCACGCGCGAGGGCATCTTGCGCACCGGGAAGGCGCTCTCGTCGGTGACCTGGCGCGACTCCAGCACGACGTCGGTCTGCGGCACGGCCTGGCAGGTGAGCACCAGGCCGGCGGCCTCTTCCTCCGGCGACAGGGCCTTGCTCTGGTGCGGGCCGTGCACCACGGTGCCTTCGAGCTTCCGGCACTTGCAGGAGCCGCAGGCGCCGTCCTTGCAGCCATAGGGCATGCCGATGCCCTGGCGGATCGCGGCCGCGAGGATGGCTTCGCCCGGCTCCGTCGTGAACGTGCGTCCACTGGGCTGCACGGTGATCTGGAAGGGGCCGGCGCCGGCCGAGGCGGCAGTCATGCTTTGGTTATCCTCTCGAGTTCTCGTTCCAAGCGATTTTGCCTTCAAACCAAAACCCCCTCGGCGCCTTGCCCGGCCGCTTCCGCCGGCTGCGCGTGCTCATCGCCGGCTGCGGCGACGTCGGACTGCGCGTCGCGCGGGCGCTGCCGCCGCGCGTGCGCGTGCTCGCGCTCACCAGCGACCCGCAGCGCGTGCCGCTCCTGCGCGCGCGCGGCATCGTCCCGCTGGTGGGCAACCTCGATGCGCCCGCGACGCTGGCGCGGCTGGCCGCGCTCGGCGAGGCCGTGCTGCACCTCGCGCCGCCGCCCGGCGACCCGCAGGAACAGTGGTGGCGCGACCGGCGCACGCAGGCCCTGCTGCGCGCGCTCGCCCTGCGCACGCCGCCGCGGGCGCTGGTGTATGCCTCCACGAGCGGCGTGTACGGCGACTGCGGGGGAGAGCGGGTGGCGGAGACGCGCCCGCTTTCCCCGCGCACGCCCCGGGCGCAGCGGCGCGCCGATGCGGAGCGGCAGGTGCGCTTCTTTGGCCGCGCGAGCGGCGTGCGCGCCAGCGTGCTGCGCATCCCGGGCATCTACGCGCCCGATCGTCCCGGAGGTACACCGCGCGAGCGGCTGCTGAAGGGCACGCCGGTGCTGGCGCGCGAGGACGACGTCTACACCAACCACGTGCACGCCGACGACCTCGCGCGCGCGCTGATCGCGGCGCTGTGGCGCGGGCGGCCCCAGCGCGCCTACAACGCGAGCGACGACAGCGAACTGAAGATGGGCGACTACTTCGACCTGGCGGCGAACCTCTACGGCCTGCCGCGTCCGCCGCGCGTGGCGCGCAGCGTGGCGCAGGAGCAGTTGCCGCTGATGCTGCTGTCGTTCATGGGGGAGTCGCGGCGTCTCGACAACACGCGCTTGAAGAAGGAGCTTGGCTTGCGCCTTCGCTATCCGACGGTGGACAAGGGCTTGCGCCCGTAGGGGCGGTGGGGTTCGCTGCGCTCACCGCCACCCTACGGGTCGTGAGCTGGGGTTCGCTGCGCTCACCGCCAGCCTACGGATACCTTGCCGCGGATCGTGGTGTACGGGCCTTCGTAGGCTGGCGGTGAGCGCAGCGAACCCCAGCAACGCATTCCACCAACCAGCCTTCGTAGGGTGGCGGTGAGCGCAGCGAACCCCACCGCCCCACCCCCTCACTGCGCCATCGTCGGCGCCGGCGTCACCGCCTCGGCCCGCAACTCCTCGCACCGCTTCGCCAGCGCCTGGTGCAACTGCACGTGCCGCTGCGCGATCGCATCGTCGTACGCCGGCGCGGGCGCGTTCGCCGCGAGCCGTTCGGTGCAGTTGTCGCGCTTGAGGTCGGCGCCCAGCGCCGACACGTAGCGTTCCAGCCGCAGCAGGCTGCTGTTGGAGGAGCGCGCCGTGTAGCGTTCCAGTTCCGACTGCAGCTGCAACCAGCGCGCGGCGGCCGGATCGTTCGGCAGGGCGGGGCTGCCCAGGTCCAGCAGCGAGCGGGCCTGCTGCACCAGCAGCTCGAGACGCACCGCCGTGCGGCTGAAGGCGGGCACCACCGGGCCGGCCTCGCCGGCGCCCAGCAACTGCGCGAGCGGCAGCGGCTCGCCGTGCCACCACGCGAAGTCGCGCGCGGACTGCAGCGGCTGGCGCTCCCACTCCTCCTGCAGCAGCGCGAGCCGGCGCAGCAGCTCGCCGTCGAGCGTGGCGACCAGCCGCTCGCCGAAGCCGGCGCCGCCCGTGTCCTTCAGCACCGCCTGCAGCGCCAGCACCTGCGCGCGGTGCTGCCGGAAGGCCGCCGGGTCCAGCGGCGTGTTCGGCTCCGGCGGCAGCGCCGCCTTCAGCGTGCGATAGGCGCGCTGGTAGATCAGTTCGGACACGCGCGCGTCGATCACGCGCGCGACCGCCGGCTGGGCGCCCGCGGGAAAGACCGGAAGGATCTCGGCGCGCACGCGCTCGCGCTCCTGCGCCAGCGCCCGCGCGTCCTGCAGCACGCGCGAGAGGCTGGGCGTGTCCCGGCCGGCGGCCTGCGCCGCGGCCGCGTCGGCCATGAACGAGGTCTTCAGCAGCGCGTCCAGGCCCTTGCGCAGCGCCGTGCGGTCCGGCGACAGCGCGAAACGCTGCTCCTCGTCGACCCAGACGATGCCCGGGTCGTCGCGCGTGCCGAAGGCGAGCTGGAACTGCCGGCGGAACTCGGCGAAGGCGGCGCCGGACTGCTGCTGCAACTGGTCGAGCGCTTCCGGCCCGAGCAGGCGCGTCTGGGCGATGCGCTTGAGCACCTGCTGGTAGGCGCCGCCCAGTTGCAGCGTGGCCTGCCGCATCCATTCGTTGCGGCCCTTGGCCAGCAGCGCGTCCTGGTCGTCCAGCAGGGCGTGCACCGCGCGATAGCGCTCGAGCGTGCGGTCGAAGGGGCCGGCGCGGGTCGAAGCCTCGAACAGGCCTGCGCTGCGCTCCACCAGCCCCTGCTCCAGCGCGAACAGGTCGTTGGTGTTCAGCAGGCGCGTGTGCAGCGCGCCCATCGCCTTCATCAGCGCGCAGCGCGTCGCCCACTGCAGGCGCGCCTGCATCAGCGCCGGCTGCACGGTGACTTCGTCGCTCGCCTGGAACATGCGCACGGCGCCGGCGAGCCGGCCGGGCAACTGGCGGCCCAGCGTGTACGCGACGAGGCGGCGCAGCTGCTCGGGCTCGCCGCCGCTGTAGTGAAGCGACAGGAAGGACTGCACCGCCTCGTCCAGCTGCTGCACGGAGACGACGTAATCGGCCGCAGCGGCGAACTCGGGCAGGTCCTCGGCCGAGGAGGTGAGGCGCCGCTCCAGGTTCTGCGGCAGCGGCGACTGGCAGTCCACGCCGCCCTGCAGCTCGCCCGAGCCGCGCACCAGCGGCACGCCCGTGAGCCGGCTCGCGCGCGCGTAGAGCTCGCGCCGGACGGTCTCCACCACGATGTCGCTGAACTCGCTTTCCAGGCGGGCCTGCAGTTGTTCCTCCAGCGCGTCGAAGCGGCCCCAGGAGCCGGGGATGAACAGGCTCCAGGCGGCGTCCTGCTGCAGGCGCTCGCTGGCGGAGAGCAGCGCGAGCGCCTTGCGCCGGTACCACTCCGGGTCCACCGACTCGCGGTCGTGCGCGCGGGCGCGGAAGCGCGCGTCGGCATTGAGCTGCACCAGCGTGCGGGTGAGTTCCTGGCGCCAGCCATCGAGCTGCACCGCCGCCACCAGGATGCCGATGCCCCAGGCGGCCAGCAGCGCGCACGCGGCCATCAGCGGCCAGTTGCGCGAGGCGAGGGCCTGCCGCAGGCGTGCCGCCGTCATGGCCGCCCCGTGGTGGCGGCCGGCTGCAGCAGTTCGCGCACGGGCCAGGTCTGCCAGAGCCAGACGAGCTCGGACAGCAGCAGCAGCAGGAGCGCGATGGCCGCGACCTGCAGCCACGGCCACCACCGGGCGAAGCCCGAGGGCCCTTGCTGCGTGCCTGGAGATTCCGCCGTCATGCCCATCCCCCGCTTTCTGCGTCGAGTGCCAAGGCTAAGGACTGCGGCGCGGCTCCCTGTCAGGTTTTATCCGGAGGCGCTGTCGGACGAAGCCGGAGCAGACTGGACAACCCTGGCGGGACCGCCCGCTAGATGCCCGCCGGCGGACGCAGGGTTTTCATGCGGTCCGTCGCCTTCACCGTCACCTGCACGATGTCCGCGCCGTGCAGCACGGTGAGCCGCACCTCGCTCTCGGGGTCGCCCCGCGCCCACAGCTTCTTGTAGAAGCCTTCCAGCGTCTCGACCTTCTCGCCCTGAGCGCGTGCTGCCCGTCTGCTGCATCTCGGCGAGGATCGCGGCCTGCAGTGCCCGCGTCACCGCCTCGAGGTCGCCGCCGCCAGGCGGGTCCGCCGCGTGCACGGGAGCGCTCCAGAGCGCGGCGAAGGCCAGGGCGCCGGCGACGCGGCGCGCCGAGGACAGGAGGGACATGGCGATCCCCAGGAGTTGGGCCGAAAGAATGCGTCAAACGCCGGGGTGCCGCAAGCGTGCGATCCATGCCCGCGCCCGGCCGTCGGCGACGGGGCCCGGCCGGCTTTTCTGCATAATCCGCCGCATCCCATCCAAGGAATCTCCGTGGCGACTTATCTCGAATTGAAAGAGCAGGCCGAAAAGCTGATGGCCGAAGCCGAGCGGATGCGCGAGCAGGAAATCGCGGACGCCATTGCCGATGTCAAGGCGAAGATCGCGCTGTATGGCCTGACGGCGGCGGACCTGGGACTGGCCCGGCCCGGCGGCCCCGGCGGCAGCGGGCGGCCCAGGCCGGCCGCCAAGCCGGTGGTGAAGTACCGCGGCCCCAATGGCGAGACCTGGTCGGGCGGGCGCGGGCGCAAGCCGCAATGGGTCGTGCAGGCCCTGCAGCAGGGCCGCGACCTGGAGGAATTCGCCGTCAAGAACGGCCGCTGAGCGCGGCGGGCTGGCGCGCTCGCGTCAGCCGTGCGCGTCGACCCGCTGTTCCACGAACTTGGCCGCGCCGGCCGTCGCCGCGACGCGCTGGTACGCCAGGTGGTACGCGCCCACGCACAGCGCGAGCCATGCCAGCAGGAGGTCGCCCCGGTTGCTGTACAGCACGGCGGGCACCACCGGCACGATGGCGCACACCCACATGATCACGGAGACGGCCGCATTGCTGAAAGGCGGCTGCAGCATGCGCAGGCGCGGCTGCACCACCTGCGTGGCCACGAGGCTGTGGAGATGGTGGCGGTCCGGCTGGCCCGGCGACAGCCGCCGCTTGCTCCGGCGCACGACGCTGTAGAGCACCTCGATCGTCGGGTAGCCGCAGAGCAGGACGCTCGCCCAGGGAGACACCTGCGGGTGGCGTGCCAGCAGTTCCACCGACAGCCACGCGAGCGCGAAGCCGGAGAAATACGCGCCGCCGTCGCCGAGGAACAGCCTGCCCCAGGGGAAGTTCACCAGCCAGAAGCCGGCGACCGACGCGGCGAGCACCAGCGCCACGGTGGCGAGCGGCACGTCGCCGTAGGACAGTGCGATCGCCGAGAGGGCGATCGAGGAAATGATCACCGTGCCGCTCGCGAGGCCGTGGAAGCCGTCGATGATGTTGATGGCGTTGGCGACGCCGCCGACCGCGAAGGCCGTGAAGAGCACCGCGACCGGCCAGTACGACAGCACCATGTCGGCGAGCGGAATGTCGACCCGCGTGAGGCCCAGGCCCGTCCACAGCGCCGCGAGGCCGCCGCTCGCCATCGTCACGACCAGGCGCGTGCGCACGCTGACGCGCCGCGTCACGTCCTCGGTGAGCCCCACGATCAGCGCGGGCATCCCGGCGAGCAGCACGGTGGCGAGCAGCGCGTTCTCCTGCAGGCCGGGGAGCAGGAGCCATGCGGCCGTCACGGAGATGTAGATGCCGATGCCGCCGACGCGCGGCGTGGGAAGCGAATGGAACTTCTGCACCTCGCCCGGCAGGTCCATCGCGAGGCGGCCATGCTTGTGCGTGCTCCACACGAGCGCCTGTGCCAGCACGAAGGACACGAGCATGGTTGCGGCAATGGCCAGCGAGGAATGCGAAGACAACACCGGGTTCCCTCTCCTGCAACGCACGTTCCGCGCAACGCGGGTGCCGCGCGGGGTTTGGAGTGTAGGTCGCGAATCCGAAGCCGTGGGGCGCGAAAAGCAACGCTCGCACGCGAATCGCATGCGTGTGCGCGACCATTCGGGGGAAAGCAACTCGGCTATCTGCAATGTCGCGTTGGGTGAGAACTCATGCGTATCGATGGGCGATGGCCCTCACCCCCGCCCTCTCCCGCAAGCGGGAGAGGGAGCAAGTCAGCGCAGTTCTCCCTCTCCCGCTCGCGGGAGAGGGCCGGGGTGAGGGTGCGCGCGCAGCCACGCTGCAGAGGTGCCTTCGCGGAAACGAAAACGCACCTTGCGGTACTTGTCTTCCAGGAAAGCCGAGCAAACGCGGGCGCTGGTGCCGGAGGCCGGAATCGAACCGGCACGGTGTTGCCACCGGCAGATTTTGAGTCTGCTGCGTCTACCGATTTCGCCACTCCGGCAGCGGGGAGAGGAGGGGTTGGAAATTATGGCACAGTGACGTTCATGCAATACCCGACGATAGCGGACACCATCGGCAGGACGCCGCTGGTCGCGCTGCAGCGCATCGGCGCGGCGGAGAACGCCCGCCGCGGCAACGTGATCCTGGGCAAACTGGAGGGCAACAACCCGGCGGGCTCCGTGAAGGACCGGCCGGCGCTCTCGATGATCGCGCGCGCCGAGGAGCGCGGCGAGATCAAGCCCGGCGACACGCTCATCGAGGCCACCTCCGGCAACACCGGCATCGCGCTCGCGATGGCGGCGGCCGTCAAGGGCTACCGCATGGTGCTCATCATGCCGGAGGACCTCTCGATCGAGCGCGCGCAGACCATGAAGGCCTTCGGCGCCGAGCTGCTGCTCACGCCCAAGAGCGGCGGCATGGAATACGCGCGCGACCTGGCCGAGAACATGCAGCGCGAAGGCAAGGGCCGCGTGCTCGACCAGTTCGCCAACCCCGACAACCCGCGCATCCACTACGAGACCACCGGCCCCGAGATCTGGGAGCAGACCGGCGGGCGCATCACGCACTTCGTGAGTGCGATGGGCACCACGGGCACGATCACCGGCGTGTCGCGCTACCTGCGAGAGAAGAACCCGCAGGTGCGCATCGTCGGCGCCGAACCCGCCCCGGGCTCGCGCATTCCGGGCATCCGCAAGTGGCCCGAGGAATACCTGCCCAAGATCTACGACCCGAGCGCCGTCGACGAGCTCGTGCCGGTGAGCCAGGAGGACGCCGAGGACATGTGCCGTCGCCTCGCGCGCGAGGAAGGCATCTTCGGCGGCATCTCCGCCGCCGGCGCCTGCTGGGTGGCGCAGCAGGTCGCGCAGCGGGTGGAGAACGCCACCATCGTCTTCGTGGTCTGCGACCGCGGCGACCGCTACCTCTCCACCGGCGTGTTCCCCGCGTGAGGACCGCGCAGGCGCGATGAGCGACTACCGCTTCTGCCCGCAGTGCGCCACGCCGCTGGCGTGGATCGCGCAGGAGGAGGACGGCGGCACGAAGCAGCGCCTGCGCTGCCCCGCCTGCGGCTGGACCCACTGGAACAACCCGACGCCGGTGCTGGCGGCCGTGGTGCAGTACCACGACCGCATCCTGCTCGCGCGCAACGCCGCCTGGACGCACAAGATGTACGCGCTGATCACCGGCTTCATGGAGGCCGGCGAGACGCCCGAGGCCGGCATCGCCCGCGAGATCGCCGAGGAGACGAGCCTGCGCGCGCGCTCCCTTTCCCTCATCGGGGTCTACGACTTCCAGCGCATGAACCAGGTCATCATCGCCTACCATGCGGAGTGCGAAGGCGAGGTGAAGCTGTCGCCCGAGCTCGTGGACTACCGCCTGTTCGCCTACGACCAGGTGCGCTGCTGGCCCGCGGGCACGGGCCACGCGCTCGCGGACTGGCTGCGCGGCCGCGGCGTGGAACCGCAGTACATGGAGTTCCCCCGGCCCGCCGAGGAGAAGTGATGCAGATCGACAAGGAAATCGACACCCGGGGGCTCAACTGCCCCTTGCCCATCCTCAAGGCGAAGAAGGCGCTGACCGACATGCAGAGCGGGCAGCTGCTGAAGGTGGTCTCCACCGACGGCGGGTCGCTGCGCGACTTCCAGGCCTTCTCGAAGCAGACCGGCAACGAGCTGGTGGAGCAGCAGACGGTGGGCGACGAGTTCATCCACGTGCTGCGCCGCCGCTGATCCACGCACCGGGGCGAACGTGCACACCGCCGCCTCCCACGACGAAGACCTGCTGGTCCCGGTGCGCAACGCGTCGGGCGACCAGGCGGCCGTGAGCCTGTACGGCGGCCAGCTGCTGTCTTGGCGGCCGGCCGGCGAGGACGAGCAGGTCTACCACAGCCCGCTGTCGCATCCGGCGCCGGGCCACTCGGTGCGCGGCGGCGCGCCGATCTGCTTTCCCCAGTTCTCCGACCGCGGGCCGCTGCCCAAGCACGGCTTCGCGCGCAACCGCCGCTGGCAGCTGGTGACGCCGCCGACGCCGCACGCGCAGGTGGCCGAGGCGCGCTTCCAGCTCGACTCCGCCATGACCTCCACGCTGTGGGACCAGGCCTTCTGCCTCGTGCTGGTGGTGCGCCTGGGGCCCGGCTGGCTGGAGCTGCACCTGCAGGCGGCCAACACCGGGCGCACGGCCTATGCGTTCACCGGCGCCATCCACACCTACCTGGCGGTGCAGGACGTGCGCACGGCGCGCGTGCGCGGGCTGCAGGGGCTGCAGTACGAGGACCAGGCGGCCGGCGGCGCGCTGCACACGCAGTCCGAGGCGGAGCTCACCGTCGCCGGCGAGGTGGACCGCATGTACCGCGCGGTGCCCGGGCCGCTGCACCTGGAGGGCGGCGGCATGCCGCCGCGGCGCATCGTGCACCAGGGGTTCGCGGACGCGGTGACGTGGAACCCCGGGCCGGAGAAGGCAGCGCGCCTGGGCGACATGCCGCGGGACGACTGGCTGCGCATGCTGTGCATCGAGGCCGCCGTGGTGCACGTGCCGGTGGCGCTGGCGCCCGGCAAGACCTGGCGCGGCATGCAACGCATCGAGTTGCTGGATTCGCCGGGGTTCGACCCGGCGCACGCGAGCGACTGAGGCCCGCGCTCAGGCAGAGAGGTCGAGCGAGCGCAGGTAGTCGCGGAAGGCGGGGCCCACTTCCGGGTGCTTGAGCGCGAATTCGACCGAGGCCTCCAGGAAGCCCTGCTTGCTGCCGCAGTCGTAGCGCTTGCCTTCGTAGCGGTAGGCGTGCACGCCCTCCGTGGCGATCAGCTGCGCGATGCCGTCGGTGAGCTGGATCTCGCCGCCGCTGCCCCGGGGCTGGTTCGCGATGCGGTCGAAGACCGCGGGCGTGAGCACGTAGCGGCCGGCCACGCCCAGGCGCGAGGGCGCCTGCTCGGGCGCGGGCTTCTCCACCATGGCCTCGACCTTCACCAGACGCTCGCCTGCCGGCGTGCCGGCGACGATGCCATAGCGCCTGACCTGGTCGAGCGGCACTTCCTGCACGGCCAGCACCGAGTTCTGCACCTGCCGGAACACTTCGACCATCTGCGCCAGCACGCCGGGGCCGCCCTCGCGGCCGATCATCAGGTCGTCGGCCAGCAGCACGGCGAAGGGGTCGTCGCGCACGATGTGCCGCGCGCACAGCACGGCGTGGCCCAGGCCGAGCGAGCGCGGCTGGCGCACGTAGGAGCAGTCCATGTCGGTGGGCGCCAGCGTGCGCACCAGCTCCAGCAGTTCCTCCTTGCCGCCCGCCTCCAGCTCGCTTTCCAGTTCGTAGGCGGTGTCGAAGTGGTCCTCGATGGCGCGCTTGTTGCGGCCCGTGACGAAGATCATGTGGCGGATGCCCGCGTCGTAGGCCTCCTCCACCGCGTACTGGATCAGGGGCTTGTCGACGATCGGCAGCATCTCCTTGGGCTGCGCCTTGGTGGCGGGCAGGAACCGGGTGCCGAGGCCGGCGACGGGGAAGACAGCTTTGTTAACATGTGTGAACTTTTTCATCGACCGCCCGTGAAGTTGTAGCTAGAGTGTGCCGCAAGGCACCGGATCGGGACATTTTGCTGAAGAAGCGATGCCCGCGGTGAACCCGA
Source organism: Ramlibacter sp. bp-362 (assembly GCF_054956735.1). Classification (NCBI taxonomy): domain Bacteria; kingdom Pseudomonadati; phylum Pseudomonadota; class Betaproteobacteria; order Burkholderiales; family Comamonadaceae; genus Ramlibacter; species Ramlibacter sp. bp-362. The sequence continues at coordinate 48,844 of NZ_JBUDXE010000022.1, forward strand.
GAAAGCCCGTCTTGGAAATCCTTCTGCTCGAGCGCCTGGTCCCCGACGCGCAGGCCTGGCTGGAAGCCCGGCACCAGGTGGCCTACCGGCCGGAACTGGCGCAGGACCCCGCGGAACTGCGCAAGCACCTGTACAACGTGCAGGCGCTGGTGCTGCCGCGCAAGCTGATGGTCACGCGCGAATTCCTCGATTTCGCGCCGGTGCTGCGCGCGCTCGCGCGCATGCACGTGGGCACCGACAACATGGACCTCGAGGCCTGCCGCGACCGCCGCATCCGCGTGATCCAGGCGGCCAACGCGCATGTGCGCTCCAACGCGGAATACGTGCTGGCCTCCCTGCTGCTGCTGTTCCGCCGCGGCATCGGCACCTCGCTCAAGGGCGAGCGCCACGCGCCCGCGACGCTCGGGCGCGAACTGCACGGCAGCGTGATCGGCATCCTGGGCCTCGCGCCCTCCGCGCACGCGCTGGCGCAGATGCTGCACGCGCTGGGCGCGCGCCTGATCGGCTACGACCCGGCGGTGCACCGCACGTCCTCCATGTGGGAGCGGCTGCGCATCCAGCCCGTGGGACTGCAGGAGCTGATGGCGCATTCCGACGCGGTGACGGTGCAGGTGCTGTACGCCTCGCGCTACAAGCAGTTCCTCAACGACAAGGTGCTCGCGCACTGCAAGCCCGGCCAGGTCTGGGTGGGCACGACGCGCAGCTCGCTGTTCGACGCCGACGCGCTGGCGCGGGCGCTGGCCGACGGGCGCATCGAGGCCGCGATGCTCGATGGCGCCGAGTCCGGCTTCGCCGCGCGCGGCACGCTGCTGCACGAGCAGCGGAACCTGTTCCTGACTCCGCGCCTGGGCTCCTACACGCGCGAGTCGCGCGTGCGGGCCAGCTGGTATGTGGCGCAACGCATCCACGAGACGCTGAGCGCGCCGCGGCATTCGGGGTTCGATTCGATCATCAGCGCGTCGATGGGGCTCGATTCGATCGCGCCGCCGGAGAGCCAGCCGGCGTCGTTGCCGCCGGCGGGGTAGGTTTCGCGGGGGTGCTGGGGTTCGCCTGCGGCTCACCGCCAGCCTACGAGGTCGGGTGCAGTCGGTGGGGTGACTGGGGTTCGGCTGTCGCCTTCGCCCCAGACTACGCGCTGCATGAGCAGCGCTCGGTCGCCTTCGGCTCACCGCCCGGCGGCCTGCGGCCGCCGCCACCCTACGCACATCCGCATCCGCATCCGCGTCACGGTCCGGGGTGGCATCGGTGGGGTTCGCCTTCGGCTCACCGCCCGGCGGCCTGCGGCCGCCGCCACCCTACGAACATCCGCACCCGCATCCGCGTCACGGTCCGGGGTGGCATCGGTGGGGTTCGCCTTCGGCTCACCGTCCGGCGGCCTGCGGCCGCCGCCACCCTACGAACATCCGCACCCGCATCCGCGTCACGGTCCGGAGTGGCATCGGTGGGGTTCGCCTCCGGCTCACCGACCGGCGGCCTGCGGCCGTCGCCACCCTACGAACATCCGCGGCGATATCCGCGTCGCGGCCGCCGTTGCGTTGCTGGGGTTCGCCTGCGGCTCACCGCCCGGCGGCCTGCGGCCGCCGCCAGCCTACGAACATCCGACCGACATCCGCGTCGCGGCCCCGGTGGCGTCTGCCAACATCCGGGCCCCGTAGGCTGGTGGTGAGCGCAGCGAACCCCAGCTGCGTAGGGTGGCGACGACCGCAGGTCGGCGGGAGGTGAGCGACGCGAACCCCACCGCTTGCCCCCACCCGCCCAGGTAGGCTGGCGGTGAGCGAAGCGAACCCCAGCTTTCACCCCAACCGCTGCAACTGCCCCCGGATCTTCTCCAGCGCCGCCCCGAAATCCGCGATCCGCTTGCGCTCCTGCTCGATCACCGCCGCCGGCGCCTTCGCGACGAAAGCCTGGTTGGCCAGCTTGCCGTTCGCCTTCGCGAGCTCGCCTTCCAGCCGCGTGGCTTCCTTCGAAAGACGCGCCTTTTCCGCCCCGACGTCGATCTCCATGTACAGGCACAGGCGGGCATCCCCCACCACCGCCACGGGCGCTGCCTTAGCCGCGGCCGCCCATGCGGCCTCGTCGTCGAACACGCGGACTTCGCTCAGCTTGCCCAGCGCCTGCAGCACCGGCGCCGCCTCGCGCATGAACGCCGCGTCACCCAGCACGTACGCCGGCAGGCGCGTGGAGGGCGACACGTTCATCTCGCCGCGCAGGTTGCGGCACGCGTCCACCACGGACTTCAGGCGCGCCATCCAGGCTTCGGCTTCGGCATTCACGTTCGCGGCATTCGACACGGGGTAGGGCGCCACGCTGACCGACTCGCCGGTCTTGCCGGCCACCGGCGCGACCTTCTGCCACAGCTCCTCGGTGATGAAGGGGATGACCGGATGGGCCAGGCGCAGGATCGCCTCCAGCACGCGGATCAGCGTGCGGCGCGTGCCGCGCTGCTGCGCCGCGTCGCCCGCCTGGATCTGCACCTTGGCGATCTCGAGGTACCAGTCGCAGTACTCGTCCCACACGAACTGGTAGATCGCGTTGGCGACGTTGTCCAGGCGGTATTCCTCGAAGCCGCGCGCGACCTCGGCTTCCGCCTTCTGCAGCAGCGAGATGATCCAGCGGTCCGCGGACGTGAGCGTCGCCTCCTGCTCGGCGAGGTCCTGGCCCTCGCAGTTCATCAGCACGAAGCGCGTGGCGTTCCAGAGCTTGTTGCAGAAGTTGCGGTAGCCCTCGCAGCGCTTGGAATCGAAGTTGATCGAGCGCCCCAGCGTCGCGAGCGCCGCGAAGGTGAAGCGCAGCGCATCGGCGCCGTAGGCCGGGATGCCTTCCGGGAATTCCTTCTCGGTGTTCCTGCGCACCTGCGGCGCGGTCTCGGGCTTGCGCAGGCCGGTCGTGCGCTTCTCCAGCAGCGGCGGCAGCGCGATGCCGTCGATCAGGTCGACCGGGTCGAGCACGTTGCCTTCCGACTTGCTCATCTTCTTGCCGTGCGAGTCGCGCACCAGGCCGTGGATGTAGACGTGCCTGAAGGGCACCTGGCCGGTGAAGTGCGTCGTCATCATGATCATCCGGGCGACCCAGAAGAAGATGATGTCGTAGCCGGTGACGAGCACGGTGGACGGCAGGTACAAGTCCATGTCCTGCGTCTTCGCCGGCCAGCCGAGCGTGGAGAAGGGCACCAGCGCCGACGAGTACCAGGTGTCCAGCACGTCGGGATCGCGCGTGAGCTTCTTGCCCGGCGCCTGCGCCTGGGCGTCGGCCTCGTCGCGGGCGACGTACACGTTGCCGTCCTCGTCGTACCAGGCCGGGATCTGGTGGCCCCACCAGAGCTGGCGCGAGATGCACCAGTCCTGGATGTTGTTCATCCACTGGTTGTAGGTGTTGACCCAGTTCTCCGGCACGAAGCGCACCGCGCCGCTGGACACCGCGTCGATGGCCTTCTGCGCGATCGACTTGCCCGTGGGGTCCTGGTCGCTCACCTTGGTCATGGCCACGAACCACTGGTCCGTGAGCATGGGCTCCACCACCTGCCCCGTGCGCGCGCAGCGCGGCACCATCAGCTTGTGCTTCTTCGTCTCGACGAGCAGGCCTTGCGCCTCGAGGTCGGCCACGACCTTCTTGCGCGCGTCGAAGCGGTCCAGCCCGCGATAGGCAGCGGGCGCGTTGTCGTTGATCTTCGCGTCCAGCGTCAGCACGCCGATCATCGGCAGGCCGTGGCGCTGGCCGACGGCGTAGTCGTTGGGGTCGTGCGCCGGCGTGACCTTCACGACGCCGGTGCCGAAGGCCTTGTCGACGTATTCGTCGGCGATCACGGGGATCTCGCGGTCGGTCAGCGGCAGCTTCACCTTCCTGCCGACCAGGTGCTGGTAGCGCTCGTCCTCCGGATGCACCATCACGGCGGTGTCGCCCAGCATGGTTTCCGGCCGCGTCGTCGCGACGGTGAGGCTGCCCGAACCGTCGGCCAGCGGATAGCGGATGTGCCAGAGGAAGCCGTCTTCCTCCTCGCTCTCCACTTCCAGGTCGGACACGGCCGTCTTCAGCTCCGGGTCCCAGTTGACCAGGCGCTTGCCGCGGTAGATCAGGCCTTGCCGGTACAGCGCCACGAAGGTCTCCGTCACGATCTTCGAGAGCTTCTCGTCCATCGTGAAGTACTCGTGCGACCAGTCCACGCTGTCGCCCATGCGGCGCATCTGCGTGGTGATGGTGTTGCCCGACTTCTGCTTCCACTCCCAGACCTTGCGCACGAAGGCCTCGCGGCCCAGGTCGTGCCGGCTCGTGCCCTGTTCCTGCAGCTGGCGCTCCACGACGATCTGCGTGGCGATGCCGGCGTGGTCCGTTCCGGGGACCCACAGCGTGTTGAAGCCGCGCATCCGGTGGTAGCGCGCCAGGCTGTCCATGATGGTCTGGTTGAACGCGTGCCCCATGTGCAGGGTGCCCGTCACGTTCGGCGGCGGCAGCTGGATCGCGAAGGACGGCTCGCCCGGCTTCGCCTCGCCGGTGCCGCGCCAGCCGGCGCGGGCATAGCCCCGCTGTTCCCACAGGGGGCCCCATTTCGCCTCGAGGGCGGCCGGTTCGAAGGACTTGGAAAGGCTGTTCAGCCCGGGTTGTTCGGTGCTCACCCCGGGATTTTAAGGTTCACGCAGGCAGCTGCCGGGCGGCTTCCACGCAGTCCTTCAGCACCTTGGGGTCGCCGACCTGGTTGGCCAGCAGCAGGATCAGCCGGGCGTTGAGCAGCGCGGACTGCTTTTCGTCGAGGCCTTCGTGGGCGTCCAGCAGCTGCTCGTAGAAGGCGTCGGCGTCCACCTGGTTCAGGGTGGTCTTCATGCGGTGGGTTCCTCTTCCAGGGACGCGCCCAGGGCGCGGCCGACCGCATGCACCAGCGAGGCGTCGACGCTCTCGCCCGTGGCGGCCACGTAGCTGTCGGGGCGCACCAGCGCCCAGGCATGGCCGAAGACGTGGCAGGCGCCCTGCAGGTGGCCCTGCGGATCGCGCACGTGCTCCAGGGCGCCGGGGGCGTCGTCGGGGCCCAGTACCTGCACGCAGCGCACCGGCGCCGTCCCGGCCAGGCCCTGCAGCCGCGCCAGCGCGGCGGGCGAGGTGGCGCCGAAGACCAGCACCAGCAGGTTGCCGCCGGCCCAGCGCAGCAGGTCGTTGACCGTGCCCGGGCTGCCGTCGGGCCAGGCGAAGGCGACGTTCTGCACGGAGAGCCCGCCCGTGGCCTCGCAGGCGCTGGAGCGGGTATAGGGATTGGCCACCGCCATGCGGCCGGTGTTGACGAACTGGCGGGCGAAGGCGTGCTTGCGCGCCAGGCTGAGCGCCGCGTCGCGGAACAGCTTCTCCATGGCATTGGCGGGGCGCAGGAAGCGCGTGGTGCGGCTGGTGACCAGCACGTTCTGCTTCGCCGCCTCGTGGCGCTCCTCGTGGTAGCTGTCCAGCAGCGCCGGCGCGGCGCGCCCCTGCAGGACGGCGGCGAGCTTCCACGCGAGGTTGTCCGCATCCGCGATGCCCGTGTTGCCGCCGCGCGCGCCGAAGGGGCTCACGACCTTGGCGGCGTCACCCATCAGGAACACGCGGCCATGGCGCATGGAGTCGACGCATTCGCTGCGGTAGGCATAGGGGCCCACCCAGACGATCTCGATCTCGGCGTCCGGCCCGAACTGGCGGGTGAGCCGCTCGCGCACGACGTCCTCTCGGCTCACCTCGGCGGGATCGCAGTCGGGCGGCATCTGATAGTCGATGCGCCAGACGTTGTCGGCCATCAGGTGCTGCCAGACGGCGCGGTTCTCGTTGAACGGCGCCTCGACCCAGGTGTGGCGTTCCACGGGCGGGTGCTTGCTGAAGCGCACGTCGGCGATGCACCAGCGGTCCGAACCCTTCTTCGCCGTGACGGAGGCGCCGGCCCACTCGCGGAAGGGGCTGTGGCAGCCCGTCGCGTCGATCACGTAGTCGGCGCGCAGTTCGTAGTCGCCGGCGGGCGTGGTCACCGACAGCGTGGCGGCCTCGCCGTCCTGCCGGAAGTCGGTGACGCGGTTGCGCCAGCGCAGGTCGACGTGGCCCAGCTCGTAGATGCGGTCGACGAGGAAGGCCTCGATGTAGAACTGCTGGATGTTGATGAAGGGCGGCTGGGTGGAGAGGTTGAAGGCGCCCTGCTGTCGCAGGTCGAAGGAATACACCTCGTCGTCGCCGGCGAAGGTGCGCCCCACACTCCACTGGATGCCCTTGGCGGCGATGCGCTCGTAGATGCCCAGGCGCTCGAAGATCTCCAGCGACTTCTGCGTGTAGCAGATGCCGCGCGAGGACGCGCCCTTCACGCCCACCGTGTTGTCCTCGTCCAGCAGCACGGCCGGCACGCCGAACTGCGCCAGCGCGCACGCGGCGGTGAGGCCGCTCAAGCCGCCGCCGACGATCACGACCGGGTGGTGGCCGGGCTGGCCGGAGGCGACCTCCGGCGGCTTCCGGAAGGGATATTCGGGCAACTGGTAGCCGGTGCCCGACGTGAATTCGTAGCCGTTGGTGTGGGCCACCTCGGCGTAGCGGTCCGCCATGTCTGTCTCCTCCTGACGAACCTGAATTTACTTCTTCACGAACTCCGGGCGGTCGTTCTGCTGCGGTTTCAGCGGCGCGGCCGACTTGCCCGCGGCGCGGTCGGCGCGCCACTGCTCCTTGCGCGCCGTCCATTCCTTCAGGCGGGCATGGGCGGTCTTGCTCTCCTCGAGCATCTGGAACTCGTCCGCGAGCTGGGCCGTGAGCTCCAGGCGCACGCCGTTGGGGTCGAAGAAGTAGATGCTGTGGAAGATGTGGTGGTCGGTCACGCCCAGCACTTCGATGCCGTGCGCCTCCAGCCGGGCCTTCATGTCCTGCAGCGCCTGGATCGAGTCGACGCGGAAGGAGATGTGGTTGACCCACTTGGGCGTGTTGGGCGAGGGTTCGCAGGCCTGGTCGTCGCCGAGGTCGAAGAAGGCGATGAACGAGCCGTCCTGCAGGCGGAAGAAGAAGTGCGTGTAGGGGCAGTACTCGCCCGTGCTCGGCACGTAGTCGCTCTGGATGATGTGGTACAGCGGCAGGCCGAGGATGTCCTCGTAGAAGTGCCGCGTCTCCTCGGCGTCGCGCGCCCGGTAGGCGTAGTGGTGCAGCTGGTGGATCGGGGCGGGGGCGGGCAGGGCGCCCGGGTCCTTCAGAACGGCGGCCATGGGAGTCTCCGTATTTACCTATGCGTAATGCATTTACTATACCGTAACGCTCTCGCTGCTCCAAGGCGGCCGGGCGCGGGGCTTAAGACCATTTATCGACACCCCGGCGTCAATAGCCCTTGGGAATGGAGTGCATTGAGCAACCCTATTAGACGCCACCCCCCGCGCTCATTACGCTTGCAGCGTCCCCGGCCCGGCCGGGGCACGAGCTTCCCCTCTTCATTCACCAGAAGGAGATCTCCATGGCAGCACTCAAAGGCTCCAAGACGGAAGAAAACCTGAAGGCCGCCTTTGCGGGCGAGTCCCAGGCCAACCGCCGCTACCTGTACTTCGCGAACAAGGCCGACGTGGAAGGCCAGAACGACGTGGCGGCCCTGTTCCGCTCCACGGCGGAAGGCGAGACGGGCCACGCCCACGGCCACCTGGAGTGGCTGGAGCAGTGCGGCGACCCGGCCACCGGCCTGCCGATCGGCGGCACGCGCGACAACCTCAAGGCCGCCGTCGCCGGCGAGACCCACGAGTACACCGACATGTACCCGGGCATGGCCAAGACCGCGCGCCAGGAAGGCTTCGACGAGATCGCCGACTGGTTCGAGACCCTGGCGAAGGCGGAACGCTCGCACGCGAACCGCTACACCAAGGCGCTCAACGAGCTGGCCGACTGATTCTTCCTCCCTCCCCCTCCGGGGGAGGGGGGGGGGGGGGGGGGGGGGGCCCCCCCCCCCCCCCCCCCCCCCCCCCCCCCCCACCAACAAACCCACACACCCCCGCAAAAAAACCGCCGGGAACCCCA